>CAYOVU010000288.1:0-8768 GCA_964407505.1 uncultured Acidobacteriaceae bacterium | reverse complement strand
GATCGCCGGGAGTTTTTCTGGGAAGACTTGCCAGAGTTTGCGGAAACCGATGCCTCGATGGAATCCTCATCCTCCGATTGTCATCCTGAGCGCAGCGAAGGACCTATGCAATCTGCCGACAGCACCGGTAGCGCAGACAGTTCCATAGGTCCTTCGGCTCGCAGAGAACGCGGGTCTCAGGATGACAGAGCAATTCATACTGATTTCAACCCAGGTGAATTTTTCTCTGCGCTGCTCAAGCAACTTTATATCGGCCAGCCGTATGTACCGCGCAATCTGTACGTTCCGGTCGATTTCGAAGATTGCGAGGCACTCGCTGATTTGCTCTCCGACCAGCTCGCAGAGAAAGCACATGGCGCGCGCGCGCACATTCTGGTTCCTCGGCGCGGAGATAAGCGCGCCCTTATTGATCTCGCCGGCACCAACGCCAAGCAGTCGTACGATCAGCGTTTTCGCGTGCTCAAGCCCAATACCAAAGCCATTCAGGAAGAATTGCAGGACGCAGTCGGCCTGCCCGACCTTCCCAAACGCATTGAATGCTTCGACATCTCGCACATCCAGGGCGCGGAGACCGTGGCTTCGATGGTGGTGTGGGAAGACGGCAGGATGAAGAAATCGGATTACCGCAAATTCATTATTCGTACGGTCGAAGGTGTCGACGATTTCGCGTCCATGCGAGAGGTGGTCACGCGCCGCTACAAACGCCTGCAGCAGGAAGAGAAGCCCATGCCCAGTCTCGTGTTGATCGATGGCGGCCTCGGGCAATTGCATGCGGCCGCCGAGGCTCTGGAAGCGCTTGAGATCATCAATCAGCCGCTAGCCGCCATCGCCAAGCGCGAGGAGATTCTCTACATCTATGGGCAGGAGAAAGATCCGCTTGCCCTCGATCATCATTCGCCGGTGCTGCACCTTATTCAACTCATTCGCGATGAAGCTCACCGCTTTGCCGTGACTTTCCATCGCAAGCGCCGCCAGATGCGCGACCGCTCAACAGAATTGTTGGAAATTCCTGGCGTGGGAGAGAGTACTACGAGACGTCTTCTCGAGCACTTCGGAAGTCTACAAGCGGTAAAACAAGCGGATCCCGCGGCATTATCGGCGGTTGTAACCCGGGTGCAGGCGGAGGCAATCAGCAGTCACTTCCGCAAGTAACGGGTATCCTCAACGATGCCAGTAGCGGAGGACGAGTTCCACCAATAGAAACACCACACCGATGCTCCCGACGACGGTAGTCGTCAGTCGGGATCTCGGCCGCTGAGTCGTCATTCGCCTTGGTCGGAGGAGCAGGTAGTTAGATATTGCAAGGATGAGTCCGGATACCAACGCCCAAAGCCACATCGGAGTGCTAGGCGGAGCTGTGAAGAGCGAGACGCCGATTCCGATCAGTACCCCGACGTTCACTAGAACGATCACTTCCAAGATGGCCGCACCGAGCGCCTCCTATTTGGATTACTGGCTCGCGTTCCCCATATCAAGCACCACCTTCCAGCTTCCATCTTTCTGCTTTTTCCAGATGCTGGTGTACTTGCCGTGATCGATCACTGTCTTGCCGTCATGTATTTTAGGAGCTTTGCTAGACTAGCGGGCGCAAGCCAAACGATTCTATGATGGGTGGAGTAGAGCGTGGCACGCTGATCGTGACCGGAGCGAGTCGAGGAATTGGCGCGGCCATCGCCCGGTTGGCGGGCGAGCGTGGCTTTGCCGTCGGTGTAAATTTCTCAACCGGCGGACGCGAAGCAAACTCAGTCGTCGAAGAAATCACTTCTGCGGGCGGGCGTGCTCACCCGATTCAAGCCGACGTTTCCCGCGAAGAAGACATCGTCCGGCTTTTTGAGACGGCGGAGACCGTGTTAGGACCAATCAAAGCTTTAGTCAACAACGCCGCCATTACTGGCGGGTTTTCGCGAGTGGAGTCGGTAACCGCAGAAGCTCTTGCACACGTCATGGCCGTCAACGTCACGGGAGCAATTTTGTGCGCGCGCGAGGCCGTGCGTCGCATGTCAACTCGTCATGGCGGAAGCGGTGGCACCATTGTTAACATTTCTTCGCGCGCGGCGCACACCGGATCGCCCGGAGAATGGGTACACTACGCCGCATCGAAAGGAGCGATCGATAGCTTCACGATCGGCTTGGCGCGCGAAGTTGCAGCAGAAGGAATCCGCGTCAACGCCGTCGCCCCGGGTCTAATCGAGACCGGACTGCACGCCGCCAACGGCATGCCGGACCGGCTCGACCGGCTTGCAGGGACCATTCCGATGCAAAGACCCGGCACGCCAATCGAAGTCGCCGAGGCAGTGCTTTGGCTGCTTTCTCCAGCAGCTTCTTACACGACTGGCGCAATCCTGGAAGTCGGCGGCGGCCGCTGATTACATCAAGTGCAGCGGAGAAAGTTTCAAGCTTCGCTAACTTGCCCTCAACGCGGAAGAATCTGCTGCTCCCCGGCGTCTTTCACCTCAAACCGATCCGAAGGCTGGCATGTGGAGTATCCCGAAGGCCTGGTTGAATCCGACTCAGGATCATCGCGAGTTATGCGATAGCCCCGGATCGAATAGCAGGTACTCTGATCAGAAGGAAAGGTTTTCCTGTAGGTTCCCGGCGCCGGAGTAATCCGGTAGGTCTCCGGTTCTGGGGTGGTGCCATGCAAATGAAAATCCTGGAGCGGACCGATACGAAGACCTGGCTGTGCGCTCTGAGGCGGGAAAGGCTGTTCGTGGTTGTCCAGCGTCGACTGCGCTGCAAGGGGTCCAACGCCTAGCGAAAGTACCAGAGGCAGAGCAAGAAAACGAGGGATGAACATAGAATCCTCTTCATTCGAGCCCATTATAGCTGGCGTCTTACGAATTCAAAATGAAATATCCGCGACGCGTTACTTGAGCTCATTCCCCTCCCCTAGGCATTCACGGCCAGCCTCACGCGCGCGCTGCAGCGCGCCGTGGACCGGTTCGACGACTTCAGGATTGAGGTGTGCTTTGAGATTCGCCATGCAGATCTCTTTTTGAAAGGCCTCGCGTACTGGTTTCGCATGACGGAATACCCCACCGACCATTGCGAGCGAGACCCGGCTCGTGTCGCCGCTGCCGAAGAGCCGGTGCATGACAATTCCCGCGAGTCGCGCGAGCTCCACTGCGGCTTGAGCGAGAACGCGCTTGGCCACTGCATCTCCAGCGTAGGCGGCAGCTAGGACAGCCGGGAAGAGAGCTGCAAAGTCGGCCCCGGAATTTGTGGACCGCACCAACTCATCGACCGAATGAAAGTTCCAGACTGCTCGCAGTTCGAGGAAGAGTGGCGTCCCGGCTGCCACCTTTTCTTCTTGTTCTTCTTGGTCGATTGCGCGCAACAGGTTGGCGACTGCGCTCCGGCCAATCCAATGCGCGGAGCCTTCATCCGACACAGCAAATCCCCAGCCTCCAGCCCGAGCGGCTTTTCCCTGCGCATCGCGCCCGTAGGCGATCGAGCCGGTCCCGGCGATCACGATCACACCCGGGCCTTTGCTGAAAGCCGCTTCCAGAGCGATTTGCATGTCACCCACGACTTCAATTTCCGCCGGCATAATTTCCGCAACCATTTTCCGAACAGCGCGTGCAGTCTCTTCATTACTGACGCCGGCGACTCCCAAACAACCGCGCTGCACCTGCCGCGGATCAATGCCTGCCGCTTCGCACGCTTGTCGGATAGCTTCGTGCAACGATTCGCGGGCGCGAGCTTCGCCCACACGCGTGATGTTGCTGGGGCCAGTCGTGACCCGGGCCAACAGAGAGACCTCGTCCCCCACAACACATGTTGTCTTGCTGCCGCCGCCATCGATGCCGAGGAAGTATGCCACGGGTCAGTTCTACCACAGGCAGTTCTCAGTTCCGGTTCCCAGTTCTCAGTTTGTCACTTGGAAATTCACGAACGCGGTCTCGGCAACCCCGTCTATAAACCCTCACTCGCGCCGCCCGAGGATTGCCCCCATAATTGAAGGCGATCGACATGAAAATTCAAGTATCGGTACTCGGCAATTCCGGCGACGCTCGTGGCTTCAGCTTCACTGCTCCGCGCGAAGCGATCGACTTCGTCGGTTGCGTCGCTGATATGCATCTCGCCTCGACGGCTTCAGGCGCCGTACGCGGCAATCACTACCACTTGCGGCGCCGTGAGGCGATTGTCGTGCTACCCGGCACAAGCTGGTCTTTGCACTGGGACGAAGGCGAGGGCACCACGGCGCAACATCGCCAGTTTGATGGTGGCAGCGCTGTGCTGGTTTTGGTTTCGCCAGGTGGATCGCATGCAGTGCGCAATGACGGAGATGCGCCCTTGTGGCTCGTGGCGTGTTCCTCCGAGCCTTACGATCCCCAGGAAACCGTGGCGCGCAAAGTAGTTTAGTGAACACGTATTTTTCGCTGAACGCATGGGCCTCGACAAACTTGATCTCGCGATTATCACTCTGTATCTGGTGGGCATCACTCTGTTCGGATTGCGCTTCCGCAAACGGCAGCGATCGTTACGCGACTACTTTCTTGCGGGACAAGACATTCCATGGTGGGCGATCGCCCTCTCCATCGTTGCAGCTGAAACCAGCACACTCACCATCATCAGCATCCCCGGACTCGCCTATGACACGAACCTCACATTCCTGCAGGTGGTGATGGGATACGTCGTGGGCCGGGTGGTAATCAGCTTTGTGCTCCTGCCGCACTATTTTCGTGGAGATCTCTACACAGCCTATGAGTTGATTGAACGCCGCTTCGGGCGAGGGTTGCGCTCACTGACTGCCGGACTGTTCCTGTTGACCCGGACCGCGGCAGAAGGCGTGCGCGTTTATGCCGTGTCGATTGTCGTCTCGATTGCGCTGGGAACCGGTCAGGTTGCCTCTATCGCCATCATCACTGTATTGACGCTCATCTATACATTCGAGGGCGGCCTCGCGGCAGTGATCTGGACCGATGTAGTGCAAACAGTGATCTACGTGGGAGGAACGCTTGTAGGCTTGTGGACGATTCTGCATCTTGTGCCCGGAGGATGGAGTGCCGTCCATACAGCCGCAGTGGCCGCCGGTAAGCTGCGCGTCTTCGACTTTACTCCGAGCTTTAGGATTCCTTACACCTTCTGGGCTGGCGTGATCGGCGGTGCGTTTCTGACGACGGCTAGCCATGGCACGGACCAGCTAATTGTGCAGCGTCTGCTGGCGGCCCGCAGCCGGAAGCAGTCGGTGACCGCGCTGCTCTCGAGCGGCGTCGCCATCTTGTTTCAATTTGCCTTGTTTCTAATCGTCGGAATTATGCTGTGGGCTTACTATCGCGTGCCCTCCACGAATTTCGGCACGCCCGACCGGATATATCCCACCTTCATTGTCAGCCGGATGCCTCATGGAATTTCCGGCCTGCTGATTGCCGCGATCCTGGCGGCGGCAATGTCAAACCTGAGCGCCGCTCTCAATGCTTTGTCGTCAAGCTCTATCATGGACTTTTATGTGAGCTTCCGTCCGCAGGCCGATGAGCGCGCACGCCTGCGGCTCTCACGCCTTTCCACATTTGTGTGGGCTCTGCTGCTATTTGCGATCGCCGTGCTCTCGCTGCACAAGGTCGGACGGGTCATTGAAGTCGGTTTGCAACTCGCATCAATCGCTTACGGCGCGCTGCTCGGAGTCTTCCTGCTCGGCGTTCTCACCAAGCGTGCCAGTCAGAGGGGCGCCGCGGTGGGCATGCTGTTCGGCTTCGGCATCGAAATATACCTCTGGCAATCGACGCATGTTCCGTGGACGTGGTGGGTAATGATTGGGACGATGGTGACGTTTGGGGCGGGATACGTCGTCAGCTTACTTGCGCCAGAATAATCGCCGATCCAAGTTGACATCGCTCACGTATACTGGCTCACCTCGACATGCCCGAACCGAGCCCGACAACTATCATGCGCCCTGAACTCTCCCGCGATCTCGGCGTAAGCCACGCATCCGCCGTCGTCGTGGGCACGATCATCGGCAGCGGAATCTTTCTGGTTCCCGCCGAGATGATGCAGGCCGTAGGGTCGGCCAAGCTTGTCTATCTCGCATGGCTGGTCGGCGGATTGCTTTCTTTTTTTGGTGCGCTCACTTATGCTGAACTCGGCGCGATGAAGCCCCAGGCAGGCGGCGAGTATGTGTATGTTCGCGACGCCTACGGACCTCTCGGCGGATTTCTCTATGCCTGGACTTGGTTTGTCATCGCGAAGCCCGCGTCGGTGGCCACGATTGCAACCGGGCTGGTCCGTATTCTTGGAACGTTCTCGATCTTTTCTTTCTTCTCCGCGAACATCCTGTCTCATGTTTTCGCCATCACCTGGGGACAGTTGGTCGCAATCGCCGCAGCCATTCTTATTTCAGTTCTCAATTATCTCGGCGTGAAGAAGGCCGGAGAATTCCAACTCGTGTTCACCGTGTTGAAAGTGGTAATCATCTTAGGCATCGTGATCGTCTGCTTCAGCGGCGCGGGAGCCACAACCGGACGTGGCTGGAGCAACTTTACCGGCACGTTTACCGGAGCTAAAGGTGGCATCGCCGGCTTCATGGCCGCACTCGTGGCGGCGCTTTGGGCCTATGACGGATGGAATGACCTCAACATGGTCGCCGGCGAAGTGAAGAAACCGGAGCGTAACATTCCCATCGCTCTGATTGCCGGCGTGGCCACGGTCGGCGTGCTGTATGTGCTGGTGAACGCGGGTGTGCAATACGTGCTCCCGGCAAATGCGATTGCCGCATCGCCGCGGCCTGCCTCCGATGCAGTCGCGCTCATTATCGGACACATGGGCGCGGCCATTGTTTCGGCCGGCATGGCGGTCTCCATGCTGGTAACCCTGAACGGCACCATCATGAGCGGCGCCCGCGTTCCCTACGCTGTGGCCCGCGATGGATATTTCTTCTCCACCCTGGCGGAGGTGCATCCGCGTTTTCATACGCCATCCGTCGCGATCCTGTTGCAAGCGGTATTGTCGATCCTGCTATTGCTGTTGGGAGGAAACTTTCGACAGCTCTTTTCACTCGCCATCTTCGCCGAGTGGCTCTTTTACATGATCGCTGGAAGCACCGTTTTCATCTTCCGCTGGCGCAATCCGGAAGCAACTCGCCCCTATCGAGTGCTTGGCTATCCATTCGTGCCCGCGATTTTCATCGCCGTAGCGGCCGTTCTTCTTTACTACACCTTTCGCACGGACTGGCCGAATTCTTTCTACGGATTGCTGGTAATTCTTGCCGGCGTCCCGGTTTTTTCCTGGTTTCAGTCGCGGAGGGCTCAAAGCTGAGAGATCGAAATCTGAAATCTGGATCTTGGAAATCTGGGGACAGACGGGACGTTCCCCAATTCTCTGGACAAGGAATTAGGGACAGTCCCGTCTGTCCCCAGATTTCCCCGAATTCGTCCATAAGCGTCAAGCCGCCACCACATCACTGTTCCAGCGCGGTTCCGCTTCTGACAATGTTGTAACCGTTCGAATTGTTCACGACAAACTGCAAACCTTTAGCGTTCCCTGCCGCAGTCGACGAGTTCAAAGCAAACGAAAATTGAATATTGTCGGCTAGAAATAGCATGCCGCCAAAGCCATCTGAGTCCACCGTATAGGTACCGGCGGTAAGGGTTGGCGTAGTAAGCTCGCCGTCGTATATGTCGGTGTATGAGCCAGTGACGTTCCTTTTGCCGTCAAAAGTAAGTATTCCGACAAAACCCTCCTCGGCGTCCGTTCCGGTGGCGGTCCACTCGTTGCCTTGGAACGCGAAATTCCCTTTTAGACTGGATAGGCTGTAGGTCTCCGCAGTGGCGGACTGCAGCACGGCGCTGCCGCTGACCACTTCATTCTTGTTGTCATTGGTCTGCAACAATTGCACACCATGGGCCACTCCTCCGGCGGTCGAGTTAAGCGTAATAGCGAACTCGTCCGTCAATCCCGTCGAACAGGTGATCCTGCCAGTGCCGTTGGGTTTCACCGTGTAATTCATGCTAAAGTTTCCGCTCGTGATCACCCCACCAGCAGCGGTCTGTGTGTAAACTGCGGTTCCTTGACCCGCGCCATCGAATGTCATGACCCCGACGATGGCGAACTCGTTTGTATGCGTATTGGCAGTCCAAAGATTGATCAAAAAACTGTAGCTTCCGTTCAGGCTTGCGTTGCTGAAGGTCGTAGCCTGCGCTGGAAGTGCAAATGCGATTAACAAGATCAAGGTCCTAAGCTGCGCGAAACGTCGGCTGAATACTTGCACAAACCACCTCTTCTGCCTTTTTTGATCCCTTAAAACGGCTGCAATTGTCCCCTCAATCTTGGTTCGCGTCAATGTGAAACACTTTTCATTGGGGGCTGCGGGCTGTCCCCGGTTTTATTGGTTTTCTTTGTCGAAGGATTGGCGTTGGAGTAACTACCGATCCTACGCATACGGGGAAGCGGGATTGGTCGGATCAAGAATCTAGGGACAGACGGGTGCAGTTCGCCCGTCTGTCCCCGAATGCCCCGCACGAGCTCCCGGCGACAGGGGAACCTCAGCGGCTGAAGCCGCTCCTTATAAGCTGCCGCTGATCGGCACGAGTGGAACTCGTGCCCTTCCGGTTGCTTACTGTTTCTCGCCTGGTTTCGCAGGCTGCGTCAGAAGCGTTTACCGTCCCGATCTTCGCAAAGCCCCGTCCCGCGCCCGTTTCGGGCTGCTTCCCGTAACCACTCTTCATTGGTTACCTTCGGTCAAGAGCCGTGGGCACGTTTACCCCCTGTCCTTTCTCACTTAATGTGAAAACTCCAATCCCGGTCCACTCCCTCGGCTGGGTCCCCTTTGG
>CAYOVU010000287.1:0-7371 GCA_964407505.1 uncultured Acidobacteriaceae bacterium | reverse complement strand
ATAAACGTACACATATCCGCTTGCCAGATAAAAATCCCATTGCGCCGTCAAGTTCGTAGTTGCCGCCGCCACCTTCTGTCCCCAAATGGATCCAAACAGGCAGAAGTTGATCGCCGTATAAGTCGCCGGCACCGGCGCCTTCCATGCATTCCCCGTCACCAATGCCCACGAGGCCGGCGGTACAGCGTAATATCCAGTCAGGTTCGGCGCCGCTCCCGTGCCAAAGGCGTCAAACGTAATCGGATTGCCCGAACTGCCCGAAGAGGGCGGCACTAGACTCTCATTCCAAATATCTCCCCGCTTAAATAGAATCGAGTCTCCTGGCAGAAACGTTTGCCCATTCACATGCGCCACCGTCTGCCAGGCCGTCGTTGCGGACGTTCCACTCGCACCATCGCTCCCCGTGCTCGAACTCACGTAGTACGTCGTCGCTTCGACCTTTACACCAAACACCGCCAGCAACAAAACGCTAACGCCCAGCCCTGTGATTCTGAGCCGAGCAAGGCGATTTGCTTCGCGAATCGTCTTGCGGAGTAGAAGAATCCCTCGTTCCTTCGCGCTCCAGCCAGCTTTGAGACAAGCTCGCACAATCATCTCTCCCACTTTCCTCTCGCCAATAAAAAGGACCGAAGCTTTCGCCTCGGCCCCGTCGCCGCAATCCGTGCCGCAGTCTGCGGCGCTATCGCTCGCCGATCCCCGCTCTCAGCCCTCTCGTTCCGCCTCATCCTCAACGCTATCTGCGCTGTCTCCCGTGTCGTAGTTCTGTAGTCCCGCGTTCGGGGAAGGCGCCGGCCCCGGCTGGGTTACTCGACTATCCGCGGATAAGGGTGCAGGTATCTGCCCGCCGTTGTCTGTACCTGCTAGGTTCGACACCACTGGGTTTCGATCGCTCTGCTCGAACGCCTGAGTCGTAGAGGGTTGTGCTGCTTCTGGATTGATCGCACTGTTCATAATGTGTTCTTCTCCAACAAATTGAGATCTATACCAATCTACAAATCATTTTCATATGGGACAGACGCCCTTGCCTGCCCTGAACGGAGTCGAAGGGACTGTCCATCGAGCGCAGCCCCAACGCTTTTCCGGCGCAGCAAACATCAGAGCGCCAGGCAAAACAAAAGCCACCGGCTTTTCGCCGATGGTGCTAAATGCCTGCTATAAACTAATGAATCTCCCACGCCATAATCGTCGCTTCTATAGGATTGTCAGCCGGAACCGTGATTCCATTGTTCAGCGTTCCGCCCGCCGTTACGCTCACGGCAGTCCCACTGCTTCCGCCCAGGAACGTGAAACCTGCCGAACTTCCGCCGTAAACCTGCGCGCACGTGCTCGTACAGTTACTCGTAATCGCTAGGTAATATTTGCCCGGTTGCAGCGTCGCACTCGCCGCCCAGTTCAACGTTCTCCAACCAACGCTCGGCGCAAATGTCGTACCTGCGGTGTTCCCAATGTGCGCAACAATGTTCCCCGAACTGTTCAGCACTCCCATGTCATAGGTATTGGTTGTGTTGTCGGCCGTCGAAACGTAATAAGTTACCTGCGTCGTGCTTAGCGGAAACGTCAGCGCTACTCCCCATAACTCCGCCTTATTCGCCGTACTCGAAAAACTGATTGCCGTTCCCGTCGTGTTCGTTGTAAACCACGGAATCGAATACGCCGCACTGTTACTAACGTTCGACCCCGGCATATCGAGAAACATCTGCACCGTCGCGCTTCCAGAACTAGCCTGCAGCACCCGGCCCAACACCTGCGTCCCGGTTGGTTGCGTTGCACCCGCATCGTGGCACAAAGGATAGAATCCACCATTCGCGGTACTCGACGGCACAACAAAGTCCCCGATCACTGTCGCCGTCCCATCGAAGCTGCAAAAAACCGACCCCGTACGCGCCAGCGTGACCACTCCACTCGTTCCCGCGTTGGCGATCACCACTCCGATAGCTCCGCTGGTCAACGCACTCGCAGGCTTCGCTGCACAGCCCGCGGTCGTAAGAACTGCAAGCCCGTTCACGACTGTTCCATTCGTTGTGTCATTGCAAAGTTCGTAACTCTGATTGGCAAATTTCCCCAGCTCGAAGCCGCTGCCGCTCGTGGAATTTCCCGCCACGTAAACCGTCCCCGGCCTCAACCCGCTCCCGCTTCCCGCGCTATTGAAGGAGCCCACATTATAAGCCTGATCGGTCCACGGCTTAAAGTTACTGCCCGCATCGATGACCCACTTCAGCCCGCTGTTGATCCAGAACCCCAATCCCGGCGCCGCTCCGGATGTCGAGCTCTCACTCCTCACAACCGCATAAGCATCGCCGGCGTCATATCCTAGCGAAGTCCGTTGCCACGTCGAGCTGTTTGTGTAACTTGAATAAACGTGCAGGTTTTGCGGCGTCGTTCCGTTGTATTCCCCCAGATCATTCGCATCTTCCTGAAACAGGTTCGTGAAGTAAGAACTCGTCGCCGTTGTCGCTACTTTTTGTGGAGTCCCCGCGCTAGCCGAGATGTAGAAATTTCCATCGTTCGAAATCCCTAGCGCCGAAGTTCCCGCTCCCGCCGCCGCCATCGCGCTCCCCGGAATCGGAGAACTCACCGACCACGGTCCTGCCACTAGCAATTGCCCATTCACTGTCACATTTCCGCTGAACATTCCGGTCGTAGTCGAAATCCCGCCGCTTCCCGTATAGTTCAGCGTCGATCCATTGTCCGTCAGTCCGCTGTCACCGCTCACCGCCGTTCCATTGGTCGCATACAGCGCCACCTGCGTCGCCGTTCCGGTGTTCACCACTCCTGATCCGCACCCCGCACACGTTCCTGTTACCGTCAGATTTCCATTAATCTTCACCGGCACGTTGAATGTCTTCGCCGCCGCTGTCAGTCGTTCCAAGTAGCTGCTGTTATCTCCCGCGTTACCGATGTAGTTCGAGATCGCAATAGGCGCGCCCAAAGCAAGTTGAGAATTCGACGGAATTGACCCTGCGGACTGATTGTCCGTTCCGATAAACGTATCGTTCGCGTCGTTCGGTGGTCGAAAGCCGATAGTCGCTAAAGTTTTATAGGGATTGGAATCGATCAGCGTGAGGAAGTGCTGCGGATAGATATTGGTCAGACTTCCGCCCTCAAAATTCAAAATGCCTTTTAAGTTGCCGCCCCCGCTGGCGGTGCCCGTTTGCAGCAAGAGTGCGCCAATATTTCCTCCCGGTTTGCCTGCAAGACACTGTTCCCAGACACCTCCAAAGAAGTTTCCACCAATATTTGGATTCCCTTGGCATTGCCGGATAAAAATCTGGGGATAAGCATTCCCAATCACTGAAACCATGTTGGAGGGTTCTGTTTCGGAGATAACAGGAGCTGTACTGAAGCCCTGTCCACCATTGCCGGGAATCACTATTTCTGCAGGCCAGAAAGGTAAAACTGGATCCCAGGAAGTCCCGTTAATGGTATAGCTCGAAGTGTTCGCAGAAGCCGTGTCGGTAAAGGTGCAGACCAACCCAGAGCATTGCGCCTGCCCAGTAACGATACTTCCGCACGCCGTCGTGCTTCCTCCGGCACAAGCACCGGTCACGGGAAAGCTTGGCGCGTTCACAGAGAGGTTCGCCGATGGCTGCATCCGCAAAATGTCATACGTCACGGTGTCGCCTGGCGCAGAGCCAGGAACGTGCGGGTACTGCACCGTGATGCTTCCCGTCCCGTTCGTCAGAGCGAATCCCGCGAACAGCGGAAAGCTGTGCCATCCTTGTGTCGTGTCGTTGACTACGACGTAGTAGTTATACTGCGTCGATCCCGTATTCGAAAATTGCGGCACATGGGCGCCAGCTGGACCTTCTCCACCAGTGATTGAAAGTTGCTGCCCACCCTGAAAAATAATTCCTGCAGCGCTGAACACCGTTCCACCGCCGGGATTGTACGGATGCGTACATGGCCCGCCGCCCTCTTCCCAGTACATGTTGTCCAGTTGCGTTCCACCGAAGCTCCCCAGAATGGTTTGCGTGTTCACGCCCCACATCCCGAAGCCCTCAATCACGCTATCCGTGATGTGCACGCTGTTATTCGCATACACTGTGACTCCGTTGCCTCCACACTGTGGACTGATGTTCGCCTTATCGATCCAGATGACTGGAGCTGCCGCAGTCGATCCGCCCGAATATACATACGATCCGCAGTGGTTCGCCGTGCACTCTACCGGTGCACTATTCTCATTGAAGTTGCGAATTGTCGCAGACTGATCGTTGTTCACCACGAAAAACTGGTTGTAACGTCCTCCGGCCGCCAGATTAACGTCAATCCCCTCCATAAGTCCCAGGTTAGTGGCATTGTCCTCGACCGCGGCATTCTGAATCGCAATCGTGCCCGGAGACGCTTCCGAAGCGATGGTCCCGCTATGACTGTAGGTTACGGTGGTTCCCGAAACTGTTACAGGACCGTGGCTTCCCCAGAAGCTCGGCGAATCCGTGAAATTGATGTTCGCCAGATCGCCTGTTCGAAGGTTCCCACATCCTGAAGCCACGGTTATCGTCGCCGTGCCTCCGGCTTCCCCTGTATTCGTAATCAGGCAGCCATCCACCTGAATCGCCGCCGAGAACGTAACTCCCTTCAATGCTACGTTCACATAGCTGAGAGTGGGGAACCCCAACATCCACGCCCGGTCTCGTGTGTACGTGTAAAGCAATGTTCCGTTGCCTTCGACGACGCAGCGAGAACAGTGTTCAAATACCGTGCCATAAACCTTCAGCGCATTCGCACTCGTCCCCGTTGGCGGCAACACGATACGGCAGTTCGCTGCCGTCGAGGACAACCCGCACCCGTCGTTGATTGCCTCCTGAATTCCTGAACTCGCGCTGCTGATTGTGGCGCTACTGTACGAATTCGCCGGATTGAAGGTGATCGTTCCCGACGCGGCTCCACTGGTACACGTGCCGCCCGTTACCTGCTCATTCTCCGTCGTCGTTCCCTGAGCGACGTACACGAAATACATTCCGGAGCCGCTCGTATCAATCCCCATAGGACATGGAGTTAACGTCACCGTCGCCGGACTTCCCGAGATACTGAATCCACTTTGGCTCCAGTTGTCAGACGCAGTTACATATCGGATTGCGTTGAAATTGTTCGTGCTCGTCTCCGTGTTCACCGGCTGCACAATGTTCTGGCTCACACTCGGACTCAGTGACACCCCGCCAATGCCGTTGCTCGGCGTCGCCGGAGCATATTGCCCGGACGTCGCCGAATAGGTCAGCACCTGTCCATCCGTAGGCGCGCCCGTTCCCACCGGCACACTTTGAATCTCCGTTGCGTTCGCGCTCGATGCGCAAGACCCCCACGTCCCATTCCCCAACAGGCAATTCAACGCCGTAGCCGTTCCGCTCCCCAACTCGTGTGTCGGCACCAGCCCGGTCACCAGGTCAGCCTTTGCCGCCGCCGTCGTATCCACGTACTGCTTCGGAGCCGCCTGCAATGGAGCAGTTGGATTCGCACTCAGGGTCAATGGTCCGGTCATCGCTCCCCCCGCCGTCGGTAAGAAATTTTCTGCTCCCACTGTCGCTATTGACGCATCCACATATGCTTTATTCGTTACATCGCCTGTACCCACTGGCGTTGGCACATTCGGTGGCACCGAGAAGATCTTTGTCCCTGTTACCGTCTCCGTTCCTGCCAGGTGGACTACAGCATTATCGTTCGCCTTTCCTGCCAGCGCCGAGTTGACGTACTGCACCGATGCCGCCGGGGGCGCCGTTCCCGATCCCGGCGTAGTCCGTACCTGCGCCAAAGTAGCCGGTGAACTTGTCGGCACCAACCAATACTCCGTTCTCACCTCGCCCGGCCCCAACTGATACACCACCGTGTAATACACGCCCGGAGGATTCGCTCCCGCATTCGCCGCGAGTTCCACATTCAAAGCGCCGTTTGTTCCCAGCGTCACGTTCAGGACTCCCGCCGCCACTGCCGTCCCGCTCGCCGTCACAAAGGCAGGCCAGGTGATTACCAACACTCCTTGTGCGGGCGTTCCATCCGCCGTATAAACCGTGTCAACCACGTCCGTCAGCGTCGGACCACTCTGCGGACTTGGCAAGGCCGCTCGTGCCGCCGGCCTCGCAGCTGGATATCCTTCCCCAACACACAGCCGCACGCCAAAGGCAGCGATCCCCACCGCTGCCACCAAACAAAAAATCCGCCCACACGGGCGGCTGGCCTCGAACATAATTCCTCCTCAAATTTCTAAAGACGATCTCTCGTGTCGCCGGACCTCAACTTCGTCCGTTCAAAAAATTCTCCACACTCCGCACGTAAACCTCGGCGAAGTCGGCCGCTGGCCGTCGCCCTTCAATCAAGTCCATCCCATCTTCCAGGGACCACCCCAGCACCCCCAACAGCGCCAGCGCCATCATCGGCGCTCGGTGAACTCCCGCCGCACAGTGCACAAACAGTTTCGACTCCGGTTCTTCCAACGCGGCCAGCGCAAATTGCACTCCCCGCGCAAACACCTCCGGTGGCTTCGCCTCGAAGTCATCGTCTACCGGATTCCAGCAAACCTCAATCTCGTGCGGCTTCGCCAGCGCGGTGTCATCGAACTCGATCTGCATGTCGATGATGTGTGTGATTCCCGCACGCGACACCGCCGCCATGTTGTCTGCGTTCCAGATTCCGCCCCCGACCGCAATCCGGTCGGTTAGCCACGTGATATCGATCCCCACCCTGCGTCCTGTGAGGCGAACATTTCTATTCGCCTTAATTTTGCGGAAAGGTCTCGCAATTATGAAAACCGACAGCCCAGATGATCGGTCCGATTCCGTCCCACAACTCCGCTTCATTCTACGGTATCCTCCCGGCTTCTCACGGTCGCTGTGCCGATGGCCGCCACCTTGGACTCCCCTGCCAGTAACGATGGTTGAGAATTTTCGTCTTTAATCACCGGTTCGGTCGGCAGCCCCATTCTCTTCAAGAGTATGTGCGCCAGCGAATCCTCCTGGGGATTCGCAGCCTCCGTCTCCTCAGTCGCCGGATACAAGCCTGCCATCTCAAACAAATACTTCGCTGGTGCAAGTTCACCGGCCGCCGCGGCGTTTATCATTCCAGCAACGAGCTCTGTCGCCGAGTTGCCCACCATGTTGGAAATGTCCTTACGCACCCGAGCTTTGTCCACAAGCTCTTTCGATATCGCCTTACTCTTTTCCACGGATTCTTCTGCTGGACCCTTGTCCCTGCCCTTTATCTTGCCCTTTCCTGTGCTTTTACCACTCCCCATTTTCTTGCTTTCTTTCCCATGCGTTGCTTTGGCATTCGCCTTCCGCTTCGTTCTCAATTATCACCGCCCGAAAATACGAAAGGCGCGCTTTTCGGGCGCGCCTTGGATACTTTCCTCGACTATTGCTCAATTCTTTACTCTATAATTTA
>CAYOVU010000286.1:0-7059 GCA_964407505.1 uncultured Acidobacteriaceae bacterium | reverse complement strand
GAGGCGACGGACTCGGACTCATCAAAGAGATCGCGAGAGCCGAAGATGGCGAGATTGGACTCGGGCAGGAGGACGCCTTCAGGGATGTAGGCCGTGGCGAGAGTGGTGGTGAGGATTTCTCCGGCGAAGTAGCTGGTTTCGTCGGCATAGCTTTCGCCGCCGCGGGTGCGGCTACCGAGCTTGAATGAGACGTTGTATTCGGTGAAAACGTCAGCCAGACGTTCGACCTCGCCAATGTTGGGAACGGCGAAGAGGACGCGTTTGCCTTCGGTGTTGAGCTTCTGCGCTTCGGCGAGCATGGCTGGGACTGCGCCATGGAAGCGGGGCGAGGGCTGGGTAAGGAAGGAAATTTCGGAAGGATCGTTTTCATTCAGGGCGAGACTTCGGGTAATGCCGAGATGTTCAATATCCGCGCCGGGGAGTGCGGTGGTTTTCTGCCACCAATCGTCTGGCGGAATATAGAGATCTTCGGGACGAACCAGATTGCCTACGCCGCTGCGCTCGTGGGCCTCGGCGACGCGGGTCCAGAAGCGGTCGAACTCTTGTTTGAGTTGATCGGGTTCGTCGAGGAGAACGGCGGCGCGAGGAATTAAATCGAAGATGGTGCTGTTGGCTCCGGCGACGGGGGAGTAGAACTCCCAGCCGGGGAAGACGTTGAGTCCACCGGCGCGGACGGCGGCTTCGACGATCTCTTCGTTGCCAGTGATGCGTTTTCCGCTGAGGCGGGTGTGAATTGCGCCGAGCAGATGCTCGCTGACGGGAGTTTCGGTGAGTGGGAGGAGCAAGGCTTCGTCGACGGGATTCGAAGAACGCTGCGAAGCGGGATCGAATTTGCGAATGGAATCGGCCTCGTCGCCAAAGAATTCGACACGCAGAGGGCGATCGGCCTCGGGGGAGTAGACGTCCAGGATGCCGCCGCGAACGGCGTATTGACCCGGCATTTCGACGACATCCGTTGATGTGTAACCGACAGTGTTGAGGTGGGAGAGGAGAGATTCGAGATCAAAAGATTCGCCACGACGGATGGTGCGGGCGAGATTTTCGTAGTAGTCGCGCGAGTGGAGGCGGATGGCCGTGGCGGCTACCGGGGAAATCACGATGGAAGCTGCGCCGGTGGCAATCTTCCATAAAGCGGTGGCGCGCTCTTCCTGGAGTTCGGGATGAGGCGAGAGATTCTGGTAGGGAAGCACGTCGCGCGCGGGGAGGGAGACGATTGAGTCAGGATCGCAGGCGGTGGTGAGTTCGCAGAATCCGCGAAGGACGGGGAGGAAGTCTTCGACGGCCCGGTTGTCGTTGACAATGAAAATGAGCGGGCGGGCGGCGGCGCGCTGAAACAGCACGAGCAGCAAGGCTTTTGCCGTGGGAGTGAGGCCGGAGACACGAGTACGCCCCGTGCCCTCCTTGAGGTGGGAGGCTACACGCGCGAAGGCGGGAAGCTTTTCTACGTCCACGAAGAGTTCGCGGACGAAGGGAAGAAGCATGCTCTTTAATTCTAGCAGGAGAGCGCGGAGAACTGCGGCTGAGTCGGGGTCCTGCGAATGAGGCCGGCGAGCTTCGCTCTGCCGGGACAGCCGAGGCGGCTGTCTCTACATAGTCCGAGTTGCTCCACATGAATTTCGAATTGCTGGTTAGGCCCTCAGCAGAGGTCGCGTCAAACACGTTGGCCCGCCGCTGCCGTTAATGCAGAGTTCGCTGCCGGGAAAGGTGCGAACGTCGAATCCGTTTTCGCGCAGACGGGCGTTCGTTTTGCGATTTTCTTCGATGGCAAGCAGGCGATTGTTGCCAAGGGCGAGGACGTTACAGGCGAGACTGTCGCGCTCGGAGTAGTCGATCTCGATGAATTTGAATCCGCGGGATTTCAGAAGTTCGACGGTTTCAACGGCGAGCCTGGGGAGATCAACGAGCGCGGTGTGATCGTCGAGCAGGCTGATCAGGGACATCAGATGCAGGCATGCGCTGGGGCCAGGGCCGTAGGGCAGAGGCGCGGACAGAACCTCTATCCCACGAGGGGCGAGTAGATCGCGCATTTGTTGAATGCCGGCGGCATTGGTGCGGTAGCCGTGGCCGATAAGTAGCGTTTTGGAATCGAGCCAGAGAATGTCTCCTGCCTCGGTGGTGCCGGGAGGCGTGATCGTACCCAGCGTAGGGATGTCGTGTGTCCGACAAAAGGAGGAGTGGATGGGGCCTTCGGCTACGCGGTTCGGCTTGCTTGGACGCATCACGATCAAGCCATAATCGCTGGGGAGGGATGCGTCGTGGGTGTAGACGGCATCGAGGGAGATATCTGGAGTCGAGGGCAGCTCGATAATCTCAGCGCCGACGGTTTGCAATTCGCGACGGAGAGCTTCGTGTTGGGATTGGGAGGTCGCGAAATCTGGAGCGCGATGGAAGCCTAGCTCTTGCCAGCGTGCGGCGCGCTCCGGTTGGTTCCAGCCTGCGGTGCGGGGAGAGCAGACGAGGACGCGCTCCAGTGCGCCGACCATGGAGTGTCCGTTAAAACGGAATTTTGTCAAAGTCTCTTGCATTTTGGTTAGTGTTTCAGTTTGCCCGATTTTGGTGGAAAAAGCGATAGAGCTTCCCTCGATGGACAGCCGAGTTTTAGTGTGCTGTCCGGTTCGGAATGGCATCGATTTTTGTCCTCAGCCTTGGTTTTCCTAGTTTTCCTAGTCTCGATTTTTCTGCTGCTAAGGCGGTGGTTGGGATGGGGGATGGAAAAAGCAGGTTCCTCACCGGGCGTACCGCCCGATTCGGAATGACATCGATTTGCTTTCGGCCTTCGTTTCTTAGTTTTGGTATTTTCTAGGTTTTAATTTTTCTAGTTCTGGTTTTTCTAGTCTTGATTCTCTTCTCACGCAGCTGTGATGGGGTGATGAGAAAGCAGGTTCCTCACCGGGCGTACCGCCCGGTTCGGAATGACATCGATTTTTGCTTTCGGTCTTCGTTTCCCTAGTCTTGGTATTTCTAATTTTTAATTTTCCTAGTTCTTGGTTTTCCTAGTCTTGATTTTATTTTCAGAGGCAACGCCGCTATCCCACACGAAATAATTCCAACGGATCTGAAGAGTATTCCTACGTTCCCAAGTTTCTGAAACTGTTGAAGGTGTTAGGAATCTATATGGGCATTATGGCAAAAGCAATGTGGGAAGGCGCGGTACTGGCCGAAAGCGACAAGACGATAGAGATAGAAGACAATCAGTATTTCCCCCCTGATGCGATTCATAAGGAGTTTTTCAAGGCGAGCGATGCGCATACGGAGTGTCCGTGGAAAGGCACAGCAAGCTATTACGATGTTGAGGTTAAGGGCAAACGGAACGCGGGAGCTGCCTGGTTTTATCCAGAACCGAAGGCCGCGGCGAAAAAGATCAAGGGATATGTGGCGTTCTGGAAGGGCGTGAACGTGGAGTAGTAATTCCCGGCAGATTGCAGGCTGGGAGAAAAGGCTATCGAGCTTCGCTCGACGGACAGCCGAGGGTGGCTGTCCCCACATTGGATCAACATCTCTAGAGCCTCAGAACTCAATGTGGGCGCGGAACGCGGGCACGAGGACGGGACCGCGATCGCGGTTGTAGCCGGGATTGTTGATGTGTTGCAGGCCGGGGCCGACATAGATGCCGCGCCATGCGTGGACAGTGTAATAAGTCTCCAGAATATTTTCGCGGCCGTAGTTCAGGTTGCCATCGCCGAGGAGAAAGCCAAGACCGCCATCGGCGAGGTAGGTCTGATGGTCTCTCTTGATGGCGTTCGAGACGAAAGCGAATCCGGCGCGATCCTGCTTGCGGCGCCACCACGCGCCGTTTGCACCTACCCCGGCCGCAACAGTCTGATCGACTTCTGTGTAGGCGAAGGATTCAGTTTTGCCGTTATCCCAACCGACGCGGGCAAATGCGGTTACGTAACGCGTGAGATTCTGCTCGAGGTTGAGGCCGAATCCGTATTTGCGAGTGATGTGCCAGGGATGGTTTGCAATTTCTGGAACGGGCGTGAGGCCCGCTTCGAAGTTGGCAATGGCGTCGCGATAGATGCCCATGTTGGCGGCGTTGGTGTAAGCCAACAGACGGACGGCGCCGGATTTTTTGGGGAGCACACCGTGACGAAGTTCGTATTCGAAGTTTTCCGCGTGGGCTTGCCAGGGCCTCCATACCAGATCAATTCCATTTGCTACCTTCGGCATTAGCGCCTCGGCGAAGCGGAAACCCCAGTTGCGGTCTTCGTAATCCGCGGTGGCGCCGACGGTGTAGCCGCGCGTGTCGGCGGCATAGTCCCAGGCGCCGTTGTTGTCGATGGTCCAATTGGTGAATTGAAAGTGGGTGTCAGAGCCCACGGAATTGATGTCAAAGAAATCTGGCATGCTGAACTTGCCGAAACGGATTTCCAGGCGACGGCGCGGCAGCTCTTCAAAGAGTGAAAAGGGGTTGCGTTGGTTTTCTATCTTATCCTTGCTCAGCGCGAACACTTTGTGAATCATGGCGCGGCCCAGATAAGGGGCTTTGCTGAGAAGTGGATTGCGCACGATATCGAGATCGGTATCGCCCGCGAGCCCCAAGCCGGTGCTGAGCGCGGCGCCGCCGGCCTCTTCGATGTCAACCAGGATTTCGGTGGAATTGTTGAGGCGCACACCAGTGTAGAACGTCACAACTCGCGACGTGGCCTTTTCGTAATTAGGGCCTAGGCTGTGCGCGCCGGTGTAATCGGCGGGAAATGGAGGATGAGTCTGGAAAATGAAATTGGCCTGCCCGGAGAGCCAAAAGCGAGTGTCTTTGAGATGCGGAAACATGGCCTGAGTAGTTTCGTCCGATGGGGGATCGGGCGTGGTCACGTCAGCCGGAGGATTGGCTTGGGGAGCGGCATCAAACTTCGCAATGGAAGGTGTGCTCGGTTGCATCGGAGCCTGTTGGGCCAGCGATGGAACGACGCTTATAACGATGAATATGACGCAGGAAGAGAAGTTCGTTCCCGTGGGCCGAAAAGTGGCAGAGGTGGTGCGGAGCGCGATATTCAGAAGAAATCTCAATTTCGTAATTTGCAACCGGTGAGGATTGAACTCAAGGCTTCCCGCGCTCAGTTGCGATGGCAATTCGGGTAACAACCAGTGTACCACCGTTAGTTAACCATAGTTAATCACGTTGCTCATTAAATTCCTGTGATAACCGGATAGAGGCGTCAAGGTTGTTGCGCAAACTTCACGACCTACGCAGGATTAGTTAAAGGAATGTTACAAGCCGGGCTGCACGAAGTGTCGACGGGTGTTGCTTGAAGTTAACAGACCGCGAGGAATGGCTGGTGGAAATCGCAAAGGGGGCATGTCTGTTGCTCGCAAAAGCAAAAAGGACAGCCCGGAGCCCCCGAAGCTGTCCCTGGAACCCTCCCGGTTAGAAGGGCAACGTGATGACTCTAAGTTACCGGAGCGATGTTGCAAAATGATGGCAGAAGAATGAATATCTGGTTAATTTGTCTTTAAGTTGCAGGAGAGGGCGCTGATATAGTAGTCGCGCAGTCTCTGTTGACATCCGTCCGGGAGGACTCGATGCCGTCCACAACGTCCCGCAAAGTTGAAGAATCCCGCCGTCTGCGCAAACGTGCCGAATCAATGATTCCGGGCGGAGTGAACTCTCCGGTACGAGCGTTTGGATCGGTTGGAGGTGAACCGCCATTTATCGTGCGGGGGAAGGGGTCGCACATCTGGGATGCGGACGAGAATGAATTCATCGACTACGTGGGATCGTGGGGACCGCTGATTTTAGGACATGCCGCGGCGGATGTGCTTGATGCCATCGTGGGTGCGGCGTGCAACGGAACCAGCTTTGGAGCTTCGACTCCAGCCGAGGCCGATCTGGCGGAGCTGGTGCTGGCGGCGTTTCCGCCGATGCAGAAAGTCCGGTTCGTGAACTCGGGAACCGAAGCGACCATGTCGGCGATCCGCTTGTCGCGTGCTTATACCAAGCGCAAGTACATCGTAAAATTTGAGGGGTGCTATCACGGGCATTCCGATTCGCTGCTGGTGAAGGCGGGATCTGGAATTGCGACGCTGGGAATTCCAGGATCGGCGGGAGTTCCCGATGAGTTTATTCAGTTCACGGTGGCGCTGCCTTTTAATGACATCAAGGCTGTGGAATACGCATTTCAGAAATTCAAACATCAGATTGCCTGCGTGATTGTGGAGCCGGTGGTGGGGAATATGGGATGCGTGCCGGCAGCGGATGACTATCTGGTGGCGCTGCGCATGATTACCGAACGCGAAAAAGCCGTGCTGATTTTTGACGAAGTGATGACGGGATTCCGCGTGGCGTTTGGTGGAGCGCAGGAACTTTACGGCATCCGGCCGGATTTGACGACCATGGGCAAGATCATTGGTGGAGGCTTGCCGGTTGGGGCTTACGGCGGGTCGAGCGAGATTATGGATCTGGTGGCTCCACTCGGTCCGATGTACCAGGCGGGAACGCTATCGGGAAATCCGTTGGCGATGGCGGCGGGATGCGCGATGCTTAAGCATCTGAGGGATCATAAGCAGGAGATTTATCCGCGGCTTGAGAAGTTGAGCCTGCAACTGGTCGAGGGAATTACCGGAGTGGCGAAGGATGTGGGCGTGCCACTGTGTTACAACCGCGTGGGATCGATGTTCACCTGGTTCTTCACTTCTGGGCCGGTGACCGATTGGGATTCTGCATCGAAGTCGAATACTGAGGCGTTCGGAAAATTCTTTCGAAGCATGCTGGATAGTGGAGTTTATCTGCCGCCATCGCAGTTTGAAGCTGCGTTTGTGGGAGCGACGCACAGTGAGCAGGATATCGAGCAGAGTATCGCGGCGGCGAAGGAAGCGTTTGCGGCGGTGCGGGGATGAAGGGTTTGATTTGGGAAATAAAAGAGCTTGCATTTTTTGGGTTTTCCTAGTTCTTGAGTTTCTCATCAGGGGCTGAAGCCTGCATTTGTGATTGGCTTTGATCGGCACGGCCGAAGCCACCCCTGATACGAATCGCAAGTTTTTCGGCATTTTACAAAATAGCTTTAAGGGTCTCCTAAATGTTTTGGGTTTTAGTTCCTGGTTTTCCTAGGGTTTTATTCT
>CAYOVU010000285.1:0-4970 GCA_964407505.1 uncultured Acidobacteriaceae bacterium | reverse complement strand
TGATCGCGGCCGGAGTTACCGGTGAGTTCCAGCAGACGCACTGGTCGAGCATCACGTTGCGGTCGGTATTTGGTCTGGGATATCTGATCACGTTCGGGTCGGTTGTCGCGTTCACTTCTTACACATGGTTGTTGCAGCGCGTGCCGCCGGCGCTGGTGGCGACGCATACGTATGCCAATCCGGTAGTTGCCGTGATTCTGGGATGGCTTCTGGCGCACGAGCCGTTGTCGCTGCGCGTGGTGCTGGCGTCACTGGCAATTCTAGGCGCGATTGTGCTGATCCGGCGTGGAGAGCAAGCGGCGCAAGTGAAGGCGGTTGAGGCAGTTCCGCGGATGGATGGGGTTGAAGTGTCGGAGGAGTGCGCGTAAAAAGGACTACGTTTGAAGTCTACCGCCCTACCTTGCTGCAGACTGCCAACCATCCTAAGTCGGATTCTTCAGTTGTTCATCGGAGATTTACATGTTATCGATTGAGCGGATCATTTCCTACCACCGTAAATTTATCGTCTGCTTACGTAGACCCCAGCCCCGGAGATGTAGTCGAATGCGATTCATGTTGTCCAGGAGCAACATCAACCATGAACCCGAAAATTTGGCTACCACGTCGTAGCTTACTGCCCCCGATGGCCTTAGCGATGTTCGCAATCCTGGCACTGCTGCCCTCCCAAAGCAGTTTTGCCGCAAACGTGACCGTTACTAATAACTGCAGTTACACAGTCTACCCAGGCATTTATCCGGCTACGTACTCCAACGGCGGCTGGTCGATGGCTCCTGGTACGTCCGTCAGCTTTACTCTCGCCAATGGCTGGAATGGGCGCATCTGGGGTCGACGCGGTTGCAACTCAGCCAGTCCGGCCGTTTGTACCACCGGTTCTTGCGGCGGCACGGGATTGCAATGCGCCGGTACCACGGGCGTTGCTGGCACGTCGCTGGCCGAATTCAACCTGGACGCTTCGGGTACCGACTATTACGACGTAAGCTACGTGGACGGCTTCGACAATCCCATCGGCGTCGAGGTCTCGAACTCGAGTTGCGTTTCACCAAACACATGCACCGCGCAACCTTTGACCAATTGCCCCAGCGGGGAGCTGGCCGATAGCAATGAGGATTGCCTGAGCCCCTGCACGGAATACGGCACCGCGCAGTTTTGCTGCACCGGAGCCTATGGCAGCAGTTCGACGTGCATCGTGGGGAATTGGCCTTCGGCTCAGGAGGCGTATGTCACCAACATTCACAATTACTGCCCGGCTGAGTATGCCTATGCTTATGACGACAACAACGGCCTGCACACCTGTGCAACGGGCGCCAACTACACCATAACCTTTTGCCCGAACGGCGGCGGCGGTTCCGGGCCGCCCAGCATCGTCAACGGCGACGCCTATACCATGACTCCGCAGAACGCCACTGGCTTGCGCCTTGATGACGATGGCGCACAGACCGAAGCTGGCAACACCATCTGGGTCTATACCGCCAACGGCACCGCGGCGCAGAATTGGACCTTCAACAACACCGGAGTCTCGCCCAGCGGCTACTACAATATGGCGACGCTCGGCCCGTATTGCCTTACGGCTTCAGGAACCGGCAGCACATCGGCGGTGGTCCTCGATCCCTGCAACGGATCGTCTGCCCAAGCGTGGGAAGCGGTTCCCTCCGGCAACTTCTACGTGTTCCATCCCGCCAACAATACCGCGAACTGCCTCGATGTTCGAGGTGACGGAACCGCCTCCGGAACCATTGTGCAGGTCTATACCTGCAATGGAGGAAACAACGAGCAGTGGGCGCTCACCCTCAACTAGGACTTCTTGTTTTGCTGGACGGGTCCGGGACACACTGTTCCGGCCCGTCTTGCGGATCGCCATAGTCGACGTTTGGCGGCGGGAGGTTGGGGACATTTATGCATATCCGAATTCAGGGTTTCAAACGTTTCGCCAAACCTAGGCTTCGCTCTTTGCTGGCTAGCGCGGCGGTCGCTTTTCTATCCGCGGCGGTCGCAACCGCGCAGCAATCACCGCAGCAAAGTGAAGACTTCGTTGCCCTGAAAAACGATGTGCAGCAGTTGAAGGCGCAGCAACAACTGATCCTCGACCGCTTAGACGAATTGAAAAAACTCTTGAACTCGAAGCGAGGCGATAATCCCCAGCCGGTAATCAAAGTGCCTGACACCATGGGCGTCGACGGCGAACTTTTCCGGGGCGAGGCGACGGCGACCGTTGCGATTATCGAATATGGAGATATCGAGTGCCCTTTCTGTCGGCACTTCAAGCAGGATATTTATCCCCGCATTTTTGACGACTACATCAAAACGGGCAAGGCTCGATTCTACTACCGGGATATGCCTCTAACCTTCCACGAACACGCACTACCCGCGGCTCGGGCTGAGCATTGCGCCGGAGAACAAGGAAAATTTTGGGAGATGCATGACAGCCTCTTTACCGACAAGCCGGGACTCATTGGCCCAGGCGGCAGAAAGTCGATGCTAACTCAGAGCGACATCGATGAACGCGCCCGGACGCTGGGTCTCGACACGGCGAAGCTGGACGATTGCGTTGCGAGCGCTCGCTATGCCGACTTGATTAAACGCAGCTCCGAAGAAGCGGCAAGAATGAACATCGAAGGCACGCCGACCTTCCTGATCGGAACCATCGGGCCCAACGGCAACATCGTAAGCGTAAAGAAGCCGCTCGTCGGAGCCCAGCCGTTTGAGGTGTTCAAGTCCGTGATTGATCCGCTGCTCGCTCCAGCACCTGCGCAGCCGGAACAGCATGCCTCCAAGCCAGCGACGGATGGTGAGACAGTTCGGGCAGCAGGTAAACGCTAGAGTCGGCAGAACGCAATCGCCGGTCCCGATCAACACCGCTATTGCGATGATTCACCAGTGGATTGTCCTAGAAATAATCCCGCTAAGAATACTCCGGACATGGCAAGCAGAATCGAAGCCGCTCTCCAAATAGTGCGGTCATTCGCCCTTGTGAGTCCGGCTGCCAGAGAAGTTCGCATCTCTTCCGCGCGCGGGTCTGGGACCGGAAGATCAGTTTCAGCGCGCGGATCCGGCTGTCGCACAAACTGCGGAACGTAGTGTCCCAGCGGAAGAACGACATGCAGGGAACGGCTTTTCCCGTCACGTTCGTAGATTTCGCAAAGCCTTTTGCGGAGCGCGCGTGCGGTCACGCGCACGATGGGATCCACATGGGAGTCGAAGTTGGATTCCTTGCGACCCAAGGCCTCGATCGCAATCGAGTACTCCCTGATATCGTTCGCCGCACCTTCGAAATACTTATTGCAGACAAAAGAGAGGAAGCGAACGAAGCTTGCCGATCGACTGATTTCCGGGTAGTGGAGCAACCACTCCAATTCTTCTTTCTCTTCCTGGAAATCCGAGGCAGCGGGAGATACGGGATGTTGTTCGAGATACATAAGATCCTACGGATTTGTCCGAGCCCACATCCAACGCATCAGGTTTCATTCGGCACGTCTCGGGCAGCATTCGGAAATGGAACAGCAGGAGAATAGTGCCCGGAAAAAAGGCCAGTCAAACATTGTAGATGTATTCCTTACGAACTCGGAACAAGCATGGCGCAATTTCCAGCAATTGCCAAAGAAAAGCCTGTCCGGCCTCCTGGAATGTCACCCGGATTTTGTTACAAATTCAAAACAGTGTGGCGCACTACGCTCAGAATGGCCCGGCTGTGTAAACAGCTGAAGCTCACCGCAGAATTTTTTTCTTTATGAGTAATTCTTGGATTATAATAATTCTCATCTAAGAGAGTATCTCCCCTGTGCCCACAGCTCACGAAGAATTTCGAGAACTAGCCTGGAAGTGTGGCTTGGCCGCTACGCACCAGCGCCAGGTCATCTATGAGGCCGTTGTGGCTGCGCCGGGGCATTATTCGCCGGAGCAGGTTTACGCCGAAGTGCGGCGGCGAACTCCGTCCATCTCATTGGCTACGGTTTACAAGAACCTGGGGCTGTTCGTAGAACACGGACTGCTGCGGGAAGTGAGTCCCCACGCTTCCACGTTGCTGGTGGAAGGCAATCTTGAACCACATCATCACCTGGTCTGCACGCGTTGCAAGACGGTGCAGGATATTGAGGGTGACTTCGTTGACTTCAAACGGCTGGCTCGGCAGGCGCCGGGCGGCTTCGATTTAACGCATCCGCTAGTGGAAGTATTCGGAGTCTGCCGGCGCTGCAGTGCCAAAACGCAAAGACAAACTTCATAAGCGAAAGAGGAAAGAGGAATTATGTCTGAAGATAAGCAGGTACTCGCTGGCGTGCCTGGCCCCGGAAATACGGAGCCAGAGGTATCACCCGAATCTAAATGCCCGGTAGTGGGCGGCGCTCGCAGACAGGCTCCAACCTGGGCGCCCACGAATGCGGACTGGTGGCCGAATCAACTCAACCTGAAGGTGCTTCACCAGAACTCCCCTCTGTCCGATCCCATGGATAAGGAGTTCGATTACGCGAAGGAATTCAAGAGCCTCGACCTGAATGCCATGGTCAAGGACCTTCACGCCTTAATGACTTCGTCGCAGGACTGGTGGCCGGCTGACTTTGGCCACTACGGTGGACTTTTTATTCGTATGGCGTGGCATAGCGCAGGCACCTACCGCATCGCTGATGGCCGCGGTGGGGCTGGTGCCGGGCAACAACGTTTTGCGCCCCTCAATAGCTGGCCGGACAACGTGAACCTCGACAAGGCGCGGCGGTTGCTCTGGCCCATCAAACAGAAATATGGGCGGAAAATCTCTTGGGCCGACCTGATGATTCTCGCGGGCAATGTGGCTCTCGAGTCGATGGGATTCAAGACGTTCGGTTTCGCCGGCGGTCGCGCGGATGTCTGGGAGCCGGAAGAGTATGTCGATTGGGGTCCGGAGACGGAGTGGCTGGGAGATAAGCGCTATAAAGGCGATCGTCAGCTCGACAATCCTCTCGGCGCGGTGCAGATGGGCCTGATTTACGTGAATCCGGAAG
>CAYOVU010000284.1:0-17107 GCA_964407505.1 uncultured Acidobacteriaceae bacterium | reverse complement strand
GATTCTTCCGGCTGCATGGGCAACGATCGCCGTCACAAAATCCTGCCAAATCTGGTCGGCCCCACTTCCGTCAGCGTTCAAATCGTACGGCGGATCGCAGGAGCCGGGCCCAGAATTTCCAGAGACACAGGTCTGATCGTTTTTATTCGAAGAAGCCCATTGCGGCACGATGCCGAATGTATAAATGATGTCGGTCTTTCCGTTCTGTCCTGCAATGTTGAACCAGCTATCCAATTCCGCAAAATTGTAGGTACCTTCAGAGGGATTTAGCAGGGACCACTGCGTTTCCGTATCCCACAGGCGTATCGCGCCGAATGGAAACGAGGGCCATGGAACTCTGTCGTTAAGAACTTCCGGATGCAAGGCAAGCCCGAAGAATGTGCCAGGAACCACGGCGCTGACTGGCACCCATCCTGTACCCGACAATGTAATCCGCTGCGGAGAATCTGCCGCGTCACTGATAACGATCATGCCACCCGTGCTCGCAGTTCCGGTCGGCGGAGTGTAAACCACCTGGAACGTGAAAACTTGATGAGCCGACAGAATTAAAGGGGTTGTAATTCCCTTCAGGCTGAAGCCCGTTCCCCAGATCGGCACGTTAGAAACTTTTATGTTCGAGGTGCTCTCGTTTGTCAGAGTTATGGTCTCGCTCAGACTGGTGCCCACAGTCACGGTGCCAAAATTTTCGCTCGTGGGGCTTACGGTAAGTTCGGTAGCGGCTGCTACGCTAGAAAATATCGGGAGGGCGATCAGAACAACAACAACTAAGACATAACAGTTAACATACTTCGGCCAGAGACCGGCGCTTCGGGGGAGTTGGCTCATGGTGTTTTTTACCCACAACGAACGGATTTTGTTTTGCTTTACATTGATCTGACTTTGCCGGGAAAAAGGAATTCTGGCTAGATGTCGGAAGGACAGACCCGCGCCCGCGAGTTATTCACCGCAGATGTTCGGCAAGTGGTCGATCAGGCAATGGAACGAAAGTTTCATCGCTCGGGCATGTTGGTAGGATCTCGCTTAGACCGGTAGGTCGCAGAGATACGATTCGTAAAAGTTGAGTCCTGCGAAATCGCCAAGACGACAAAGAGTTTGTCGCTAGAATCGCACAGACAAGATCGCAACGCAGATTATAAAGTTGGGCCAGCGCCGCGGGATGGGAAAGCGGCACCATCGACACAACAACCTTCAGCCGGCGCACCGCGCTGCGGGGCCGGCTTCAGAAAATCACACGGCTCACTGGACGGCGTTCAATCCCTGATAAATGAACAGGCCGGCCAGAACCAGTAACAGAACTCCTGAGCCGGCGCCGAAAACCCATACCGGAACCGTCAGGCGGTTGACCTTCACCAGCAATTCCGTTTGCTCCTGCTGCATATGAGAGTTCGCGTCGTCGAGATACAACTGCTCATCCTCATGCATGGTGAGCGTGCTTCGATAAATAAGGAGGATGATCAGACCGACAGTAAAAGCGCCCCACACGATCGCAAGCCCAAGCATCAAAGGAGTCCACGTCATAGGCCACCTCGACAGATTGCAAGCCGTTCGGCATTTCCTCTGAGTTCCCCAACGCAGGCAAACGGTGCCAGCAGTTAAACTCCAAAGGAGTCCTGAACGCAACCATTATAGACCCGCTTGGCAAGCCCTGCGGAGCTGAAAATTGTAGTTGCCCAGGACAGGACTCGAGACCCTTCCTGAGGCCTAGGAACACACACTGGCATCTAACAGTTATGTGCGCCGCGAAGGGCGAACTAGACTTTTGGATGGGGTCTTTGCCATCCCGATTTAATCGTTACCATCAGCAGCGCTGTCTTGCTATAATAAATAGAACTTCAGAGTAAGGAGATTAAGTATGGCCACCACAACTGTCCCTGAAATCACAAACGTCCCAGAAGTTAAGAAGGCGCCCGCACCGGTTAGCCTCACGCCCAGCGCGGTTTCCAAGGTGAAAGAAATTATGGGACAACAGAATCCCGTGCCCGCCGGTCTGCGCATCGGCGTGGTTGGTGGCGGTTGCTCTGGGTTCTCCTACTCCATGCAGTTTGAAAACGCTGCCGGAATGATGGACAAGACCTTCGACATGGACGGATTGAAAGTCTACGTCGACGCAACTTCCGTGATGTATCTGAACGGCTGCATCGTCGATTACGTCGAGACTCTCGAAGGTGCCGGTTTCAAGTTCGAGAATCCCAACGTGAAGAGCACCTGCGGTTGCGGATCGTCGTTTAGCGTATAAGCTCCAGCGTTAGGTTGGCATTTCGGTGTTTTGACGTCCGCGAAATTCGGCGAAGATTTTCTTGGAATACAAAAGGCCTCATCTCATGATGAGGCCTTCTTTGCTGAGCTGCATGTGGCCCGGCTACTGCGGTGACGGCGGATTCGACGGGGGTTGGGGTGGTGACGTTCCAGGTCCGTTCATGCCATTTCCGAAGCCACTCGACGAGGACCCGAAGCCGCTGCCCGAAGACGGTCCGAAAGCGCTTCCACTGCTGCTTCCAGGCTGGCCATTCTGTCCCTGCTGAATGTTTGAAGTCTGCAACGGAGGCTGATTCGGCGTGCTTAGCAGCCCTCCACGGTCGAGAGTGGGATCATACACAAACTGCCACTCGTTGTATTTCTTTTTGTGGTTGAACTCGCGGATGCTGTCTTTCTTGCTGATGCTCTCGACGCCTACAATCGGCCCCGCAGCAACGATCTGCTGACTACCCGAGCTCATATTTCCGGGTGCAGTGGTTGTCCCCGGAGCCTGGGAAACTCCTTGGGCGGAACTCTGCGAGGAATCCGAAGGCGAAGACGCATTTGTTCCCATCTGACCCGTCGGCGAATTCGAGTTCGATCCGAGCGAGCCCGGTGAAGACTGCGCAAACACGCCGTTGCTGTTCACTCCATTCGACCCTGAGCCGTTGAACCCTGATCCGCTAAATGACGACCCACCTGGCGACAAGCCGAATGACGATCCTCCCCCTAAACCTGAACCGTTAAGTCCTGAACCGTTCTGTCCGTTCATCGCGCCGGCCGGTGTCGCTCCCGGAATCATGCCCCCGGCAATGCCGCCGGCCAGCGTCACTCCCTGCTCGCCAAGGTGCAACAACTTGAAGTCTTTCTGATTGATTGGGTCTTTGTAACGTTTTCGCAGAAAACGCAGATTGTTAGTGTTGTCGAGGTCTTCCAACCGAGTGGGGTAGCGCCCGAACTTTTTGTAGTAGGCGCGAATGGCTCGGGAATACTGCACTCCGCGGTGGATCAATTCCTGTTCCTGGTCCCGCTTCATCTCAAACGTAAACGCGGGAAGAAGGACAGCAAAGCCCACGACCAGCAAAGTCACCATCAGAAGTAGCGAGAGCAGCACGTAACCGCGCTCTTCCCCACGACTGCGAGACGGCAGATGGCGAAGGTTTGAATTCAAATCCATCGCGAGAAATTACCAATGAGCAAATTACAAAACCTCTAGCTCTGTGTCAGCGGAATACTTTGCGGAGGGCCGCTGCCGATCACATCTTGAATTTCGACCGAGTTCGGCGAAATCCGCAAAACCTTATATCGGCGGTCAACGATCTCGCCCTCACCGGCAATAAAAACATCGTCGCCTTTGGAAAGAAAAATTTTCTTTGGCTCTCCGGGATGGCTTGCGAATCCGAAGAACTTCAGCGGAATCGGAGGCGGTGGCGCCACCGGCGGGATTGGGAATATTTTCGTGTCTTCCTTCTTACCGTCAGCCGTGCCGGTACCAAGCGGCTTGGGAATCTCCTCAGCCTGCGAAACAAAAATATTCCGGCCCGAGCCTTCGTACTTGATCTGTTCGGTAATGGCGAGTTGCTGCAAGTTCAGCGTGGGATCGAGACTCTGGGGCGGGCGCACTTTCTTCGCTGCCGTCCCGGCGCCCTTCCGTCCGGGACGAGTAGGACTTGGCGAAAGCTCCGGCATGTTCGTAACAGTCGGCGTGTTGGTCGAAGCTACGGTCGACAAGGAGTGCATCAGCTCGAAGATCACAACGAGCAACGCAACCCCGGCCAGTGCGGCCACCGCAATCGTCTTCGTCCGGCTATCGCTTCCCAGCTTCACGACGTCCTCGCCTTCAAGTAGGTCTCAAGCTTCATTTGCAGTTTGATGCCGTTCTGCTCCCCTGCAAGTTCGATACTGTTGATGACGAAAAGCATGTCTGCGCGTTCCAGCGCATTGATAAACCGCGCCAGTGATACGTAATTACCGGAGAGGTCGGCCTCAATCAGCACGGGATACAGCTCGCCGGCTGCCTCACCTTTTACTTCATATTTTGCCTGCTCGATGGTCACTCCATTCGCCGCGGCCAACTTGCCAAATTGCGTAGCAATATCCGAGTCTTGCCCCGGAAATCGGGTCTTGTAAAAATCCGTGATCTGCTTGTTGGCTAGGACCACCTTCTGATCCAAATTTTTCAGCGGAGCTACCAGCCGCGTCTTCGTCCGCAGATCGCTGATCAATTGGTTTAGCTCGTCACGCCGGGAAGACGCCGAACCCACGATCGGCGAGAACAGCACCACGACTGCCAATACGTCCACTCCCAGCAAAATCGCCAGGGCGGTTGTGATGTTTTTTCGCGTCTGCCTTAAATCCGGCATCAGGGCGTACTCCGCTTGGGGCTTGTTATTGTTTTCTGGGCAGGCACTGGGATCGCCTCGGGTACGTAAAGCCCACGGATCTCGAATTCGATGCTGTCTCCGCCGTGGTTTGTAGCGACGTCCGAGTGCTCCTTGACGATATGGGTTTGAGTGAACCGCCCCGAGTCTTCCATGCGCCGGGCCAACTCCAGTGCCCGGTCGCGGGAATCGCCCGCCACTTCCATCTTCAATGACAACTGGTTGTCCTCATCCAACTCGGGATGGATCGACACCAGATGAATCCGCGGGGGCATCACCTTCTCGAGATCTTCGAGCACATGGGTCCACGAGAATTCTTTGCGCTCGATCAATTCGTTGAGAAATTGGGACTCATCCCGCGTGGTGCGATTTTCCGGCCGATTCAAGAAGTCTTCAGCCTGCTGGCGAATTTGGTCCCGCTGTGCAATCTCTGCTTTCAACTCCGAGATCTGAGCGTGGTCAGCCCGCGCTGCCCGCCAGCCCGAGATTGTGATCGCGATCAAGGCCAGTGTCAGGATTATTGCCGCCGCCAAAGCCGTACCCCAGCGCGTCCAAAACTGCCGCGCATCTTCATAGGGCCGGCTCGCGAGATTGATATCAAGACGCATAAAAAATCAGTTTCTAGTTGCCAGTACCCAGTTGCCAGTTTCTAAATTTACCTTTTGCTGGTGACTGAGTACTGGGTACCGGCAACTGGTTTTATGAAATCAAAGCCCCCACCACCCCCGCCATCCTCCAACGGGGAACCGAACCTCCAGTACTTATACCTAGCTGCGAAGAACCAATCAGTTCCTGAACCTCTGCTCCAGTTTGCGCACGCAACGCTGGGGCTGCCATGCTCGTGTCGGCTAGCCCTGCTACAAATATCTTCTCGATGTTTAGATGATACGTATCCTGGAAGAAAACCACAGAGGGGTACACTTCCTCAGCCAACTGCTCTCCCGTGATGGTAACCCCACGAGTATTTTCTAGAGTGCGGAAAAGCTGTAACTGGTCGGCATTGAGGATTGCGATACTCGTAGTGCGCGCGTCCACTTTCACAACTAGCGTAGGACGCTGCCCCTCGGCGACACCGAGAGCCGCCAGCATCGAGGGCAAAACCACTCCCGGGCTGAATCCCGCCTCCTGGATCACCGCTTCATAATCTTCTACGACGCTGGCCAACGCGACAGCGGCCACCACGCGAACACCCTCCTTCGATTTCTGCGCATGATAGGAAACTCGCGCTTTCTCTACGTCGAAGGGCAGAGATTTCTTCAGTCGAAACCGCACCACGCCCGCAGCTTCTTCGGCATCCGAGGGTAGGGAATCGAATTCCAGCAGCACGACACGGACCGCAGCGTCCGGCACCACCGCAATCACATCGTGCGTTCGTCCGGCAACGCTGCCTAGAGCCTCATGCACTGCTTCTTTTACCGCATCGGCTTGGCGCAAGTTCGCCTCAACCAGGTCTGGAACCACGCTGCCCGGCGCCAATTCACGTGCCGCACAGGATTCCAAGCCGAGACCGTTCTCTGCCAACCGCCCAACGAGCACGCGATCCGCCGCAATTTCGCAAGCCAGCCGAGGTTTTGCCGTGTTGGAATTTGAACTCATTCTAGGAGTCAACTCTTTCTATAATTCAAACGCTCTGTCCCGCGAAATGCAATAGCCGAAAGGGAACTTGGGGCAGCGACCAATCGGCCCAGCGTTTAATGCGTCGCCACATCCCTCAGTTAGCGCATGGCCTCGATGAACGTAACCTTGTTGATCTCTTTCAAGGTAGTCAGGCCGAGCCGTACTTTATCGAGTGCCGACTCGCGTAGGAATCGCATGCCTTCTTCGCGTGCCGCACGGCGAATCTCCGACGTAGGCTTGCGGGCCAGAATCATCTCGCGGATGCGATCGCTCAAGTCCAGCAATTCATGAATCGCGGTTCGGCCTCGGAAGCCCGTGCCCGCGCATTCGATGCATCCCGGACCTTCGTACAGCGCCACCTTCGACCACTGCGCCGGATCCAGTCCGCTCGCCTCCAGCACCTCCGGCGCATAATTCACCTGTGTCCGGCAGGACTCGCAAATCAATCGAACCAGCCGCTGCGCCAGAATGCAGTTCAGCGCCGAAACAAAGTTGTACGGCTCAACGCCCATGTTCAGAAAGCGCCCAATCACATCGACCACGTTATTTGCGTGCACCGTGGTGAAAACCAGGTGGCCGGTGAGCGCCGACTGAATGGCGATCTGAGCTGTTTCCTGGTCGCGAATTTCGCCAACCATGATTTTGTCCGGGTCATGGCGCAAAATCGAGCGCAAGCCGCGTGCAAACGTCAGCCCCTTTTTCTCATTCACCGGAATCTGCGTAATACCACGAAGCTGGTATTCCACCGGGTCTTCAATCGTGATGATCTTGTCTTCGTCGGTCTTGATTTCGTTCACCGCGGCGTACAGCGTCGTAGTCTTGCCGCTTCCGGTTGGCCCCGTCACCAGCACCATGCCGTAAGGCTCTTTGATGTAGCGGCGGAACTTTCGCAGATCGTCTTCGTCGAAACCCACCACTTCCAGCGTGAGCGATTTGAATTTCTCGCTCATCGACTCTTTGTCGAGCACGCGCAGCACGGCGTCTTCGCCGTGAATCGACGGCATGATCGACACGCGGAAGTCGATGGCTCTCCCGTTGTATTTCACGCGGAAGCGTCCGTCCTGCGGCACGCGGCGCTCGGAAATATCGAGTTCGCTCATCACCTTGATGCGCGAGATTACCGTCGAATGATGCTCTTTGCCAATCGGCGGCATCGCCTGCGTCAGCACGCCATCGATACGGAACTTGATCACCACCGAGTCGTCACGCGTTTCGATATGAATGTCGGAAGCCCGCCGCTGCAGCGCCGTGAAAATCGTGGTATCGACCAGCCGGATAATGGGGCTGGTGTCGCCCGCCGCCGTCAGCTTGTCGATCGTCAACGTCTCTTCGGCGCCCGTATTCTCGTCTTCACGGATGATCTGGAAGCCTTCGCTAGCTTCCTCCAGCACGCGCTGCGATTGTTCTGTTTTTGTGAGAATGTTGTCGATCTGCTTCAGCGTTGCGACCTTGGTGACGATACGCTTCTGCAGTAGGAGACTGATCTCATCGATCATCATCAACTGGCTGGGGTCAGCGATGGCGATCGCCAGCTTGCCGTCTGCCGTCTCCTCGAGCGGCACAAATTTGTAGCGGAACATCAGCTCCGGCGAAAACTTCTTGAACAGCTCATGGTGCAACTGGAAGTCGGTGAGATCCACAAACTCACAGCGATAGCGCCGCGCCACATCCTGCGCCCGCTCCAGATCGGTGATGGGATTCCCCGTAGTCACCATCTGACTCGCGTTCTCGCCGTGCACGAAGAGCGATTTTTTGTCCGCTGTGGCCATTCCTTGAATCATTTCCGGCCTCCGTCCCCGGGAGGCCACTGACTTTTAGTGGACTCCCAGAGTGAAGATCGGCAAATACAGCGAAATCAACACCCCACCCACAAAAATTGCCATTATGATAAGAATCAAAGGTTCAATCAGAGCCATTGCCGCGCCAAGCGCCGTCTGTACGTCTTCTTCATAGAACTCGGCGACCGAGTTCAGCATCGCCGGCAGAGCCCCGGTTGATTCGCCCACTTCCAGCATCTCCACTGCCAGATCTGGAAAAATCTTCTGCTGCTCCAGGCTCGCCGCCAGTCCCTGCCCTTCGCGAACCCTCCCGCTTGCCTGCATGATGCCCTTTTGAATACCGCGGCTGCCCATCGAGGTGGCCGCCGTTTCCATCGATGGCACCAGCGGTAACCCACCCTGTAGCAGGGTCGAGAGCATTCGCGAAAAAGTCGCCACCTGATGCTTTAACCGGATATCTCCCAATAATGGAAGGCTCAGGATGAACCGATCAATCTGGTCACCGCCGCGGTCCGTCTTCCGCCATTGCCAGAGCAGAAAAACTGTTAGCGCTAGTCCAATCGCGATAAAGGGAAAGTACTTCTGCGCATACACTCCCACCGCCATCATAAACAACGTGATCGATGGCAGCTTCGCATCGAGGCTGTTGAACAAATCCGCGAATTTTGGCACCACAAAGGTGAACAAGAACATCACCATGATCGACACTACGGTGACCAGCAGCGTAGGGTAAATCAGCGACACAAACAGCTTCTTGCGAAACGTCATCGCCAGCCGCTGAAAGTTGATGTAGCGGGTCAGCACCTCGTCGATGTTTCCGCTCTTTTCTCCCGCCATCAGCGTTGTGGTGTAAATCTTCGGAACTATGCCTTGGGCCGCAAACGCGTCCGAAAGCAGCTCGCCGCCTTTCACCCGCTCTCGAACGTTCTCGAGGATCAACTTCAAACGCGGATCTTTTTGCCGCTTGATCAGCAAGTCGAGCGAGTTCAGGATCGGCAGCCCAGCCTTGATCAGCGTCAAAAACTGCTGGTTATATACCAGAAACGAACTCTGCTTAATCTTGCGCTTTCGACCGCTTAAGCCGGTCGAGAGCAGTCCCTGAGGCTTGACCCAGTAGACCAGATAGCCCTGTGACGCAAAGCGGTCTCGCACCTCGTCCACCGAGTAGCCCTGTTCCACCTGCTGATGCAAGTGGCCGCGCTCGTCCGCTAGTTTTACGACAAATTCCGCCATCTACCCATTCTCTTCTCTGGGACTCTGTGCGTGACGTTTCCTAACCATCGCCTCTTCGCTCAGTCTAACATTCCCGCTAATTATCGTGAGGACAGATCAACCTAAGTAACCCCTTTCTGAGTATCGCAAGTAACCTGCCACTGAAAGGCTTGGAAGGCTTAGTTGCCCGGTAACTTTGGCGGGGGCCTATATGGCTAAGGTCTGTGGGGAAAGTGGCATCCGGCTGTCCTTCCAAGCCGAGCGAAGCTCGGAAGTCTGGCTAAGCTGCCTGCCCGAGTACACCCCTCTCGCCTCACGGTTCCAACTCGCTCTCCACCGTCTCCGTCCCCGGCGGCGGACTAAATTCAAACCGCCCTCCCGCAATCGCCACGTTCTCCTTCTGATCGCTGAATCGATACTCCGTCGCCGATCCATCCACCTGATCGATTACAATTCGCGCGATCCGATGCTCCGGCGTCACCTCCAACAGGATTTCACTCACCCGATCCGCCATCGCCTGAGGCACGCCTCTCAGCACAACATCTCCCGCAGTCAAAGGTACGACATCAGGAGCCAACGACAATTCATGTAACTCCTTTTCCAGCTTAGTTTTACCGAGCAACAGCGAAAGTGGAGAGCGAATGTCGTCGAGCTTCCGCGCTTCCGTCTTCCGCACTTGCCGGTCGCCGGGGACGTAAAACCACGCATCTCTCCCATCGCTCACAAAGAGCTTCTCCCTGGGAGAACGGTATTCCCACCGCATCTTGCCGAGTTTTTTCACTCCACTCTTAGCCAGCCAAAGCGTGCCGGCCTCCGTCCGCTCCATCCCCGATCCTGTATAAGTTTCAGTAAACTCTGCCTGCAAAGTACTGAGATGGTTGTAGTGATCATCCACGCCTTGGGCGATCGCATGGACGTCCTCAGCCACAGCACCAGCCGACAACGCAAATGCCAGCAGCAACGCCGAAATGACAATCTTTCTCATGTCTGAATTAATTCTACCTCTTGCATCCGGATAGCTTTGGCCCTGACCACTTGGCCGAACCGTCCCGCAACTTCGTCTCTCGGGGAGCGAGATCTCGGGAGATAATGTCGTCTCAACTTGATTACACGGCCAGTGCATTTTTTTCTGCGCTTGTAAGGCTCCAGAAGCGTCAAATACAAGCTCCAACAATCCCGACTTAATTATTTGGAGGCTGATTCCTGTCCATACCCATCGAAGATTACGCAATGATTGGCGACTGCCTCACGGCCGCCTTAGTCTCAAAACAGGGCTCAATCGATTGGCTCTGCCTTCCTTACTTCGACTCGCCCGCCTGTTTCGCGGCGCTGCTCGGAACATCCGAAAACGGCCATTGGTCAATTACGCCGGCCGGCCCGATCCGTGCCGTTCGCCGCTCTTACCGTGACGGAAGTCTTATTCTCGACACCCAGTTTGAGACAGAAACCGGTTCCGCAACTCTCATCGACTGCATGTTACCGGGCAGTGAAATGCCGGAACTTCTGCGCGTTGTCGAAGGCACGCGAGGCCAGGTCCGGATGAAGCTGGAACTCGTGATTCGATTCGACTACGGCTCGGTAGTGCCCTGGGTTCGATCAATCGGCAATGGAATTTCTGCCATCGCCGGCCCCGATATGATCCGGTTGCGCAGCGATGTGCCGCTCCACGGTCAAGACATGAAGACTGAGGCAGAGTTCACCGTGAATGAAGGCCAGAAGGTTTCCTTTGACCTCGCCTGGTATCCCTCGCATCGGCGCGAACCTGAGCCGGTGGTGGTTGGGACTGCCATTCAGAACACGGAGAACTGGTGGCGTGAATGGTCCGATCGCTGCACCTATCAAGGGAAGTGGCGCGATGCGGTTCTGCGCTCGCTGATCACCTTGAAGGGACTCACATTTCAGCCCACTGGCGGCATCGTTGCGTCGCCCACAACGTCCCTGCCTGAACTGCTGGGCGGCGTGCGCAACTGGGATTACCGCTTCTGCTGGGTGCGCGACGCAACTCTGACCCTACAAGCTTTGCTGAATGCGGGATATCTGGAAGAAGCGCGAGAGTGGCGGGAATGGCTTCTGCGAGCCGTCGCCGGCAGTCCCTCCGAGCTCAACATCGTTTACGGCCTTCACGGCGAACGTCGTCTCACTGAACTGGAACTTCCCTGGTTGCAGGGATACGAGAAGTCAGCCCCGGTACGCACCGGGAACGCCGCCTACCAGCAATATCAGCTGGATATTTTCGGCGAGGTTGCGAACACTCTTTATCAAGCCCGCGAGGCGGGACTGAGAGCGCCCGAGCACGACCGCCACGAGATAGCGCTGGCAATGCTGGAATTTCTGGAAACTGGATGGGAACATCCCGACGAAGGCATTTGGGAGATGCGTGGCCCCCGCCGGCAGTTCGTGCACTCGAAAATGATGGCGTGGGTGGCCGTCGATCGGCTGATAAGGTCGTCGGAAAAAGGCCGCTTCACGATCGATTTTCCCAGGTGGACAAGACTTCGCGCTGCGATTCACGAGCAGGTATGCCGGGAGGGTTTCGACGCGGATAAGAATTCCTTTGTGCAGTACTACGGCAGCAAGCATCTCGATGCCAGCCTCCTGATGATGCCTCTCGTCGGCTTTCTGCCGCCCAACGATTCACGCGTTGTGGGCACGGTGAAAGCGATCGAAACTCATCTCAGGAAAGACGGTTTTGTGGGGCGCTACACCCAGGATCCAGAAGTCGACGGCCTGCCTCATGGCGAGGGAGCATTTCTGCCCTGCTCGTTCTGGTTGGCTGACAATTACGAGTTGCAGGGCCGTCACGAAGAAGCCGTCCGGATGTTTGAGCGCTTATTGGAAATCCGAAATGATGTCGGCCTTCTGTCGGAAGAATATGATCCGATCGCAAAGCGTCACTTAGGCAATTTTCCCCAGGCCTTTACGCACGTCGGATTAGTGAATACGGCTTTCAATCTAACTGGTAGTTCGAAGTCGGCCGGCGGACGCCGCTGAGCGCACTTCGTCGGACAAGCAATTCTTGCCGGCGTTACGTAAACGCGTTTCGATGAGACCGTGATTGGGACGATCTAGGTATTGGAATACATCGCATACTGATGCGTCCCGCCAATCTTCTTCAGTACGGCGTTCTCGTTCAGCACGTGCTCCAACAGCGGGTTGTGGTAAAGCACGTATAACGCTCGCGGATGCATCTGCAAACTCCGCTCCAGATCGTCGATCACGCGTCTTAACCCGGATTCCGGAAGCGGATGAAAGAGATAGAGAACCGTTGGCTCAGCCGGAAACGCGAACTGAACCGCATCCGCACAAACGGATTCCAGCGCGAAGCATTTCTGCTTTTCACTCTGATACTTGCTCAGGTTTTCCTGCGCAATCTGGTGAAGCGCAGGAAGAAGTTCCACGCCCACGATGCGCCGAAAAGGATAATCCGAAGCCATCAAGAGCGTTCGCCCTTTGCCCGATCCAAGGTCGATGAAGACGAAATCCTGAAAGTCGCCAGCTTGCTGACGCAAAGCCTCAAGCATTTCGCGGAACAGAGCGGAATCCGTGGGTTGATACGGCGAGTGGAAAATTCCTAAGAGGCGATCACGCCAGCCGACAGCGGCGCTAGTCGTGTTGACGCGATGCTCCCAATCGTATTCCGCGTCGCCATAACGTTGTCTGCGTCGCTCCGGAGTCGAGTCGCGCACGAACTCTGCGATCTTGGCTAATAGTTGGCGCACCGCTGAGAGCCGGTCCTCGCGTTCGGCAACCTCATTCCACCAATGCCGCGCTGAATGCCACAGGCTGACTCGAGGTGCAAAGAGAGTTGATTCGCGATCGCCATCCATCCGTCGTCATCATAAGCGATGATGAGATGTGGATAGCAGAAAGAAATCGAGATCGATGCCGATACACGCAAGGTCGAGTGCAGAACTACGGCAATGGGCGGTACTTGTCCGGCGGCTTATATCCTGGAGGCAATCCTTTGGTGAGAAAGTGGAAGTCATCCGGGTCGCGAACTTCCACCCGGCCTTCCGGAGTTAACTTGTAAGACTTCCCATTCGGATCGACAGGAATTCCAGGCAACCCCTCGGCGGTCGCGAGTTCTGCCATGCTCACTGGCAGGCGTCCGGTCCGTTTGCCGAAGCGGGTTACACCCTGCTGCAGATGCGTGACGTCCTCTTCGACGCGCAGAGCCTGCAGGTGGTCAACTGCGTTCTCACGAATTAGCTTGTCTTGCGTGGTCTGATAAGTTGCTATCCACAGTTCACGCGCCATCCCAAACTCGCCCGCATGCTGCGCCATCTGCGCCGCCATTACCTTCATAAAAGGATGTGCGTCCGGGATCTGCGATCCGCGCTCGAACGTTTGCGCAGCCTTGGCATAATTCTTGACATCCATGTAATAGACGAAGCCAAGATTGTAGTAAAGATGCCAATCGTTGGGATTGTTCTGAATACCATATTCCATCAACTGGATCGCGCGCTCGGGTTGCCCCGCTCCAAGCGGTGGTTTCGGAGCAAGAAAGCTGCCGCCAAACTGGTAAGCGACCAGGAGACGCGGATCGAGATGCGTCGTAATTTCAAGCAGCGGCGCCAGCAGGTCGTAGCTGGCAGCGTAATTGTGATGGCGATTGCCGAAGTACTGCACCGCACGCGTCCAATAGATGCAGGCCATCAAGCCGTCATAGCCGAGACTAGCGCGCTTGATAACGGTTGGGGAGCTGAGAAAAAGGACTTCGTCGAGCGTCGCTTGCGGCCGCAGTTGGTCACTGCTGCGCAATACTACGATGCTAGCTGCCAGCGAAAAGATCAGGCAGGCCGCCGCCACGATCGAAGTTTTACGGCGCTGCGTCATTTGAGATCGCGGTACTCAAAGATCAAAACCGCTCCGCTCAGAGCCATGATGGCGTAAAACAACGCATAAAGAGTGTTATGCATGACGAGCTGGCCCGCCACTGGCTGCTCATGAGCGATGGAACTGATCACATTAAATGCCGAAAAATTTGGCACAAGATAAGCCGCCCCAGTTGCTAACGTGCGCGAGATTCCATGGGCCATGCCGGCAAAATTGCGCAAGTCTTCGGCGAAGCTGCCGACCACGAAGAGCGAGAACGCAAAGACAGCCGAAAGCAGTGGAGAAGAAAACGACGAGAACAGCAGCGCGAGCGAGCAGACGATTAAAAACTCGAGAATGATGAAGTACAGCGCAATCAGAATCAGTCCGTCGGCTCGCACAAACTTGTGAGAGACATAGAAGAGCGCGGCAAAAACACCGATTGCCATGAAGAAGGTATTCACCACTAGAGTTCCGGCCAATCCAAAGAACTTGCCCACAATGAACTCCCACCTGCGGACTGGGCGCGAGAGAACAGTATAGAGAGTGCGCTTTTCGATCTCTTTGGAAACGAGTCCTATTCCTATAAAAATTGCGATGACTACGCCGAACAGGGAAACCGCAGTGAGTCCGAGATTGATGACGACCAGTTTCTCGATATCGATGGAAATCTGGCCCACCAGAATGGCCGCTCCTGAGAGCAGCAGCGCAAAGGCGATCAGATTGTAGAGAACACGATCGCGAACGGCTTCGCGAAAAGTGTTGGAAGCGATGTGTGCGACGCGCGCTTTCATGCGGTCCTCCCTGCAGTCGTCTCTGCGTGCTGCAGCTTCTCGACAAAATAAGCCTCGAGTGAGGTTCGCACCGGAGTGATCGCGATCAAACGTTGCCGTTCGCGGCGCAGCGCATCGATGGCTGCGTCCTGCTGGCTCTCCGCGATTACGGCGCGCACCGTGTCTCCAGTCACGTGGCATTCCGCCCCCAGCGCCTTCATCGAGGCTGGTATGAGGGTGCCCTGCCAGATTACTTCCACCTTCCCCTGCACGGTTGAAGTAAGATCCGCAACTCGTCCTACGCCACGCAGCTCTCCGCGGTGAATGATGGCGACCCGGTCGCAGAGAGCTTCGGCATCGGAAAGAATGTGAGTCGAAAAGAAAACCGTCTTGCCCTCGTTCTTGAGCTGTTCCATCAGGTCGCGCACTTCGCGACGGCCCATGGGATCAAGACCAGACATTGGTTCGTCAAAGAACACAAGCTTGGGATCATGCAGAATCGCCTGGCCGATTCCCACTCGCTGCAGCATGCCCTTGGAGAACTTCCTGAGTTGCACGCCACGAATGTCACACAGTCCAACCCGCTGGAGCACTTCCTCCACGCGCCGCTTGCGGTCCTTCGCCGAAACTCCGGAAAGCTGTCCATAGTATTCCAGCAGTTCGTGCGCGCTCAGATGATCGTAGAAGTAGGGCTGCTCGGGGAGAAAGCCGATCTGCGCTTTCACTTGCGGATCGGTCCATTCATGGCCCATGATGCGTGCCGATCCGGAGCTGGGAAACATTAGTCCCATCATCAATTTCAACGTGGTTGTTTTGCCGGCGCCATTGGGTCCGAGAAAACCGAAGATCTCTCCGTCTTCTACCGTGAGGTGGAGCGGATGCAAAGCGCGTTTCGGCCGTTTGCGCCAGAAACCTACGCGATAAGTTTTTTCCAACCCTAGAATTTCGATTGCAGGCATGGCAGGAACAGATGGTAAGGTATTTTGCTCTTCACCCAGAAATTATATGCAAACCCAATCGTGGGTAAAGTGGTTGTGTGTGCACTTGACGTTACGAAAGTTAACGATCCAAGTTTGTGCTTCTGCGGACGCGATACTGCGTTCGAATTGCTTTGAGCCAAGGCTAGTTTGACATAGGGTTTAGTCCCCCGCAGGCCGCATAGCTTGCAACGAGGGTGGTGTTGCCTGCCGGTTGCAGGCGAACCACCAAGTCTTGGAGCGAGCAATAGGCGCGGGTTCCGGTCAAGTTATTGATGGGCGTTCCAGTGGAATAGAACTGGTCATTGATCAAACTTCCGGCGCTGGCAGAGCCGGTAGCAGCAAACGTATAGCCGCTCTTTCCGCCCGCCGCGAGAATGCTCTCATCGAGGAGGCAAGCCGCAGCAACGCTTGGCGTGCACGGGTCCGGCCCGCTTAACGGAGTCAGGGTGAGCGGGAATCCGACCGTGTTATAGGTGCCGAAGTAGCTGACTTCCGCTACGTCGATGGCATGAATGGAAGCAGCAGCGGATGAGTCGTTTGCGGCCATGCGAGCCCGCAATAAATTCGGAATCGCAATGGCAGCGATCACCAGGATAATCGCGACTACTATCAAAAGCTCGATCAGTGAAAAGCCCTTTTGTTTCCGCATGGAGTTGATCTCTTTCCCCTCCGCCGTTTTTTCACCAACATGTCTTCCAGACTCGGGGACTCGCTAAATCAGTGGCACTTAAGAGGCCAAACCGCAGTGCAACTGGAGGAGGGTTACTGCGGTAACTGCAGATGCATTCTGACGCGTCCGGAGAATGCAAAGTTTCCGCAGCGGCCGAAGCCACGCTCATGCAACAACAGAGCCGAAGCCTACGGCGAATGTAAGAAAAAAAGGCAGCGGATTTGCATCCGCTGCCCGCTGGCTTTGTACCTTCCCCCAGGTATTTGCCAGTTTAATGTTAGTTGCTCATCGGGCCGAAACCTTGGCAGGCTACGTAACTGCCAGCCAGACCCAGGTTGCCAGGAGCGTTGGTACGAACCACACCATCGTCAGTCGCGCAGAACGACTTGGTACCAGTCTGGTTGGTGACGGGCACAGCGGTAGTGTAGAAGTTCGGTGGCGGGCCAGCTGCGGTAATGGCGGCAAACTTGTAACCGCTCTTACCGGATCCCGCGGGCGTGCCGTCGGTAGCCAGGTTGTTGTCGATCAAGCAGCCAAACGCAACCGACGGAACGCAAGGTGTCGCAGCGTTGGTTCCCAAAGCGGCCAGAGTCGCATAACCAACCGTGGGATAAGCGCCGTAGTAGCCGACTTCACCGACGATGAT
>CAYOVU010000283.1:0-4343 GCA_964407505.1 uncultured Acidobacteriaceae bacterium | reverse complement strand
ATGGATACGGTGACGCAGATCGAGGCGCAGCTGATTATGCGCCACTACGATGGATTCACGCCGCGCAGTGGGCGGATTCGCGGCCGCCGCAACTGGTCGTAAGGGCAATTTGTGATTGAGTAATCGGGTAAGTTGGTAATTAAGAAAGAAACAGCGTAGAAAATTGCCGGATTACCAAATTACTCGATTACAAATTCGACTGAGGTTGCTGCACTTGTTCTCGAACCGGAACAGTCTTGTGGGAGGCTGCCCGGGGACACTGAGATCGGGAGGCTTTGGCCAACTCGATGGCGCAGGAAACCTCGCGTGACATAGGTCCCGTGGTTTTGTTGGGGCCTCCGGGAGCCGGGAAGGGAACTCAGGCGAAGCGCATTATGGGGCGCTATGTGATCCCACAGGTCTCTACCGGAGACATCCTGAGGCAGAACATTGTTGACGGCACGGAACTCGGGGTCGCCGCGAAGTGCGTAATGGCCCGCGGGGAGCTGGTTTCCGACGACCTGGTCTGTGAAATGGTCCGGAAAAGGCTGATGGAGCCGGACTGCAAGCGGGGGTATATTCTTGATGGCTTTCCCCGGACGGTGGCTCAGGCCCGATGGCTGGATGCGTTGCTCGATGACAAGTTCTTTGAAAACTCGCGCCCGACTCGCGGCTGGCCAATTGTGATCCGTCTTGAGGTGGATTATAATCAACTATTGCTCCGGATCACTGGACGCCGTTCTTGTCCCACCTGTGGGCGAATTTATAACGTCCACTTCCAGCCGCCCCGCGTAGACGAACTTTGCGATCTGGATGGGTCGAAGCTGGTTACCCGCAATGACGACCGGTTGGAAGTGATTCAACCCCGTTTGGCGGCTTACCAGGAGCAGACTACGCCCGTGGTGGAGTATTACCAGAGCACAGGAAGATTGATCTCTGTGAATGGAGATCTGCCGATGGATGAGGTCACAGAGCAGATTTTCAAGGTGATCGAAGAACATCACGTGATCGAGGAACGTCCCGCGTAAGGTTATAGCGGCTGGGGTTATTAAGTTCGGTTATCAAGTTTGGGTTATCAAGTTTACGAATGGCAATCGTTTGTAAATCGGCAGCGGAAATTGAGCGGATGAGGCATAGTGGCCGCATCGTTCGCGAAGTTCTGGATCATGTGCGGTCCCTGGTAGCGCCAGGCGTCACGACGATGGATTTGGAACGCGCCGCGGAAAAGAAGATTGCGGAACTGGGCGCCAAGCCGGCGTTCAAGGGATATTACGATTTTCCCTGCGTGCTGTGTACGTCGGTGAACGAAGAGATTGTGCATGGAATACCGTCGGAGAAGCGGGAATTGAAAGAGGGCGACATCGTATCGATCGATTGCGGAGTCGTGCTCGACGGATACTACGGGGACGCCGCAATTACGGTTCCGGTTAGCGATTCGGTAAAGCCAGAATTACGCAAGCTGCTGACCGTGACCGAAGAATCGCTTTACCGCGGCATCGAGCAGGCGCGGGTGGGAAATTCAGTGGGCGATGTTGGAGCGGCGGTGCAGGAACACGTGGAAGCGGCCGGCTTCAGTGTGGTTCGGGAATTCGTTGGACATGGCATCGGAACGCGATTGCACGAGGAGCCGCAGGTGCCGAACTTTGGAGCGCGCGGGCACGGGGCGAAGTTACGCGAAGGTATGGTGATCGCGATTGAGCCGATGGTGAACTTCGGCAAGCCGGAGACGCGAGTGCTCGGCGATAAGTGGACGGCCGTAACGCTGGACGGCAGCTTCAGCGCGCACTTCGAGCACTGCGTGGCGGTGACGAAAGACGGACCGGTAATTTTGACGAAATAAAGCTGCTGGCTCCTAGCTTCTAGCTAGGGCGGCAGGTTGGCTAGAAGCTACAAGCTAGGAGCGAATGAGTAAAGAAGACGCGATTGAAGTGATGGCGGTCGTGCTGGAACCGCTGCCGAACGCCATGTTCAAGGTGGAACTGGAGAATAAGCACCAGGTGCTGGCGCACGTTTCAGGCAAGATGCGCAAGAATTTCATTCGCATTCTGCCCGGCGACAAGGTCGCGGTGGAGCTTTCTCCCTACGACTTGAATCGCGGCAGGATTGTTTATCGTTATAAGTGACGCCGTTAAACGGGCGTGAGCGAAGCGCGAGCCCGTTGGCGTCATCCTGAGCGAAGCGAAGGATCTCAGGCAAGGGAAGAGGGTTTGAAGTTTATGAAAGTAAGAGCATCGGTAAAGAAGATTTGCGACAAGTGCAAGGTCATCCATCGCAAGGGTGTGGTGCGGGTGATTTGCGTTAACACGAAACATAAACAGCGGCAGGGGTAAGAACGCTCTAAGCTTTTAGCTCTTGGCTTTTAGCTAAAAGCCAAGGGCGAAAGGCCAAAAGTTGAGAGAGGTTAAGAACACATGGCACGTATCGCAGGCGTCGATTTACCGCGCCAGAAGCACATCAATATCGCGCTGACCTACATCTACGGCATCGGAAATCCGCGCGCCGGAAGCATTCTCGATGAAGCCCAGGTAGACCCGATGAAAAAGGTTCAGGACCTGAGCGAAGAGGAAGTAAATCGCATCCGTACTGTAATCGAGGCGCAGGGATTGGTGGAAGGCGATTTGCGCAAGGAAGTTTCGATGAACATCAAGCGTCTCATCGAGATCGGTTCCTATCGCGGATTCCGTCATCGTCGAAATCTGCCGGTTCGCGGCCAGCGTACCCACACGAACGCTCGCACTCGCAAAGGACCGCGCAAAGGTACGATCGCGCAGAAGAAGAAGGCAACAGCAAAGACGTAAGAACCCGCTTTTGGCTTTTAGCTCTTAGCCGTTAGCTCAACGGCCAGAGATTCAAGCTAATGGCTAAAGGCTAAGAGCCAAAGGCTAACTATGGCAAAACCAGCAGCAGCGGGCGGCGCAGCCGCACCGGAGAAAAAAGGCAAGAAAAAAACCTTCAAGAAGAAGGAGCGCAAGCACGTTCCACATGGACTGTGCTATGTGCAGGCGTCCTTCAACAACACGATCGTGACCATCACTGACATGAACGGCAACGTTTTGTCGTGGAAGAGTTCCGGGTCGTTGGGCTTCCGCGGATCGCGCAAAGGCACTCCGTTTGCCGCGCAGCAAGCCGCATCGAACGCGGCCAACATGGCGCGCGATCACGGCGTGCGTAGCGTGGACGTGCGAGTCGCCGGTCCCGGTTCTGGCCGCGAATCCGCAGTGCGAGCCCTGGCGTCATCGGGCATTGAAGTTCGCTCGATTCGCGACGTGACACCCATCCCGCACAACGGATGCCGTCCGCCGAAGAGAAGAAGGGTCTGAGGTTTCAAGGTTGCAGAGTTTCAAGATTTCAAATTCAACCTTGAAACCTGTGAAACCTTGAAACATTGATTTCGTCCGGGACGAAGGGTGAAGCCAAACCTGTAAACCGGTCATCTAAAAGGAGAACAACTTGGCCCGTTACACCGATGCAGTTTGCCGTCTATGCCGCCGTGAGGGCATGAAGCTGTTCCTCAAAGGCGCAAAGTGTTTTAGCGATAAGTGCCCGATCGAGAAGCGCAACTTCGCTCCCGGACAACATGGAAAGGACCGCAAGGCCAAGATTGTTGGCTACGGTTTGCAGTTACGCGAGAAGCAGAAAGCCAAGCGCATCTACTTCACGCTGGAAGGGCAGTTCCGCAATTACTTTGAGAAAGCCGCGCGCACCCGCGGCGTTACCGGCGAGTTGTTGCTGCAGCAGCTTGAGCGGCGCCTCGACAACGTGGTTTTCCGTCTCGGTTTTGCGCAATCCCGGCGCCAAGCGCGGCAATTGGTGCGCCACGGGCACGTTGCGGTGAACGGCAGGAAGGTCAATATCCCTTCTTTTGAAGTGAGCGCCGGCCACGAAATTTCGATCCGCGAGAAAAGCAAGAAGCTTGTGGTACTTGAATTCGCGAAGGAATTTGCCAGCCACGGCACATTGCCCAACTGGCTGGAAGTAAACCGCGATAACTACACGGCGCGCGTGCTCTCGTTACCAAAGCGCGAAGATATTCAGTTGCCGGTGAATGAGCAGCTAATTGTTGAACTTTATAGTAAGTAAGACATTGAGCGGTTGAGTGATCGGGCCATTGAGCGATTTAAAATCACTAAATCTCCCGATCGCCAAATCACTCAATTTTCCGGTCCACATTCGAGCCAGATCAGCCTCTGCTGACGCCCGACCTGAATCCGGACCGATTCAGGGAGTCAGCACCGAGCCAAACGGCCGAAGGAGAAACAAATGCTTTGGAAAGGCTTTCAGAAACCGAAACGTCTCGCAGTTGACACTTCCACTCTCACCGACAAGTACGGAATTTTCTGGGCGCAGCCCTTTGAGCGCGGCTT
>CAYOVU010000282.1:0-11963 GCA_964407505.1 uncultured Acidobacteriaceae bacterium | reverse complement strand
CAAATAGTCAGTAGCCTCAGCGCTAGGCCAGCTGAGCTGAAGCTGGCTTGCTCCATCCATTTTTTGCGACTACTGAACCGTGGATGTTCAGCGGGGTTCTACGAGTGCGAGGGCAGACCATTTTTTAAGGGTTTTGTGCGGGCTTGGCGGCGGTACACTCTTGGGTTGAAGGATTGGAACTGATGTCTAACATTACTAGACGGTCTTTTCTGGGGATGGCGGCTGCGATAGGAGCTACGGCAGCGTGGGGGGATCCGTTGGGGACGAAGTCCCGGCTTGCGTGGCATGAGCGCCGTGAACTTTTCCCGGAGGGAGTTGCGTCGGGAGACCCCGACAGCACCAGCATTCTGTTGTGGACGCGACGACCGCCAAGTGGTGGAAAGGCAGTGTCGAAATTGAACGTCGAGGTCGCGGAAGATGAGAGGTTCGCCCGTGTTGTGGCGACAGCTGTGGCTCCAGTTTCCGAAGCATCCGACTGGACTTGCCGCGTGCTGGTTGGAGGGCTGAAGGCAAGTCGCGTGTATTGGTACCGCTTCAGCGATTCCGAAGGTTACGGCAGCCGAGTGGGTAGAACGATTACCGCGCCGGACGCTAACGACGACAGACCGCTTCGTTTCGTTTTTGTGAGTTGCCAGAATGTGAACGACGGAGCGCAGAATGCCTACCGGAGAATGATCTTCGAAGATGAACAAGCCTCGGAAGCGGAACGGATCGGCTTCGTGTTACACCTCGGCGACTTTATTTACGAAATTGTTTGGTATCCGGAAGACCGACCTCAGGGTATGTACGATCGTCGCGTGCGCGGCATCGTGCGCTATCCCCATGGCGAAAAGATCCGCGACTTTCATATTCCCACGACCGTGGAAGATTATCGCGCCGTTTATCGGGCATACCTGAGCGATCCGGATCTTCAAGATGCGCGCGCGAGGTGGCCTTTCGTCAACATGTGGGACAACCACGAGTTCAGCTGGCTGGGCTGGCAATCCATGCAAAGATTCGAAGGGAAGAATTTGCCGGCGCAAACTCGCAAAGTGGCAGCCAACCAGGCATTTTTCGAATATCAGCCGGCGCGGATCACGAAACCCAGCGGGCCCTCCCTTGAGCGCTTCAATCCTCCGCTGGTGGTCGATACACCGGTTACCCGTTTTGACGAACACGGCCTGGGTCAAGAGCCGAACAATCTTGCCGCCATCGGCAGCCTCAAGGGCTACCGCACGTTGCGCTGGGGCCGGAACGTGGAGCTGATCGTGACCGACCAGCGCACGTATCGCTCGGAGGAACCTACCGATCAGCCTGAAGCGAAGCCTCTCTCGAGCGATGACTTCCCCGAATTCATTTCGGAGGATGCCATGGAAATCATGGATGCCGGTAAAACCTATAATGGCGGTCGCCCCCCGGCGTCCATTCGTTTCGGTGGTGTCGAGATCGATAATTCTTGGAAAGACCGGCCCGCGCAAACAATTCTTGGCGCCGAGCAGAAGGCCTGGTTCCTCGATCGCCTGCGCAACTCGAAAGCTACCTGGAAAATTTGGGGCAACACCACCGCCACGCTCGACATGCGTGCCGATCTGCAGAATCTGCCGCCGGGAGCAGCCAAGCCGTGGCCGGAGAGCGGTTACGGAACTTCTCCGCTGGGAGATCACGGCACCGCTTATGTAGAGCGCGGAGAAATCTACGATTTCGTCCTAGCCAACCGAATTACTGGTTTTGTCACGGTAGCGGGAGATCGCCATAGTTTTTGGGCGGGGTTAGCTGCGAAGTCCCTACCGCCAAAACCTTTCGTGCCGGCCGGCATTGCTTTTGTGACGGGGTCGATTTCTGCGCCGGGAATAGTTGAAGCACTGGAACATTCTCTGCCCAAAGAGCATCCCTTGCGATTGCTCTATGTTGGACAAGGGCCGGGCGATCACGCGATGCAGCCAACCATCAACCTGCTCATTCGCCACGGTGTGCGCTCCTGTTTCGAATACGCGCGCAGCGGCGACATTGGGAAAGCGCGAGCCCTGTCCAATCCCGACCTGTCGCCCCATCTTTCATTTGTCGATATGGGAGGGCACGGTTACTCGGTGGTTCACGCGACCAGCGGTTTTATCGAAACGGAGTTTGTTTGCATTCCTCGTCCCGTCGAACGCAGTGACCGACCGGACGGGGGTTCTCTCAGCTATCGCGTCAAATTTCGAACCGACCTTTGGAAAAACGGCGAAGCTCCAAAACTCCAGATGCAGATTCTGGAAGGCGATCCGAGATTTTCCGTGTGAGGCGATCACGTGGAGAATAATGACATCGATTTTGCTTTCAGTCTTAGTTTCCCTAGTTTTTTCTGGTCGATTTCTCCTTGGGGCTGAAGCCCAACGGATATAGAACTACCTACGCGGCCCTTTCGGCAAACGCAGTGCAGGCTTTGAAGGCCGCTCTTTCACTGAGCATTGTCATCCTGAGCGGAATTTGTCTCGCGCGAAGCGCGAGACAAACGGAGTCAAAGGATCCCTGCACCCTTTGCGATGGTAGGGGCCCCCGGAAAGGCATTCGCACGATATTGAGAACACTTAGAGAGATTTCCTGAGGCGGATCGGCAGTCGAGGAGCAATAGGGGCCCTTCGACTGCGTAAGTGCTTCGCTTCGCGAAGCATTTACTTCGCTCAGGGTGACAAATCTATGAGGTTTTTTTAGCAGATCCCCTTAGGGCGAGCAGCCAGCGCCTTGTTTTCCTAGTTTTTTGTTTCCCTAGTCTTGATTTCTTTCTTCCTCGGAGGAAGCAGCTGTGACAGGTGATACGAAAAGCAGGAATGACATCGATTTTTGGTTTCAGCCATTTTTCCATGTTTTTTAGGTTTGTTTTTTCCTAGTCTTGGTCTTCTCTTCAACGACTGAAGCCCACATCTTGCCCGTGTCTGAACGGCAAACTTATTTCATGATCCATCACGCTTCCTGCTGCACTACTAAAGCCTCTCAGCACGTTCCGACATACGCAAAAGATATGGACGCTCGGTTCATCCTCGCCGACATGCTATGCTTTTCGACGTGTCTGACGCCGCCGAGCTCGAGAAGTCGGAATCTCCCCGGCATGCTGTGTTTGTTCGCGTGACGCACTGGATTACAACAGTCTGCTTTTTCGCTTTGCTGGTTAGCGGAGGTGAGATCGTGATCTCGCACCCGCGTTTTTATTGGGGCGAAACCGGCAACGATCTGACTCCAACGCTGTTCAAAATACCGATTCCTGCTTCAAGAAACCTGGTTCCTACTGGCTATGGATATGTGTTGCCCGATCAGAATGGCTGGAGCCGGTACCTCCATTTTCAGGCTGCTTGGGCCGTGGTGCTGACCGGCATTCTCTATGTCGTATGGGGTTTGTGGGCCGGCCACTTCCGGAGCAACCTGTTTCCTGCTCCGGCGGACAGAACCTGGCGAGCATTTCTGGGAGTGATCGGGAAGCATCTTCGCCTGAAGCGGCCAGATGAGGGCGAGGCGCTTTCCTACAACGTGGTGCAGCGTGCCGCATACCTGATCGTGATCTTCGTACTGTTTCCTCTGGTCATCTGGACCGGCCTCGCACTGTCACCCGCCTTCAATTCTGCGTTCCCTATAGCCGTCAACGTGTTGGGAGGGCGGCAATCCGCGCGCACCCTTCATTTCCTTGTTTCGGTGGCTTTACTTCTGTTCCTCATCATTCACGTCGCCATGGTTGTTCTCGCCGGATTCATGAATCGCATGCGGGCCATGATTACCGGGACAACGATTACCGGGAGAATGATCACCGGCGCAACGATTACCGGCATCGCCGTCGCTACCCCGGCAGGGCAAACAGAGGAGCGCACATGAGCAAAATCTCACGCCGCAAGTTTGTCACCGCGGGTCTCGCCGCTACTGCGGGCGTGTCAGGCGTCGTGGCAGCTGCAAGCCTGGCGCGGCGCTATGGGCTGGTCCCGCCCGATAGCAGTGGAATTTACGGACCCGGCGAAACGCTGACCTATGCTGCACAGCGCCTTCTGACTAGACACTCACTGGCCCGCGAATTTGATCGCAGCATGATTTCGAAGACTCCCTTCGCCAACGAAATCGCGCCTTTTAACGACGCTTTCAAACGACATCAGGCTAACCAGTTCGCAGACTGGCGACTGGCGGTCGATGGAATGGTGGCCCGGCCCGGATCGTTTTCTATGTCCGACCTCCGGAGTCTTCCCTTCAGCAGGCAGGTCACCGAGGTTGTGTGCGAGGAAGGCTGGTCTTATATCGCCGAGTGGATCGGCACGCCGCTGCATGAATTCCTCAAGGCCATCGGGGTATTGCCGCAGGCGCGATATGTCGTTTACTTTTCTATCGAGCCCGACTGGTGGGAGAGTATCGACATGGCCGATGCTTTGCATCCCCAGACTCTGCTGACCTATGCGATGAACGACGGAGATCTTCCGGTGGGCTTCGGCGGGCCGTTGCGGCTGCGCGTGCCCCGGCAACTCGGTTACAAGAGCGTGAAATTCATAACCCGCCTGACCGTCACCGATTCGCTCAAGAGTTTCGGGAAAGGCCTAGGGTCTGCGTCGCCGGAAGGTGGTTATGCCTGGTATGCGGGCATCTGAGTAGCTATCTTGTCATTGCGGTTCCTGGATGAACTCGATTTCCACATGTTGGCTGGTTCAGCCGTCACAGACTGGACGCTGCGATTGATGAGACAAGAATAGTCATGTGGAAAAATGTGAACAACGGAGTGGCGACGCAGCCTGAGTCCGCTGGCCAGCAGGCGCCAAAGCCCATGGCGGCGCCTGGAAAATCGCTGAATGAAAGCCTGGTTGGTCTGCAGGAGCCTGTTGGCGAAAACGGAGACCGGCCACCGACGACGGCAACGACGACCACCATGGAGACGTACGCCGAAGCGGTAAACGAGTTCACGAAGAATGCTACGTCGTGTATTGGATTTCTTCCCCTCATCTCCAAGGCGCGGGATGGGTACGAGCAAGCCACCAAGGCGAGCGCGGAACTTCGCAAAGTGCTGGATTCGGGCGAAGAAAATCTTCGAATTGTGATGACGCAATTGGAGCAGGCGATCAGCGTACACGTGCTCAAGTCCGCCGCCGAGAGTAAGAAGCCGGAAGCCGCGAAAATCGAATCGATCCGAGGGACCAACAAAGCGTCCTGATAGGGCAACCTATGGCCTCATCGGTTACTCTTTCTTCGATCTAATTTCCCCTTTAGCACTTCAATCCCCCAACGTGCTTGGAGGTTTCCAAGAAGATGTTTAAACTGTCGCGGGGGAGATTGTGTTGGAAACTCTGCTCGCGAAAATCCAGAGGCTTCTAGTGTGGGTGCTCGCCGGAATGCTTCTCATCATCGTGCTACTCTCGACGGCACATTTGGGCGTCCTGGTCGTTGAAGAAATCCTGAAGCCGCCCCGGTTTCTTATTTCGGTCGAAAGCCTGCTCGATGTTTTTGGCTATTTTCTGCTTGTGCTGATCGGAGTAGAACTCCTAGAGACGCTTAGATCGTACATGAAGAAGGACGTGATTCATGTACGTGTCGTGCTCGAAGTAGCCCTCATCGCCATGGCGCGCAAGGCGATTATTGCGGAACCCGGTAACGCGCCTGTATTGACGTCAGTTGGTTTAGCGGCGCTGATTCTGGCCTTGGGGGTCGCCTTTTACTTTGAGCGGCGGACGGAAGATAGAGAGTAAGATCTAGCTGCAAACCGGCAATCGTCAGCCGTGTCTGCCTCCGCAGTGTACTGCTGAAAATCCCGCCTTCATTAATCCATCTCGAAAAACTGGGAACAAAAACTGGCGGGACGTTTTCAGTTTTTCCTGACGGGAAAATTGGGAAACGTTCCGTCTGTCCCCAGTTTTGTCGAAGGGGTGGGCGGCGACGCTGCGTGTGCTATTTGATTTTGTTGGGGACACGTGATCAAACCCACCGTGAAACTGCCACGGGTGGTGCATCCCGTGTCGTGTTAGAGTACGGCTGGGCCAGCCCCCGGCGCCAGCGAATGCTCGATTATCTGTGTCCGCCGCAGGCCTGTATTCGATTCGATCCTGATTCTAATCTCAGCGACCCGCCGTTCAGCATTTGAGCGCACTGAAATATTCGAGGTCGATACAAAACCGTAGAGGTCCGGGTTTTATTTGATCCCCCAAAATGGCGGGTGGAACGGGGTTCACCTGAAAGGGTAATTCCAGGCGTTCTCATTTTCCGTACCAGATCAATTCGGGATGTTTCTTTGGAAATTCAATCACTTCCGGCGCGCATCAAGACTCCACGGCCCTGCTCCGAACTGCGAGATGAGCAGCGCACCGCCCAGCATCGATACGTTTCTCATAAAAGTGGCTAACTGTAACTGGTACCTCATGGGATCGCTAATGACCCAGAACTTGTGCATCATGGGAGTGACGCCGATCAGAAACAGAGCGATTAGCCAGGCGCCGATTTTGGCGCGGTAGCCGAGCAGAATGGAAAGCCCTCCGGCAAGCGCGAGCAAGCCCGCGATGGGCACGGCGATCGACGCCATGGGTACGCCTTGCGACACCGCGAAGGCGACGGCTTGGCCCCATAAGAGTCGCGGTCCAGCATTCACAAAGATCAGCACGAACAGGATGCGGCCCAAAAGAACGATAGGCCCCGACGCGGCTGGAAACGTTGCTTGCGACCGGGCGGAAGTTGTAGAGGAAAGAGTTGAGCTGCTGACGAACATTTTTAGTTCTCCTTAAGGGCTTAAAAGTAACCTAGCTGTAATATGACACGCAAGACAATCCTCGGCGAACGCTTTCCCCTTATGCCATCGGGGGATGAACATGCCAGGGAGAGTTCGTAGCAGCCCACCCTTCAGCTCCACGCAGGGCAGGCTCCGTGAAACGGCCACGGGTGGGGCATCCCGTGCCGTGTTAGAGTGCTGGGCAGGCTGACTGGAGTTAAACGAAGGCAGCACCTTGGTGCCAAGCAGTAGCACGCAAGAGCCATTTACCCTCTTCGTGAACGGGTTTAGTCTCGTTTTTGAGCAGCACTTGGGGGAGGGCTGATCAACATACGTCCCACGACTCAAACCGAGTCTGGGGCGTTTTGTTTTGCGCGAAAGCAGCCGATTTTACCTCGTTGCGCCAGCAAGCGAGGGGTTGAGAAGTTCCATGTTCTTCGAGGATTGCGCCAATGGCTTGATTTGGCTTTGTTCCGTAGATACTTTCCTAGCTCGGGGCTGGCGGGATCGCCCGGCTAAAGTCCTCTGAGCCCGTGCCGATATACGCAAAAGACGACATGGAGGGCGAAATCATCAGGCCTTCCTGTCACGTGGAGAATAAGTAGAGCCTTATGCCCATATGTGCGCTTATCGTCGACGACTCCTCGGTCATGAGAAAGATTGTAGAGCGCTCATTGCGCCAGGCCGGGCTCGATTTGAGCAAGGTATTCGAAGCAGGGAACGGGGCCGAAGCGCTCACCGTGCTGCAGGGGGATAAGGTGGATATCATCCTTTGTGACATCAACATGCCGGTCATGGACGGCTTAGAGTTTGTGAAGCAACTTTCCGGAGTGGAGAACGCAAAGGGGACGCCGGTCGTGATGATCACGACCGAAGGCAGCGAGGCACATGTGGTGCAGGCGCTGTCGGCGGGAGCGCGCGGCTATATCCGCAAACCGTTCACGCCGGAGCAGGTGAAGGAGCAGGTGATTCCAGTTCTGGGAGGGAAGGCATGAGCTCCACGAAGGAATTACTGGCGGCAGGCGGTACCCAAGAGAGTTGGGAGCCATTGTTGGAGCTTGCGTTGCGCGAAGTTTTCGAACTGATGCTCGGAAGCCAACTGACTTTGCCGGCAAATAACGAAGGGCAAATCCCACGGGAAGTCACCGCCATGGTGGGGCTGGCCGGAAAGCTGTGCGGGTTAGTGGGCGTGCATTGCAGCGGGAAGTGCGCCGCTCTGATGACTTCCAAGATGCTGGGCGTTCCACTGGATAAAGTGGGCGCGGACATGTCGGATGCGATGGGTGAAATCAGCAATATGGTCGCGGGCAATTTCAAGAACAAGATTTCCGGCCTGGGCGACGGTTGCATGCTATCTCCGCCCACTGTAATCACAGGGACCGACTACAGTATGTATTCGCTGGCAGACTCGCCGGCGCTTGAAGTCAGGATGATGTTTGAAGACATGCTGATTGTAATTTCCCTTCAGATACATTCTTAACTCCAAACATGTTGTGAAGGTATGCCGGCTCTTTACTCAGGGCAGACAGCCGCCTTTCCAAAAGAGCGATTTTCTAGAGAGATGCTTCTTCCTGGAGCAATGCCTTCCTAAAACTAGTGATTTTCTATAGAGATGCTTTCTCCCTGAGGCCGCGCCTTTCTAGAGCTAGTGATTTTCTAGGTCTAGAGCTGAAAATATATAAAGGCCGTAATCCACATTCGGAACCAGATCTCGCGAGACAGTGTCAGACCTCAGGGGCTTAAAGCCTCACTCGTTTTGCAAAGCCTTACGGCACGAGTGGAACTTGTGCCCTTCCCGATTTCTGACCAGAGCCAAGCCGGTTTAACTTTTTCCTGCGGCCGCACCGGCTCCGAAGATGGTTGAGACGAGATTGAAGACTTCTCCCGCGGCTTCGTCGAGCTCGAAGGTGAAGCGCACTAGGTCGATGCCCTCGAGAGCACGATATTCCTGCAAAAGAATGGCCCAGGCGGGATTGTTGGCCAGATCTACTTTTCGGCTCTCGTAGTAGCCATATCCCATGTTGCGCATGCGGCAGAGAAGGTCGCTGAGGTGAACCATGGCGACCAGAGGTTTGGCGGACTCGCTTAGTTCAGGCGTGTGGTGGAATGCGATGACCTGAACCAAATCGTCGGCCAAGTGCCATTTTTCAGCTAGTGCGCGCCCTGTCTCGCAGTGGGAAAATCCCATGCTGGCGCGTTCGGCTTCCTCGAGAGGAAGCTGGGCTTGGGCAGCGTTCGCCGCCGCCACGGCAAATTCCTTGGGAAAAACCATGCAGTTCACTGGAAAGCCGATATCGTGAAGCAACCCTGCCATGTAAGCCTTGTCGCCGTCGGGAGCGGCTAACTTTTCGCTGAACTTCCGGCAAACCATGGCACAGCCGAGCGAATGCCGCCAGAACGTCGTAGGATCGAGCGCCCAGTTTTTAGCAGGAAAAGCGCTACCCAGGCAACACGTGAGAAGAATCGTTTCGACCCGGCGCAAGCCGAGGCTGATCACCGCACCTTTGATGGAGTCAGGCGTCTTTGCCAGCCCGAACAGCGGGGAACTGGCAACGCGCAGGCATTGCGCGGCGATGGTGTTGTCGTAAGAGACTAACTTCACGACGTCATCCAACTTGACCTTTTCCGGCGGCAAGTTCAGAAGTTCGAGCAAAGGCAAGAAAACCGCGGGGATGGAAGGCATAGTGTCGATGCGCGACACGCGATCCTGGATGGTAGCTGAATAAGAAGTTGTGGTCATAGCTTGCCACTCGAAAGGGATGGTTTCCAATAGGCGATGCTGCCGGGAAAATGGACAAGGTGAAACTTGTCATTCAAGTTCAACAACGACTCCGAGGTTCCAAGAAAGAAATAACCACCGAAGTTGAGGTTGGTGTAGTAGTGGTTGACTACCTTGGCCTTTGAGGCGCCGTCAAAATAAATCAGCACGTTGCAGCAGAAGATCAAGTCCATGCCTTTCATGAAAAGCATCCTGGAATCGTCCTGCAGATTCAGGCGGCTAAAGGTGATCAATTTTTTGACTTCGGGGCGTACCTGCAGTTTCTTCTCGTCGAGCACAGTGAAATATTTGCGCTTGTAGTAATCGGTGGTGTTGCGCAGCGCATAGTCGCCGTAAATGCCGGTTTTAGCGGTTTCGACGGAGCGATCATTCAGATCGGTGGCGAGGATTTCGACGGTCCAGCCTTTGAGCAGTTGTTCACTTTCTTCCATCATGGTCATGGCGAGAGTGTAGGATTCCTCGCCGGTGGAGCAGCCGGCGCTCCAAATGCGTAGCCGCTTGGTGATCTGCTTGGTTCTCTCCACCACAATTTCCGGGAGAATTACCTTGCGCACTGCGTCGAGCTGAGGCTGGCTGCGGAACAGGCAAGTTTCTCCAATGGTGATCTCGTTCAGAAGTTGCCGAAGTTCACCATCGCGGCTGGGGTTGGCGGTAAGCTGGTCCCAATAATCGCGCGGGGACTTTGCCCCCATCAGTTTCATACGGCGGATGCAGCCGTCGGCAAGAAGATAAAGTTTTTCATCGGCCTTATAGATTCCGGAGACTTTGTACACGAGGTCGCGAATTTGCCGGTATACAGGGTCGACGGATTCGGCCTTTGCTGGTACCGGGGCGGTTTGGGGGGCAGTCGTCATTTTGCGGGATGCTCCAAAGTGGCAAAACTGTTTAGGTCAACATGAGGATGAGAGCTGCGACTCTGCACGACACGGCGGGTGATTTCCGCCGCGAGGTGATCGAGAGGATAAGCGGCATCTGCAAGGCCGGAAGTGTGCACCAATCCGGGCATTCCCCAAACTACGGAGGAGGCTTCGTCCTGGATGATGACCCTGCCTCCGGCGTCGCAAATCTCTTGCGCGCCGAGCACGCCGTCCGCACCCATGCCGGTCATCACCACCGCGAGGACGTTTGCTCCGTAGGCGGCCGCCACGGAGCGAAAAAGCACATCGACCGCCGGCCGGCAGGAGTTCTCAGGGGGGGATTGATTGAGATACAAACGACAGGAAAGACCTGCGCGCGCTACCTTCATGTGAAAATTTCCTGGAGCGATCCAGGCGTGGCCGGGAGAGAGAACTGTGTCCGCGCTGCCTTCTTCGACAGGAATTGCGGAGCGGCCGGCGAGACGCTCAGCAAGCAGGCGAGTGAAAATCGGCGGCATGTGCTGGACTACGACGATCGGGACGGGAAAATCGCCCGGGATCCGAGGGAGAACTTCGGCCAATGCATTCGGGCCTCCGGTGGAAGTGCCGATCGCAACTACTTCGATCGGCGAGTTCGAGTTCGACCGCACTCGAACTTTCGCTGGGGGACGGGTTCGAGGCAGGGGTTGAAGTTTCAAAGGACCCACCCCACACAGTGCCTTGATCTTGGGAATAAGTTCGGCACGGACGCGTGCGATGGCAACCTCCGGGTTGCCAGTGTTGCTGGGCTTGGTGGCGTAATCGGAAGCTCCAAGTGCAAGGGCATCGAGAGTTGCGGATGCGCCCCGCTCGGTCAGCGTGCTGAACATTATGACGGGCAGCTTGAGATACAGTTTGCGGATTGCGGCCAAAGTTTCGAGGCCGTTCATCACAGGCATTTCGACGTCAAGAGTGATAAGGTCCGGCTTGAGCAGGGGAATCTTAGCGAGGGCGATGCGCCCGTCGCTGGCTACGCCAACCACTTCGAGAGTGCGGTCTTCCGACAAGGTGTCAGACAGCACCTTGCGAATCACCACCGAATCATCGACTACGAGGATGCGAATGCGGCTCATAACAAATCTTGTTGGTCCTTTTCACAATGTGGGGCGGCGGAGATTCGCATTCGTCCCTTTAAGAAAGCTTTAATAAGAAAGCTTTAATTGCCATCCCCGGTCGAATCCGTCCAGTCTGCATGCAGTTCTGCAACGTGCTTTCTCTCATAAGCGGATAATCGGCGGTGTTGCGGAAAAGCTTTAAGGGGCTATGGAGCTTCGCAGATTGGACCGAACGCACGAGTCCCTGCTGTCTTCAATGATGGCTGTCTTTCCGGCAGCTTAAGAGCCGGCACGGGCGGCTCTGCTCTGTGGATGAGCCGGAGCGTGGCTATTGCCGTAACTCTGATTGCCGGCACTAATCTTGAATTGCTCGACCAGTCGCCGCAGTTCGGCGGAGGTCTCCACCAACTGCTGCGATGCTTTCTGGGTGTCGGCAGCTCCGCGTGACGTGCTTTCGGCGGCCTGGGACACGCCGGTAATGTTGCTGGTGATCTCGCCACTGCTTTGGGCGGCTTCGCTGACGTTGCGCGACATCTCGTTGGTGGTGGCATTTTGTTCTT
>CAYOVU010000281.1:0-35638 GCA_964407505.1 uncultured Acidobacteriaceae bacterium | reverse complement strand
GCCGTTGAGATCGAATCCGCCGGCTTGCACTGTGTTCACGGCGGTTGCAAGTCCGGAGGCGAGGGTATCGAGTTGGGTCTGAATCGCCGGAATCGCCTGGTCGCGAGCCTGCAGCGTTCCACCCAGCTGGCCGGAGGTAATCTGGCTGGTGATGTCAGCTCCTGCCTGCGAATAAATGTCATGCAGGCCCGAGGCGGTGGGCTGAGTCTGCAGTTGAAAGCTCTCTTGACCGACCACCAGCGGCGCCCCGTTCCCCGTGGTCAGCGTGAGCGAGTTGTCGCTCGGAATCACCGAAACGTCCACCAGGCTCGAAAGCTGGTCGATCGCCTGCGTGCGCTGGTCGACAAACGTCCCAGCACTTTCTCCGACATTCTGCAGGTTGCTGATCTGTCCATTGAGTTGCGCGATCTGCTGTGAAAGCTGGTTGATTTGCTGGACGGTCTGTACCACGCTCAAGTCGAGGTCCTGCTGTTGCTGGGTCAGGTTGTTGGCGGTGTTGTTGAAGCTGGTGGAAAGATTGCCCGCCGCGGTCAAAACTGTCTGCCGCAACGATAAATCGGTGGGATTGGTTGAGAGTTGATTGATGCTGTCGAAGAAATTCGAGATCTGAGTTCCAATATCGCCTGTGCTGGTAGTGAAATTTACCTGAGTCTGCTGTAGGGCCGAAGTGAGCGTGCTGAATTGTCCCTGAGCTTGGCTCTGTTGTTGAATTTGCGATTCGAGGATGGGATCGCGGATGCTTTCGACACTCTGTAGAGTCACTCCTGTGCCGAAGGTGAGCGGTTCGAGCACCACCGGATCGCTCGCCACCAGCACAGCCTCCTCGCGCGAGTAGCCGGGCGTGTTGACGTTCGCCACATTGTTGGTCGTCGTCTGCATGGCGCCCTGATCGGCCATCAATCCGCTGAGAGCGGTCGCCAGGCTGGCATTCAGGCTTGACATGGATTAAAGCTCTCCGTCGCGCATGCCGTAAACAACGGGTGCCAGCCCGTTGGGTTTCGCAAATAGGCAGCTATAGTTAAGACTCGGCCCCGCCAGCATATTTGCCAGAATGCGAAGCTTCCTTCGCGCCCGCGCCAATAACGCCGCCTGCACGCGCGCCGCCTGAAGAACGGCCTCTTCACTACGCCTTACCTCTTCTGCCGCCTCGCGTGACCACGCAGGTAGTTCGCTTGCGCCGTTTTTTTTCGTTTCGCCTTCCCGTCCCTTGCTTCTTTGTTCTAGTGCTGGTCCTGCCATTTGGATCCCTCGTCTGGGAAGCCTCTGCAGCTCTCGTACCAGACCAACCTGTTCGCGGGTTCCCTGTTCGATCCCGGCCAGGTCGAGCGCCAGCAGCGCTTGCCGGCTGCCGCGCAAGCTCGACTCCAGCTCTCGCAACAATTTTAGACGCGTGGGCGCAAATCGCTCGACCATCACGGGGCTGCTTTCCGAAGAGAACTGCCGTGCAGAAGTTGCGTCAGTTTGCATCGTAGTTCGGCCCGCCCCTCTTCCTCTTGGAGAACTCCTCAGTCGATTTCTCAGGCGAGGGCTTAACTCTGCCTCAGCCCGCCCCGATTTACGCCGCCGGCTCGACCAGCAGGTGCATGAAGAGCGCCTCGGCCGTTTGTCCGGCACTGGGTTGGTAGTTGCCGCCAAGAACGACCTGCCGCAGCGCGTTGACCTTCTCCTGACGAACATCCGGAAGCTGCAAAGCTTGGGCCGTCAGGGCTTGAACTTGGACGTGAACCCCTGAAAGCTGCGCCTGATCCTGCCCTGACGCACTGTTCGCGGCAATCCGAGTATCGCCACTTGCCGGGCTCTGGTTGTTAGTCCGACTGCCCTCGGGAAGCGCTTGCGCTCCCGCATTTCCATCGATTCTCATAATTGGTTCCTCCCCCGAAAACTGCTCTTGCAATTGAACTATCGGCGGGCGGTTAAAAAACTTTAATCCAGCCTCAGCTCAGCCTTACCGCTTGCCTCTACTGCGGCCTTATGTTGTTCTATCGGCATAAGTTACATAAACTTTAGCGCATCGGAGTTCGGCACAGGCTTGCTTTGGTTTCCGGGCGCGCCTTTGGTGCTTTCGAAATACTGGGCAATCATGCGGGCAATGCCAAATCCGCCCCCAGCCACAATGGCCGACGCCAAAGCTTGCGTTCCCATGTAGTTGTAGTTATCTTCGCCCGCCATGGCTTCTTGCCCGGGCACCGAGGCGAAGGTCTTTTCCATCGACTGCAGTACCGTGCCAATCAACTGCGCTTCAAACTCCCGGGCCGCCTTCTGGCCTTTGCCTAAAGGAGCATTGGCCAAAGGCAGCATGGTCGCGCCGGAAAGATTTGAGGGAGACAGCCCGGAAGCAGCAGAAGAAAAACTGGAAATTGCGCTCATCAGATTACCTCCAGATCGGCTTCAAGAGCTCCCGCAGCCTTGATGGCCTGCAGGATGGACACCACGTCGCGCGCCAGCGCTCCAATGGCCTGCAGGCGGGTTACCAATTCTTCCACGCTGGCACCTTCGTTCAATTCCACATTGCGTGCCGGAGTTTCGGTGGTCTTGATCTTGGTTTCCGGCGACACCTCGGTCTGTCCTGCACTCAGCGGATTCGGCTGCGAGGCCCCGTAGCTTGTAGTTACCTCGATCGAGAAAGTCCCGTGAAGAATCGACACTGCTCCGAGGCGCACATCCTTGCCCATCACCACCGTGCCAGTCCGTTCATTGACCACCACCTTGGCTTTGCGGCGAACCCGCACTTCGAGGTTTTCGATTCGAGCCAGCAGCGCCGGAAGATCGCCCACCTTCGACGCGGGAGTTTGAATTTCCACTCGCCGGCTGTCGATGACCGCGGCCGCCGGAGTGGCGAGTTCGGTGTTGATTACGGCTGCAACCTCCTCGGCAGTAGAAAAGTTTGCTTCATTCAGCAGCAGAGAAAGTCGCGGGAGTTTGGTGAGATCGAGCGAGCTGTCGCGTTCGACCAATCCTCCGCTGGGAATGCGGCCAACCGTGGGATGATTCACCTGCTTCGAGTTGGCCGCCGATCCCACCGAATATCCGCCAACCACCAGCGGCCCCTGCGCAGCGGCGTACACCTGCCCATCGGCTGCGTACAGCGGGGTCAGCAGCAGCAGTCCGCCCTCGAGACTCCGAGCGTCTCCCGCAGAAGAAACCAGCACGTCGAGTGGCATGCCCGGCCGCGAGAACGGCGGCAGATTCGCGGTCACGAATACGGCGGCAACGTTTTTGACCTGCACCGTCGATTGCACCACCGAGGGAGGAATCTCGACTCCCATGCGTTGCAGGATGCTGGCCAGCGTCTGAATCGTGAAGTACGTCTGTTGTTTGTCGCCCGTACCCTTCAATCCCACGACCAGTCCATAACCGATGAGCGAGTTGTAACGGATGCCCTCGACACTGGCCACGTCGCGGATCAGCACCTTGTGGTCATGGTCTTGTCGATTTTGTTTTTGCGGAGCTTGTTCTGGCAGGTCTAGCTTTGCTTGATCTAGCCATGGTTGATCCTTCTTTTGCGGATCCTGTTTCTGGTCGTCGCTCCCGGGGGCCAGAATCTTGTGATCTAAATTCTGCAGTTCCTGGCATTCGCCAACGGGGCCGGTTGCTGTCATGATCGCGAATACAATCAACGCAGCACCCATGCACTGTCGCACGAATTGCATCGTAACCTTAAGCTGTCGACGGAATCGATTCATGCATCTCCCTGAAGCCCACGGTTTTCAGAAGCCAATGATTTTCGGAAATCCGATTTCGAGAATCCCCGCTCTTCAGAAACCAACGATTCTCAAAATCCATTTCATGATCGGGTTCGGCGAACGTACCCCTTCGCTGATAATGCCTTTGCCTTTGACTTCCACTTCGAGATCGCCAACCTGATTCGACGCGATCGTATTCGTAGCATCGAGGTCGCCGGTGCGCACCATGCCGCGCAGGATCACCGTCTCCCGCTGATCGTTCATCACAACCTGGCGCTCCGCCTCGACCACCAGGGTCCCGGAAGGCAACACCGCAACCACACGCCCGGTAAGCGTTGTGCTTAAGGCGGTGGTTGAGGTGGCCTGCGCCTTGCCTGTCAGCGCCTGCGTCGACGTCGGCGAAAACAGGTTCGCGATGGCGGTAGTTTTTAAACTTCCGAGCGCGGTAATTCCCGAGCTTGCTGAAAAAGTGCGGTTCGTGGCGATGTTGCCGGTATTGGTCGACGAAAGATTCTGAGACACGCTGATGGTCACCAGATCGCCCACGCGCGAGGCCTTGTAATCGGTGACCAGATTCGCGAGCCGGCCATTGTCGGTCCACAAGCTGCCGGTCGTATTTGTGCTTATGTTTGGTTGCACCGGCCCCGACACCCGCTGCAGATAATCGGCCAGCGGATCGTGTTTCGAAGCCGCCGGCTTCTTCTTGCTGGCTTGGACGCCGGGCACGAGCACCGCGAACATCAGGACCGCGAGGGGGACCACAGTGCTACGGTTTTTTCTGCCCAGATTTTTTCTTTGTGAGTACTTCGTTGGAATGACGTTTTTTCGCATGGAAATGCGCTCTCGAACGATGCTCACAGCTTCACCTGAACCGCTCGCGCACCTACGACTTCAGCGCGCAGGATTTGAGGTGCATTTTTCAACCGCACCCGCACGTACTGTCCTAAGCCGCCCGCATCCAGACAGGTGACTGGCAATGTCACTCGGATCCCTGACTGATCCCAGGTAAGGAGCGCGGTCTCGCCGGGCCTCACCAGCAAAGAAAAACCGGCGGCGCTTTGAACCCCTGCGGAAGATTTGCCCGAGGACGTTGCATGCGCCGAATTTCCCTGCAGTCCCTCCAACTTTTCGTCGCGAGCCGAAACCATAAACGGCACACAATCCTCCGGCCGGGCGCAACGCAGCAGAAACTCCCAGCGTCGCAACCCCGCATCCCAAGCCGCTTTGACGAGTTCCAGTTCCGAGTCTTCCGCGATTCCACGAATCGCGCCACACTCCAGATTTTTTCGCCATAAGTGCGAAGACAGCCTCTCGTCCTGTGACGGCGCCGCTCCCGCCAGGAAATCTGCGATTTCGACGCAAGACTTCGTCGCCCCCGCACGCCGCACCACAATGCGATCCGGAATTTGCAAGCCGGCAGTGCTGCCTGCGTTGGCGCTCGCCAGTTCCACAAGCAGCGCGCGAATCTGCTGGCCCTCGATTACGCGTAGAGTTCCGGCACGGGGAGCTTTCCCCAGACTCACTTGTGCCGCAACCTGACGCATGCGCGGACAAACTTCACTCGACAATAAGTCCGCCAAAGTTAGGTCTTCGCGCACAGCATCGATGCTCTGACGAACGGACAACGTGGCACATCCAGTCTCTGCAACGCACCGCCAAACCGGAGCGAGCAACACTCCACTCATCAACACGACGCCAAGCCATTTCATGGAACCCGCACCTCGTTCCCCGCTACCGGCCAAGATTGTTGATGGTCTGCAACATCTGATCTGCCGCATTCACTACCCGGGAGCTGGCTTCATATGATCGTTGGGCGACGATCATGTTCACGAATTCCGTGACCACACTGACGTTCGATTGTTCGAGCATGCCCTGCACGATGCTCCCCAAGCCTTCAGTACCGCCGGGGGTTCCGACGATGGGCGCTCCCGAGGCCGTGGTCTGCAGAAGCAGGTTGCCGCCAACGCTGTTCAGGCCTCCGGGATTGTTGAACAGCGCCAACTGCAATGATCCCACCTGCTGTGCCGCAGTCTGCCCTGCCAAGGTCACGCTGACCGTCCCATCGGAGCCGACCGTGATCGAAGTTGCGCCGGTCGGAATTGCGATTCCGGGCTGCACCGGATCTCCATCCTGATCCACCAGGTTGCCGGACCCGTCTGTATGAAAACTGCCGGACCGCGTGTAGGCGGTCTCGCCACTCGGCAGGAGAACCTGAAAAAAGCCCTGCCCTTGAATCGTCAAGTCCAAAGGATTTCCGGTCTGGCTGAAGTCGCCTTGCAGCTGGATCACTTCCGATGCGGCGGAGCGCGTTCCCAAGCCCACCTGCAGCCCGGCCACCAGAGTTGTCTGCTGCGTGGCCGCCGCCCCCGGCATGATCAGGTTCTGATAGATGAGATCTTCAAACTGCAGTCGACGGCTGCGAAAGCCGGCAGTGCTCGAGTTCGAAAGATTGTTGGCAATATTGTCCAGGTTGAGTTCCTGAGCGGTCATGCCGCTGGCGGCGGTGTACAGTGCTCGAATCATGCGTTGCTTCTCCGGGAAAGAATTTTTTGCGCGCTAGACCTTCGGCAAATCCTGCACTGCAATCTGATTCAGCGAGCCATCAATCGCGGTAAGAGCCCGCGCCAGCATGTCGGTATTGCGCTGCACCATAATCAACTGCACCACGCCCTCGGTCGGACTCACGTTCGATCCTTCGAGCGCGCCCTGATGTACCGATGAAGTCGTTGGAATCAGCGCGGAATTCGGGGGAGCGCTGTAGGTGGCGTCGCCGAGCGCGGTGAGATTCGTTACCGGCGCAAACTCTGCGAGTCGCAGCTTGTCCACCACTGCGCCTTCCACCGAGATCGTGCCATCCGAACTGATCGCAGCACTCCCGTTCGGCAAAGTCACGGGGCCAAGTTCTCCGAGCACGGGATTGCCCTGGCTGGTCACCAGTAACCGTTCGGCCGTAAGGTGCAAGTTTCCTGATCGCGTGTATACGGTGTCTTGCCCTTGCTGCACTTCGAGAAATCCACCGCCGCCAATGCCGACGTCGAGCGGGTTTCCGGTCGCGACAAGATTGCCCGGCGTGAGATCGAGGCGGCTGCCGCTGAGAACCCCAAAATTGTTGACCACAGAATTGAGCGGGCTTGCACTGACCCATCGCGAACTTCCCGCCAGCAAGGAACGAAATGTTGTCTGTTGGCCGCGATAACCAGTGGTTGCCAGGTTGGCAATATTGTGAGCGACCAACTCCAAAGCTTGACTCTGCGCCGCAAGTCCGGCGGTTGCTGCGTAGTAACCACTGTCCATGTAGATTTGCTCCTGCTCATATGCAAGAGCACGCGGGAGTCCATCCGGAAAGGCGACAGGAAAACCTATCTGCGAGAAATGAAGCGCGATGAAAACGGAATTCGAAGAAAATTCTTAAATGACAGGACCGAGGGAAGATCTTGCCGGACGGAAAAATGCCTTCGGCAAAATCTTCCGGCGTTCCGATGGGCCGACTCTAAGTCAAGCTTTTGATTTCAAGCGAAACCAGCAGCAACGCTCCCTCAAACAAGAAACCAGTTTGCATCCTGCGCGAGTTCGATGCGGAATGAAAACGATAATTCCCTCCCTTGATCACGGTCGGCACGGAAAGCAGGCAGCCATCGCCCATGCCGGGAATCTTTATTTTGAAATTCCCCGCGACCATGTTGCAGACTTCGCCCAGCGCATCCCATGTCTCAGTTCCGGGTTTTTCGACTTCCGTCCCAAGCATCTTCGACGCCATGCGAATCGCCGACAGGGTGGCGCATTGGATGGCCACAAGACCACACATCTTCCCGGCGAGCCCAACCATCGTTGTGACATCGAGTCCCGCATCGCTCTGCGGCTGAGGAGCGATCTCAAGCTGGCTTACCAGCATCAGATCGAATACTTCGCGCGAGGCCAGTTCAAGCAAGGGGATCCAGTTCTCGGTAGCTTCTCGCATTGCCGCATTGGTATTCTGCGGATTCATGATTTCCCCGAGAATCGAACTCGTCCTCAAGGGATTATCGGCAAGATCAGGAGGCACTTTAGACCGCGGATGCCACGGCTTCGAAGGAACGCAATGGCACTTCGGGCGTTGCGTATGCGCGAGCGCGTAGGATCAGATTTATCGGGTCCTGACGGAGGCGCTCAAGACGCACCCAAAGATGGTCTCCGCACCTGGCCAGCCGGACCTCCTGAGCTCGAACCTTCGCAGTATAGTTGCCGATGATTCGAGCGCATTCCGCGCCATGTTGCGCCAGGTCAAAGACCACATCGCTCGCCATGCGGCGTTGGGCCAGCATTTGCAATCCCGTGCGCAGAGCACCGGGAGATACCAGACACGGTTGCGTGTGGCATCCCAACATCTGCTCAATTGCGTAAAGCATGGTGTAATCGATCCCGTCGCTGAAGGCCACGAGCAGGGTTGATGTGGATTTCACAAACTCGACCGGAATCATCTGGAATGCTTCCAGCAACAGCAGAGGTATCCCGGTAAAGCGGGTGGCGTCGAGAACGTCGAGTCCGGTTCGCAGCACGGGGCAGGACCACTGCCGGGCTAGCGCAGCTGTAACTTGCGGCTCGGTGACGAAGCCAAGTTGCTGCAGCCACTCGCCGATTTTTCCGTGGCCGGCAGTCCGCTGAGCCTCAAGCGTGGTTTTCAGTTGAACAGACGTGAGTTGCTGTCTCGAAAGAAGCAGCAGTCCCAAGGGGACGCGATGCGACGGAACCGGCTCCAGGCGTGGAAGCGGACGCGCTCGCAGAAGACTTTCCATGAGAACGCCTTCCAAACATTCCGAGCGGCAATACCAGCTTCCCTGCATACGTGTGCCCCGTTTCCGGCGGCGCATGCGGGCCCAGCGGCTATGGGCGTGAATGCAGCCGGCGTAACCACACCGCGGCGCAAACTTCTCCCATAAACCGCCGCAAGCAACGCCCCAGGATGCAATCAGTTTGGCCAACGAACTCATGATGGAGCCCTGCCAAGTCCAAGCGGACTCACATCTGTCACCCGCAGGCCGTAGTCCCCGTTGATCACCACAACTTCCCCGCGCGCGACCAGCTTGCCATCGAGCAACAGGTCAACCGGATCCGCCACTTTGCGGTCGAGTTCAATCACGGCGCCGGGGTTAAGATCGAGCACCTCCCGCAGCAGCATCTGTCTTGAGCCGAAGCGCAGAGTCAGGCCTAACTGAACATCCATCAACAGATCCAGAGCGCCGGGGGCTTGCCCGACCTCCGCTGCTGGAGCGGATGGGCCGGAAGGCGCAGCCACCGTGGCCGCTGCCTTGGCGGCTTCCACCTTTTCTCGCAGCTCAACCACCAGAGCGGCACTCAAGCCAAATCCCAGCATCATGCCGGCGGGGCCTTCTTCTCCGGCACGCAACCAGAAAGGCGCCGCCGGCTGCCATGAAGGAGGCGCAGAGGCAAGTTCCACGCGTAACTGAATTTCTCCCCAGCGCGCCTTTGCACTCGTCGCAACCACGCCGGAAACCTGGCGCAGAAGTTCGACCGCCGCCTCGCGATGATCTCCGGTAAGCTCCATCTCGGGAGCGTCCGGTTCGCTTATCAAGGCCTGCGCCAGGCGAAGCACGGTGGCCGGTGCCAGGCGCAAGCTCATCTCCCCGCGCAAGCCGCCCGAGGAGGTAACTATCGCCCACAAATCGCCTTCCGCGGCAGGCGGAAGATCTGCGGGGGCAGCCGAGCTGACAGAGCTCGGAACGGCTAAGCCTTTAATTTGTCCCACAACCTGGGAAAAGCTCTCCGACCAGATCTGCATGTATTCGGCGGGCCCGGGTTGCAGAGCGGGGGCGGCGGCTTCCATCATAGCTTCTTTGTATCCTTTGATCTCATCTCGTCGGCTTCAGGAGAAGCTTCCTCGAATGCACCCGGCTCGATCACCTGCGCGGCGCGGGTTTGCCCGCAACGCGAGGGTGCTGCGGTAAACATCTCAACTCCGGCGACCAACACGGAAGCCGGCATGCTCACGGCGCGCCGCAGCGGAAGAAGTTGTCCGGGCATCAGCTCTGTCAGTTCGCTTACGGACGCGGTTAAGCCATCGACACCTAACTCCACGGGGAAGGGACACTCCAGCACACAATGCTTCACCCGCTCGCGCCACTGGCTGCGGCGGCGCGGCCGGTGCTCGCTCGATTCCGCGGAGATCTTGCGCAGCAGTGCATGGGAGACCGATACCGGAACCGCCAGATTTAACCCCCCGCGCACCTCGAGCATGGTGATCTCAAAACTCAAAGACAGGGTCTTCTCGCCAAGCGGCATCAGGCGCTGCGCGTCCGCCAGTCCGACGCGTTTTTCGAAGTCCACCTGAAGATCCACGGCCTGCCACGCCGCACCAAGGTCACGGCATACGATACGGGCCACGCTTTCGACAATCTGCTCTTCGATCTCGGTGATCTCGCGCGTGACTGCAAAGCCTTTGCCTTCGCCGCCTAGCAGCAGATCGACAATTGGTAAAGCAACTTTGAGATCCAGTTGCAGAGCGCCAATCACTCCCATCGGCTCAAGTTTGCATGAGGCCAGGTAGGTCGTCTCCGGAACGCGCTCCAGAAATTCGCGGTAGGTAAGGTGCTCTGCGGAAACCAGAGTCGCGGCGAAAACCACTCGCAAATACGCACCGAGGGAGTGCGTCAGGCTGCGGGCAAAGCCTTCGTGCAGCGCGGTGATGGCCTGCAGCTGCTCGCGCCGGATCTGGCCCGCCCGGCGCACGTCCCAGGCCTCGACCTTCGCTTCTTTTTTCTTCCCGGCGTCGGCGCCACCGCTGCGCGCCGCACGTACCATGGCATCGATTTGTTCCTGATTGAGTTCGTTCTGCACGATGCAGCTTCCTTATCCTTATCCTGTCCTGCTGAATTTTGTTCTCGCTAGCGCCCACCGCTTGCCGCCGCCCGCGCCTCCGGCTTCGCGGCTCCCATAAGATCTTCGAGCCGCGCCCGCAGGCGCACCACGGCGAGCGAATGAATCTGCGACACCCGCGATTCTCCGATACCGAGCACGGCTCCAACTTCCTTCATCGTGAGTTCTTCAAAGTAGTAAAGCGCCAGCACCTGCTGTTGTTTCTCCGGCAGCTCCGCCACGGCACGGGTCAGCAGCTCTTTCATCTCGGAGCGCATACAGCGGAAAAACGGCGTGTCCTCCGGAGCGTTCGGCAAATAGTCGCAGAGATCTTCCTCTTTGCCGTCCCAGGGAGACTCGAGGTGAAGGCTGCCCACTTCGAGGCCATCGAGTTCGGTGAGAAGCTGCTGAAATTCGCGCAGCTCCAGATTCATCTCCGCCGCCACCTCGACCTCCGTGGGAGCGCGGCTCAGCGCCAGGCTGAGCTTGCGCTGCGCCTCTTCCACGCTGCGCGCTTTGCGCCGCAACTCGCGCGGCCCCCAATCCATTTCGCGCAGGCTGTCGAGAATCGCGCCTCGGATACGGAACTTGGCGTAGGAGCCGAACTGCACATGCTTGGAGCGGTCAAACTTGTTCAGCGCATCCATCAGGCCGATCACGCCGGCGTGCACCAAATCTTCGAGGGGCACGTGACGCGGCAGGCGTTCATGGATACGGCGCGCCAGATAACGCACCTGCGGCAACTGTTCGAGCAGGATGCGGTCGCGCTCTTCTTTATCCTGCCAAGTGGTGTAGGCTTGCGCCGTGCTCTTGCTCATGGTTCCACTTCTTTCTTGCGTGGTCTGACTAGCAGTGGTCTGACTGTCAGTGATCTGACTATCCGTGGCCTGATTGTTCTTCGCTGCGTTCTGTTCCATCTCCCGTTCCCCGCCTGGCTTGCCTTTATCGCTTCGCTTTCATGTTTTCGCTTCTCGCATCGTCCGCTGTCTCAGTGCAAGACTCCCAGCGACTGCACTTGAATCACCGGCGGAACCTCAAGTGGAGACAGCACGACCACCTTCGGCAGGAATGGCTCGAGCAGCCGCTTCAGGTGATAGCGCGCCGGACTGGCACACAGCACCACAGGCGTAGCCACGGCTACCTGCTCCCCGGCAAGGCGACGCAATCCATCCACAATGCGGCGGGCAAATGGAGGCTGCAGGCTCGTGCTCCCGGCCGGCGCCTGTCCAGCAAAGGCGCGGCCCAATTCGTCTTCGAGCGCGCGATCGAGCGTCACCACGCGCAGACCTCCGTTTTCGGCAAGCAGCGGCTGCACCAGCGCGCGCGACAATGTCTGCCGCGCCGCCTCGACCAGCAGGATGGGACTTTTGTTCGTGGGGGCGACGTCGAGCAGGGTCTCGAGGATCGTCGAGAGGTCGCGGATCGAAACCTGTTCGCGCAAAAGTTGCTGCAAGGTTTTCTGCACTTCGCCGAGGCTCAGAACCTTCGGCACCAATTCCTCGACCAGCTTGGGATGGCTTTCAGCGAGGCGGTCGAGCAGGCGTTTGCTCTCCTGGCGCGTCAGCAGCTCGTAGGCATGCTGCTTCACCACTTCGGCGAGGTGCGTGGCCATCACCGACGTCTGGTCAACCACGGCGTAACCGGCGGCCAGCGCCTGATTCTGCATCGCCGGGGGAATCCACACTGCGGCCACGCCAAAGGCCGGCTCTTTCGTGGGAATTCCCGGCAGTGGACGCGGAGAACCCTCCGAGCTGATGGCCAGCAGATTGTCCTGATGAAGCTCCCAGCGCGCGATTTCCACCCCGCGCAGCGCGATGGTGTATTCCTTCGGTTTGAGGCGTACGTTGTCGGTGATGTGCACCGGCGGAACGATGAAGCCCAGGTGCTGTGCCAGATTCTGGCGCAGAGCTTTCACCCGCGCTAGAAGCTGCCCGCCTTGATTCACGTCGACCAGTGGCACCAGCCCGTAGCCGACTTCGAGGCTGAGTTCGTCGAGCTTCAGCATGTCTTCGACGGAATCTTTCGCAGGTTTCTTCTCCACCGCGGCCGCCGCAGTAGCAGCCGCCACCGCCGGTTCTTCCAGAGACTTCGGAGCGCGCCAGGCCAGAAATCCAGTGCCAGCAGCCAGCAGGAAAAACGAAAACTTCGGCAGCCCCGGAATCGCCGCCAACGCCAGCATGACCCCCGCGGCAATGATGAGCGGACGCCGACGCGATAGCACCTGCCGCCCCACGTCGAGTGAGAGCGTGGCGTTCGAAGAGGCGCGGGTCACGACGATGCCGCCCGCCATGGAAACCAGCAACGAGGGAATCATGGTGACCAGGCCGTCGCCGACGGTAAGCACGGTATAGGTCTTCAACGCCTCGCGGAAGGGAATGTCCAGCTGAAAGACGCCAATGAGAAACCCGGCGATGATGTTGATCGCGGTAATGAGGATGGTAGCGATCGAATCGCGCTGGTTGAAGCGCGCCGCGCCGTCCATCGCGCCGTAGAACTCGGCATCGTGCGCAATCTGCTCCCGGCGGGAGCGTGCCTGCGCTTCGTTGATCAACCCCGCGTTCAGGTCGGCGTCGATCGCCATTTGCTTGCCGGGCATGGCGTCGAGGGTGAAACGCGCCGTGACTTCCGCGGTGCGCACCGCGCCGTGCGCAACGACAAGGTACTGAATGGCGATCAAGGCCACGAACAGCACGAAACCTACGACATAATTGCCGCCCACCACGAACTGACCAAAGGCCTGGATGACATGTCCGGCGGCACCGGCTCCCTCGTTGCCATGCAAAAGGATGCGGCGGCTGGAGGCCAGGTTCAGCGACAGGCGAAACAAGGTCAGCAGCAGAAGCAAACTGGGAAACACCGAAAACTGCGACGGGCGCAGGATCTGAATGGCAGACAACAGCACCAGCACGCTGACCGTCATGCTGGTCGCCAGCAGCACATCGAGCAGTACGCTCGGCAGCGGCACCAGCATGATAAAGACTAGGGCCACCGCCGATACCGGCATGATCCATTCGGCAGCGTTATTCTTCTTCGGCTGCGCGGCAGGAGTGAGAACCGGAATGTGGGCGGTTGCGGCCATGGTTTAGTTTTTCGAAGCCTGATTCTGAGAAGCCTGATTCTGAGAAGCTCGGCTTTGCGCCCGCCAGATTGCGGCCAAAATCTCGGCCACGACCGTGTAGAGTTTCGCGGGAATCGCCTGCCCCACTTCCACCGCGCGATACAAGGCGTGCGCCAGCGGCGGATTCTCCACCATGGGGATGCCGTTCCAGCGGGCAATTTCCTTGATCTGCGTGGCGAGCAGGTTCCTTCCCTTGGCGACCACGACGGGAGCATCCATATCCATGCGGTATTCAAGCGCGATGGCAAATTCCGTAGGGTTGGTGATCACCACAGCCGCGCGCTCCACGTCCTTGAGCATGCGCCGCCGCCGCGACTGGCGCTGCAGGCGGCGAATGCGCTGCTTGATGACGGGATTGCCTTCCGTGTCCTTGAACTCGTCTTTCTGCTCCTGCTTGCTCATCTTCAATTCGTTTTCGTGGCGCTGGCGCTCGAGGAAATAATCCGCCGCCGACCAGAACAGCAGCACCAGCGAGCCCTTCCATGCCACTTCATACATCCGTGAAGTGGTAAAGGCCGTCAGCGCGGTGCGACTGCCGTGCAGCAGCGCGGGAAAGTGTCTCCAATCCCGCACCAGGATGGCCACGGCGAAATACACCACGACGACCGTGGGCAACAGAGACTTCAACAGGCGGCTCAGCGCTCCCAGCGAAAATAGCTGCGAGATGTGGCTTGCCGGATCGAGCCGGCTCCAGTTGGGCGCGAGCGCCGAAGGCGCAAACACCACCCCGCCTTGCGCGAGTCCGCCCGCCGTGCCCACCACCCAACTCATCCCCGCAGCCAGTGCAACCCCGCGAAACAGCGCGATCGCATTGCGCCATACCGGAATCAGCTGATCGGGATGGGTGGCCGCCTGTTCAAGCTCCTGGCGCAGCATGCCGCGCCATTGATTGGCGAAGGCCGGCATCTGCCAAGCGCAGAACACCACTGCGGTCGTCGCCGCGAGACCCGCTGTAAGATCGCGGCTGCGGGCGACTTGGCCCTGTTCGCGCGCCTTCTGCCGGCGGCGCGGTGATGCTCTCTCTGTCCTGCTCTCATCGGCCATGGTTTAGCTTTGCGCTGCGAGTTTCTCCCTCATCTCGCCAGGTGCAGCAAATGTTCGGCGGTGCGAATGGCCAGCACGAACTGCTGGCTGAACACCCGCGGCCAGTAGGAAATGGCCGCAATCAGCACGGCCAGTCCCACCAGGTTTTTTACCGCCAGCCCGATAAACAAAACCGGCAACTGCGGCGAAGCCTTTCCCAGAAAACCCAGAGCCATGTCGGCGATCAGAGTCGCCACCAGCGACGGCGCCGCAATCTGCACTCCCGTCAAAAAAATTCCGCCCGCGGCTTGCAGCAAACCGCCAGCCAGCGCCAGCGTTGCGTGTGCGCCGCCCGGTGGCAGGTAGGCGAAGCTGCGCATCAGCGCGCGCAGCAGCCAGTGGTGTACGTCGAGCTCGAGAAAAATCAGCAGCGCGGCCATCTGGTGAAATTCCGAGAGCACCGGCGTGTCCGCGTTGGTTTGCGGATCGAACACCGTGGCCAGCGAGTAGCCGATCTGCACTCCCAAAATCTGCCCGGCCATCAGCGCCGACTCGAAAAGAAAGTTCGCGACTAATCCGAGCAGCAACCCCACCAGTAATTCGCTGACCATCGTCTGCGCCCATTGCCACGATCCCAGTGCAAGCGCCGCCGGACCGTGCAGCGGGTGCAGCATCACGGTCAACAGAAGCGTCAACCCCGCCTTTACCGGAATCGGCACGGCATCGCTGCCGAGAAACGGGCAGAACACCATTAGTCCGGAGACGCGTGCGCCGGTGAAGACCGCGCCCGCCAGCAACTGATCGAGATGCAACGTTGCGTCCATGTCTCATACGTCTTCAGCGCACAAAGGGATGGAAATCAGAAAACAGTTGCATGGTGAACATCCCGATGCGGCGGACCATCCACGGCATCAGCAGCAAAATTGCTGCTGCCACTGCGGCCAGGCGCGGCACGGTCGAGACTGTCATATCCTGTAGCGAAGTCACCACCTGCACCACGTTGATCACGAGACCCACCACCACCGCCGCAATCAGCAGCGGAGCCCCAATCCAAAGCGCGGTTTCGATCGTGTGCCGCAGCAACGCAACGATCTGGTCCGAACCCATGGCGCAATCCCCTTACGCGAAACTCTTTGTCTTCTCAGTCAGAACTTTGCTCAGGCAAAACTCTTCATCAGTGACCCAACTAACAAATTCCAGCCGTCCACCATGACAAACAGCAGAATCTTCAGCGGGGTCGAAATAATCACTGGCGGCAGCTGCATCATGCCGATCGACGTGGTCACTGCCGCCACCACCAGATCGATCACCAGGAAGGGGAGAAACAGCGCCACCCCAATCTGGAATCCCGTCTTCAATTCCGAAAGGATGTAAGCCGGCACTACCACCCGCATCGAAACTTCTTCAGCCCGCGCCGGGCGCGGCGACTGCGCCAGCTCCAGAAACAGCGCCAGATCTTTTTCCCGGGCATACTTCAGCATGAAATGGCGCAGCGGCGGCGCTCCCAGTTCGATCGCTTCAAGCGCATCGGCTTGTCCGCGCTGAAATGGCACGATGGCGGCCTGATAAATCGCGCTGCCCACCGGCTGCATCAGAAAATAAGTCAGCACCAGCGACAGCCCGATCAGGGTCTGATTGCTCGGTGCCGTCTGCGTCCCCAGCGCCTGCCGCAGAAAATGAAACACGATCAACAGCCGCGTGAACGGAGTGACCGCCACCAGCAGGGCCGGCAGCAGCGTCAGCAGGGTCAGTAGTACAACGATGTTCCATGGGACCGAACCGTTCGCCCCGCCCGTCCCCGCCCAGTTCAAGCCTGTCGTGTGATGGCGCGGACGCAGCGCCCAGGCCGCCACCAACGTTTTGGAATGAGAGAAGATCATGACTGTATGGGATATTTGCTCAAGCGTCAGGCCGGCTAACATGTCTCACGTTTTTCGTTCGGCCAGTTTTGACCAAGTGCATCTCCGCCCGGTGTGCCCGTTTTCAATGTCGCTTCCGGTGCCAGCTCTTTCTCCTGCTTCCGGCAATCCGCCAGTCGCGACAGCAGTACCATCGAGGAGGGCGTTCCGCCCACCAGGAAGCGCTCTGCTTCGAACTCAACCACGGCCACAAACCGGCGCTCTCCGAGCGGCAAGCTCTCACACAGACGAAGACGCCTGGGGGCGCGCCGGCCAAGCCGCAGAACCCGCTCCCATAATTCGAGAACGCGCCATCGGAAGCCATCACGGGAAACTCGCAGGGCATCTGTGGTCATGGAATTCGCACTCGCCTACCGCAATTCGCAGGGTGCATCTCATCTACACCAGTTCGGTCACTCGCACCGCCAGGTTGTCGCCGACAACCTCAAACTCGCTCCAACCCAGCAGGGTTCCATTCAGGCGCAAAGGAACGTCCCGGCCGAGCCCCCAATGCGCGTTAATGACTGAGCCGATGCGCAACTTCAGCAGATCGGCAACCTTGAAATCGGGCATCGGCAGGTCGACGGTGAGCCCGCACGGCAGACCGAGCACGCGCTTCCAGCGAACATCGTCCTCTCCCTCGCGGCCTGCCTCCAGCTTTCCCGCACTCGCCTGCGGCGGAACCACTGCTACTGCCGTCGCCATGCTTCCTGCCTAGTTCTTTGTTCTTTCGCGCAACGCTGAATCAAAAACTTGCTAAAAACTCTCGCTGCGTTTGATTTTTTTTCGGCGTCGTCCAGAAGAGAAAAAGCAATCAAGAGACCGCGCAGGCGCACAAAGGTGAGGGGTGGTGGGTTTACACGCGATCAGCGAACCTCCCATAAATCAGCAGTTCGGCAAGTTTCGCTTTTGCAACTCGCAAAAGGAATGAGCGATATCTCAGGAGGAATCAGCCTCGTGGGAAAAATCTAATGAAAATGGGTTAGGGATATCGGTTTGTCTCCGGCGGGCAACGCCGGAGACAAACCGATGCAGATGTACGTCTTCTTCTACTTACTGTTTCAGCGCAATCGTGTCTTGCGTGATCTGGTCAAACGTCGTGACCGCCTTCGCGTCCGCCTCAAAGCCGCGCTGCGCGACGATCAGGTTGGCGAACTCGGTGGCAATATCTACGTTCGACAACTCAAGCGAACCGCCCGAAATCGTTCCCAGCCCGCCGCTGCCCGGAGTTCCCACCACGGCTGGGCCCGAAGCGAGTGTCGGCGTGTAATCGGTACTGCCTTGCTGTTGCAGTCCGTTGACGTTGGCGAAGCTCGCTAGGGCTAATTCTCCCAGCGCTTGCGTCTTGCCGTTGGTGAACGAACCGGTAATCGTTCCATCCGTCCCAATGGTGAAGCTGGCGAGCGAACCGCTGCTGCTGCCATCCTGCCCTATCGATGAAGTACTGCTCGGCGCCGCCACCTGCGCGATCACGGGAGCGGTCCCATTGAGCACGTTCCAGTTAAACGTCTGATTGGCTGCCCCATCCGCAAATCCGGTGATGGGAATCGCCTTGACATCTGCCAGGGAGAGGGCCGTTGTCGGCAGGGTGATTTTGTCCGCGGCTGCGAATGGGACGGATCCCGCATTGATCGTAAAGTCCCCTTGGGCGGATGTGAAGGGAACCCCAACCGTGGCCGTCCCCAACGCGCCGGAAACCGAGCCGACGACGGTGAACTGAGTCGCACTCGTTGCAGTCAAGGTGATGGTTTGGGGAACGCTCGTCGCGGTCACAGCCAACCCGGAGAGCGTTCCATTTCCGGTGTTGGTTGCCCCGTAGACTGGAGCCCCAGCTCCTCCGCTGGTTCCGATCAACGTTCCATTGCCATTGAAGGTCAACGTGCCCGTGGAAAGAACTCCGGTAGGAGCGACGCCATTCACCGCATTGAGATCGGCGGGCGGAATGTTGAGACTATAGCTCCAGGTGTTAGGGCCGGTGTTGGTGAAGTTGTAAGTCAAAGTGTGGCTCGCGCCCAGCGAGTCGTAAATCGTAACCGGAGTTGAAAAGGTGGAGCCCACGCCGGCCGCCGCGTTCAGGTTCGTGGTCAGCGAAACATTGCCCGTCGCAGTCGGGGGGCTGATCGTGCCGGCGCCCAGCTGCAGGGGCGCGATTCCAGCACCAGTGTTCACAACTCCATTTACCGCGGGATAGCCCAGCACCTGCTGTCCAGAGGAAGTGACCAGAAAGTTGTTGGCGTCCGTGGAAAAATCGCCCGCCCGCGTGTATTCGATGTTGCCGCTGGCGTCCTGCACCGAGAAAAATCCAGTACCCTGGATGGCTACATCCGTGGGCACGCCGGTGGAACTGACGCTGCCCTGCGTAAACAGCAAGGGCATGGACCCAATCTCAGTGCCAGCTCCCTCCTGGATCGGATCTCCCGAGCCGGTGGTCCCTAGATTCTGGTAAAACAAATCGCTGAACAACACGCTGGTATCTTTGTAGCCCGTGGTGTTCTGGTTCGAAAGATTGTTGGCGATGGCCGACAGCGCGGTGGACTCGGCCGTCAACCCGGATAGTGGAATTGAAAAATTTGGCATTTTAGAACACTCCTTGGATCTTGCTAGTAAGGGCTGATAAAGACGGCGCCGAAAAGTTAGGCAACGTAGGAGCCGCAGACGGAACAGCCGCGGGAAGAAATGTCGAGGCCGCAGCGGCAGCGGCTGGTGCCAGAGAATTTGCAGTTAGATTTGCCGTCGGGTTCACGCCGGGATTCAGCAGTGAGCTCAACGGTGAGTTTGCCCCGGCGCTCGAGTTGCCGCTGGTCGGTAAAGTTCCGTCACTTGATCCCGCCCCAGTGCTGCCCGACGCCGGAACGAATCCCTGCAACAACGTGTAGATTGACGTGACTTCGCTGAGTTCGCTGAACTGCGCCAGCTGCCCCACGAATTGCGAAGGATCGACCGGGCTGGTTGGATCCTGATTCTGCAGCTGCGCTACCAGCAGTTGCAGAAACATGTTGTTCAAACTTTGTCCTGTCGGCAGACCGCTGGTGGTGGGCGTCGTCGGTGGCGTCGGAACAACCGGGGCTGTGCTCATACCAATATTTCTCCTTAAGCAAGAATGCTGAGACCGCGGCTGCTGCCGTATTCACTTGCGCTTGCAGTCTCGACGGAATCGTCGACTGGCTCCGGCAACAGGAAATTGGAAGACCCGCGGGGAACAAAAAAACGTTGCTGAGAATCGCCGCCGCCGGAGCCATTACCATTTCCGGACGATGCGGATCCCTGCATAAAATTCACGCTGTTCAGGCGAAGGTTTTGCTGCTGCAGGCTATTGCTGATGCTGGGCATTTCATTCGTCATCAGTCCGCGCAAGTCTCCCTTTTCGCTGCCGATGACCAACCCTACATCGCTGGCATGAACCACCGTTCGCACGTCCACCGTACCGAAGGCAGTTGTGTTCATGCCAATTCGCATCTCGGACTGCCCAATCCGGTTGACCATTTGCGCCACTTGCACCGGTCCGGTAACTGCCGTGGGCAGCGTTGGAGGAGGCGCTGGAGCCACGATTGCGGCGCTTTCTGGAGCGGGCGCAGGCAGCGACTCCGGCTTCGCCGCCGAGTCGGCGGCCAATGCAACCGGAGAAACGGTGCCCCCAGTCGGAGCCGGCGGAGCGACAACGGTTGTTGCCGTGGCTTGAGAGGAGGCAACCGCAAGCCCCGTTATGCTCGAATCTGTTTCCCGGCGGAGCGCTTGTGCAGTTTGTAAATTTCCGCTGCTGGTTCCAGACAATGCATCTTTCGAGCTGGAATTCTGCGGAACCGCATTTTGCGAGCTGTTATTTTGAGAACTGACCTGCGGCAAAGTCGCGCCCGGCCTGCCAGTCGCGAGGGCATTCGTGAGATGGCTCGCGGACGCCGCCACCGGAGTAACTATCTTCGGCAAAGCCAATGCCGCGGATTCCGCTCCCGGTCCGGCATTCAAGAAGAATACCGAAAACGGCGTCTGGCTCGCGACCGGCAAAACTGCTCCGGAATTCGATCCCGCCGCTAATGCTGAAGTCAAAGTCGAAACTGGCGCGTCCGGCCGCGCGCTTGCCCCGCGAACGCCCGAGCCGTTCGGCGCTGTCGTCGGCGGTGGAGCAGCAACCTGCAGCGGCGCCTTGCTCGATAGCAACTGCGCAGCGAGATTCAAAAGCGCCGCGTTGGGAGTCTGCGCGTTCGATACCGGTGCGTTGGGAATAATCGATACGCCAGGTATCGACGCAGCAGTATTTCCAGAGATCGGAATTCCTGCCTCTGCCTCGGCGGAAAGATCGCTGGAAGTGACACCGCTCTGCGCAACGTTGCTCGAAGAATTCGACTCGCCAGTTTGACCAGCATCAGCAGAAGACGGCAGGCTTTCTTGCAGCACAGCTCCTGGGAAAGCACTCATTAAGAAATTCGTCGAGGGCGGCTCCGCGTCAGCCGTTTGATTTTGAGCTGAAGGCACGGCCGCCGCCGGGCCAGAAACATTCGAGCTCCACTGGCTATCCTTACCAGCATTTGCTGAGAGAGTGGACGATGCCGATTGCCTGAATGCGCTCGAAAGCGCAGCCGGAGCCGTATTCTCAGCCACCATCACCGGTTCAGCTGATCCCCAATTATTTTGCAAGCCATTCCAATCGACGCTTGAACTTCGGTTCTCCGGAGCAGGACTCGTTGTTGTTGCCGGAGCCATCACGTTAGCTGGTGCGGCAGTGCTACCCACTAGAGGTTTTTGCGCATCTGATTCGGTGGTCGCCCCTGTTGCTGTAAAAATTCCTGATGCCGCTGCGTGCAGAGACGATGATTCTGGCGATGGCAGACTCTCAGGAGTTTGCGATGCAGCAGTAACGAGAAACAATGTTGCCGGAAAGTTGGGTTGCGGAAGCCCTGATTGCGGAGTGGTTGATTGGAGCAAATTCGATTGCTGAGCGCCAGATTGCGGCGCATTCGCCTGCAGCAAGTTCGGCAGAGACACATTGGTCTGAGTGGACGCGACTGAAAGCGGAGTCGTTGTTGCGATCGGTATCGCCGGCACAAGCGGAACCGCTGTCACCGGAATCGGTTCGGGAAGCGGAGAATTCACGACCGCAGCACCGGCTAACGCCACGGCTAGACTGCTGTTCGATGCAGAGTTTCCAGTCGATTTCCTGAGTTGGATATTTCCCGAAGCGGCGGCTCGCACATTGAAATGATTCGTGAATACCAGCGTTTGATTCGTTGTTTCCCCGGAGGCTGATCCATTTGAATCTGGTAAATCTGAGCCCTGCCCGTTGCTACTTCCACTCTGCGGCGTGGCCGATTGCGCCTGCGCCGCCGCAAGCGTTGCGGCAAATCCACCCGATCCGCTCGCGCTTGAAAACGATGGCGCAACGGAAGCCGATGTCGGCAGCGCAGAAACGTTGTTCGCCAGCGCCTCAAGCATGGGCATCATAGTGACGGCCTCCCGCTGTTATGCGAAGGCTCGCTGTCACTTATTGCATTCGCGTGGCCAAGAATCGAACGGATCGTTTCATCGGCGATCTGAGACCGCAAACGCCGTACATTCAAGTCATTCCGGACTGTGCCGAAGAACTACGAAAGAAGACCACCGGTACCGGACGCGGCGTACTGGGCAAAGTGTGACTACACCCCCGGCAACTTTAGCTACGCCGCAAGTATTCGCGCCTCATCAGAAACAGATCGTCCAAACTTCTCTGCTCCCGCCGCGCCGCATCCTTCTTATAGATGCTGAGCTGCTGATCGCGCACACTCTCCAGCGTTTCTCGTCCGCGGCGAGCCTGCTGAAAAATCTCCCGCTGCTGGTCGCGCAGTTGTTGCATTCGCGTCAGTTGTTGTTCGAGCTCCCGCCGCCGTCGCAGCAGTGACACCTCGCAAAGCAGTCCGAATTGCAGTTCGGCAGCGGTGGTGCCGGAGCTTAGTTCCTCAATCTCAATCGACCTAAGCTCTTTCCTCTGCAAATCCGCCTGCTCAATCAGGTGCTGCACCCGCGCCACCTGCTGGTTTGCGGCACGCAACCTTAATTCCTGCTGATGTTCCATGCTCTGCCGGTAATGCAGCACGGCCTGCAGTGGAAAGTGGAAAGGCATGTCTACCCCGGCAAAGCCAGTAGTTTGCTGATCGTCTCCGCCAGTGGCGCGGGTTCTCCGGGCTTCTGCATCCGAAAATGGTCAAGCTCGGGAATTAAAGTGAGAGCCTTGTCGAGCGTAGGATCGCTTCCCTTTTGATAAGCTCCAATGCGAACCAAATCTTCCGAGGCGCTGTAGGCCGCGAGCAGCCGCCGCAGGTTCTGCGCCTTCTGCAGGTGAGCGGGCGAGGCCACAGATGACATCAGCCGGCTCACGCTATCCAGCACCGCAATCGGAGGATAATGGCTGCGCACCGCCAGCCGCCGGTCCAGCATGACGTGTCCATCGAGCAACGCGCGCGCTCCATCCACCAGCGGGTCCTGCTCGTCATCGCCTTCCATCAGCACCGTATAAAAGGCCGTAATGCTGCCTTTCGCATAGCGTCCCGCGCGCTCGATCAATCGCGCCAGCATGGTGAAGCATGAAGGCGTGTAGCCTTTGGCGGTAGGCGGTTCTCCCGCCGACAATCCAATCTCCCGTTGCGCCATCGCCAGACGCGTGAGCGAGTCCACCACCAGCAGAACCTGTTTGCCCCGCGAGCAAAAATATTCGGCGACGGCAGTGGCGGCCAGCGCGGCGCGAATCCGCAGCAGCGGAGACTGGTCGGATGTCGAAACCACCACGCAGGCGCGCTTGCATCCCTCCACGCCCAAAGCGTTCTCCAGAAAGTCGCGCACTTCACGCCCGCGCTCCCCCACCAGCCCAAGGACTGTGAGGTCCGCGTTGGTATTGCGCGCCATCATGCCGATCAGCGTGCTCTTGCCCACTCCGCTGCCCCCGAAGATGCCCACACGCTGCCCCCGCCCGCAGGTCAAAAATCCATCGATCGCTCGAATCCCGCAGCCCAGAGCTTCGCTGATCGGAACCCGCGCAAGCGGCAGAGGAGCGGCGGCATCGAGCAATCGGTATTCGTTGCCGCTGTAGCCTCCGAGAGAATCCAGCGCTTCGCCGCCTCCGTCGATCACTCGTCCCAGCAGCCCGTCGCCCACACGAATCGACGGTCGCTCTCCCCACGTGGATACCCGATCCCCATAGCGAACCCCTTGCGGCAATTCGAGAGGCATCGACAACACGGTCGTGCCGCGAAATCCCACAATTTCTCCCCGCAACACCCGGCCCTGCGAATCGGTAATCTCGCACAATTCACCCACCGAGCAGAACGGCCCTTCGGATTCAACCAGCGGCCCCACGACCTGCGTGATGCGCCCGTGCCATCGCATCCCCGAACAGGACTCCAGCCGCGCGAAATAGGGCGCCAGCAGCGCTTCCGAGCTCATCACTCTGTTTTCGTCCTTTTGTCCTTATCTTTAATCTTTATCCTTAATTTTTATTGCTTATTACTCCATTACTATTACTCGTTACGACTTCATCGCTTCTCTCAATCCTTAGGTCGCGCGGCCAGCAAGTCCGTTAAGCCAGCCTCAATTTCCTTGAGTTGCCCTTCCAGGCCCAGATCGGTCGTTCCCATCGAAGTTCGCAACCTGCACTGGCCGGGCTCTAGCGTCGGATCCTCCACGATTTCGGGCAGCTTTCCCGGCGGCATGACCGTGGCCAGTTGGCGTCGCCAGTCCGTGGCTCTCTGCGGATGCACCATCAGGGCCACTTCGGTAGCGCCCTCAATTTTTCTCAGCGCCACCTTCACCACGCCCATCAAGAGGAGGGGATCCACCTGCGCCTCACGATGCAGTATCTTCCGCGCAATACTCAATGCCAGGCGGACGGCTTCTTCTTCGAGCCTCCGATAATAAGCCGCGCGGTCACAGGCAAAATCAGCCACTGCTTTGGTTATGGCTGAACGCTCGCGCGCCAGTTGTTCTTCAAACTTCGCGCGCTGCTCCGCCTCGCCCTGTTGGCGTCCCAGCTCACGCAGTTGCGCTTCACGCAGGGCTGCACTGGCAGCCGAGGCTGAAGAATCTGGCGCTGCGCTGTCGCCTGCGGAGGTGCCCGCCGGCAAAGAATTGCCGGCTCCCGCCTGCCACTCCACTTCGGCGTAGGCGAATGGCACCACGATGGGTTGCTCGATTCGCGCCGCTGGCGCGGGATCGGGCGAAGCGCGCGCCGGACTAGCTGACGAACTCATCTTCTGTCTCCGGAGTCAAAGTCATTTTGCCTTCGGCTTCCAACTTGCGCGCGATCGCTACCGCCTCCAGTTGCGCCTTATTGATCTCTTTGCTCTTCACCGGTCCCAGCACTTCCATATCTTCCCTCAACATTTCCACTGCACGTGAAGACATGGACTTGAAAATGTAGTTCTTCAACTCTTCCGAAGCGCCGCGCAAAGCGGTCGCAAGCATCTTCTTGTCCATCTGCCCCAGCAACTCGCGGATGCCGCTCTCAGGAATTGTTAGCAGATCTTCAAAGGTGAACATCAGATTCCGGATCGAGAGCGCCAGCTTCGGGTCTTCTCCCTCGATCGACTCGAGGATGGTTTTCCCCACCGCCACATCGAGCCGGTTCATCAGCTCCGCCACGCCGCGCAGACCGGCGTAGGCTCGCCGGCTCTGCTCGCCCAAAGTCTCCAATCGCTTGTGCAGAACCACCGAAACCCGCTCCGCCATCTCCGGCGAAAATTGCCGCAGCTGGGCCAGACGCTTGATCGGCTCGGCGCGCAGTTCCGGCGGCAGCTTCATCAGCACGGTCGATGCCTGCTTCGATTCGAGGTGCGCGAGAATTAGCGCGATGGTTTGCGGATGTTCGGCCTCGATGAATTTCGCCAATTGCTGCGGATCGGCCTTGCGCAACGAGTCGAGCCTGGTACCGCTTAGCTCGGCCGCCCGTGCGACTTGGCGCAACAACTCTTCCGCCCCTTCTTTTCCAAAGGCCTTCACCAGCACCTTGTTGGCATAGTCCATCCCCGCCTGCGTAATGTAGTCGCCGGTCGCAATCAGGCGGTCGAATTCCTCGAGCACCGCCAGTCCGTCCGCCGGCTCGACGGAACTGATGGTTGTGATCTCCTGGGTGATCTGCTCCACTTCCGCCTGCGGCAGATGGCGATAGATCTCGCCCGCCGTGTCTTCTCCGAGGAGCACCATCAGGATGGCGGCTTTACGCAGGCCGGTAGCATGGAGGGCGGTCACCTGTCGCTGTCCTCCCGTACCCAGGATTCGACCAGACGGCTGGCCGCCGCCGGCTCGGCTTTCACCTTGTCGGCGAGCATCTTCTTTAACTGCGTAGCCCGCTGTCCGTCACCCTCAGGCTTTTCCCCGACCGGAATCGGAACCCCGGCGGCCGACAAAATCTGCGGCGAAGTCTTTCCGACGACCTTCCCCGGCAACTCGCGAAACGCCGTCAGAATTTGTTTTTTCACGGGACGCAGGATCAAGAAATAGACCACCAGAAACAACGCGGCCAGGCCGACATAGCGCAACAGCCAGACCCAGGGCTCGAGCATCCGGCGCCAGCGTTCAAACTTGCTGGGTGGCGGAATGGTTTCGAGAGGCAGCTCCTGGAAGGAAATGTTTTCCACTGCCAGCACGTCGCCTCGTTGCATATCCACGCCAATCGCCGCCCGCGCCAGTTGCTCCAGTTGCTTCATTTCGTCGGGTGTGCGCTTGCGCCGGGTGCTCACACGCTTGCCGGCCTGCTCGGTGACATCGACCGCGTCGTCGACCAGCACGGCTGCCGCAATTCGCCGCACTCTGCCCGCAGGCTCCAGGCTGCGATGCACATTCTTGCTGATGGCGTATGTCGTCGAATCCGATTTCGACGAAGACTGCTCCGTGCCCAGCGCGAAGGTTCCCGGCGCCGTCGCGGCTGGCGTTGCCGGAGCCGCGCCCGGAGCGGCGGGTGGCGTGGCGGCGGGAATATTGCTCGCCGTACCCGGTACTCCCGCCGGAGCGCCGCCCGACGAACTCTCTTCGGTATGTTCCTGTGTGAGAGCCGTGGGAGTCTTGGGATCGTAGGTTTCCTGCGTATCCTCGCTCGTTCCCAAGTCGTACTCCACATGCACACTGGCTCGCACATGATCGGCTCCCACCACGGGCTCAAGGGTATGCACCAGCGTCTTCGCCAGCTCCTCATCCGGAGCAAATGCCCGTCCTCCAGCGCCATCTCGTCCGTGCAGCAGCGGCATGTTGCTGTCGGCATCGACCACGGTCACGTTCTCTGGACGCAGACGGTCCACCGCGCTGGCAACCAATTGCGGAATGGCCTGCTGTGCCTGCTCCGACAAGCGTCCGCTGCGCGTCTTCAGAATCACCGCCGCCTTCGCCTCATGTTCCTGTTCGGTGAACAGCGATTCCTGAGGCAGCACCAGATGCACCCGCACCCCTTCGACTTCGCTGAGCGTGGCCAGAGTGCGCTCCAGTTCGCCTTCAAGGGCACGCTGGTAATTCACCTTCTCGGTGAAATCCGAGCCCGCCCAGTTGGGCGTATCGAACAGTTCAAACCCCATGCGGGCGCTTCGCGGCAACCCCGCGGCTGCCGTCTCCAGCCGGCTGGCGTCGAGTTTGTCCTCCGGCACCAGCAGGGTGCCGCCGTCGGGCGAAATCTCGTGCGGAATATTTTTCGCCGCCAGCCGCGCCGCCAGCGCCTGCGCGTCTTCGGAACGCAGCCCGGAATACAGCGTGACGTATTTCGGCTGGCCCAGCAGCGCAGCAAACACCCACACCGTTCCGCCCACCAGCACCGCGCCCGCGAGCAGCAAAAGCTTATGCCGGAAGCTCAGGCCTTTGAAGAAATCCCCCAGGCGATGCATCAGGTCGTCGAAGGATTGGATTTTGTTGTCGGCCATCGCTGTCCCAGTCGCGGAGAGGACCTTTCGCTCCAGCCGAGTCCGGTGGGCCGGTTCGCCCCTACTTCAAATTTGCACCTATCTTTAAGATTTGCCCCTACTTTTAGATTTGGACCTACTTTAGAATCCGGAAAACTATCTGAAGGAACTATCTGCAAACTGACTGTTTAAAACTGCATGCGTGAGATCTCCTGATAAGCAGAAACGATCTTGTTGCGCACCTGCATCATCAACTGAAACGACAGATCCGCCTTCTCCACCGCGATCAGCGCAGTGTGTACGTCGGTGCCGTTGCCTTCGAGCACGCTGACGACCTTGGTTTCCGCCTGCGAACTCAGGTTTCCCATCTCATTCATCGCCTCCCGCAAAGTGCCGGCAAAATCACCGCCAGGCGCCGACGGAGACTGCTCGACGACACTCTCTGTGGCGGGAAGGATACGCAAGGAAGAAACTGGACTGCTCATCGTGATCCACCTTCGTCCTTAATACTCGTTATACGTGCCATCGATTTTGCTGTTTCTTAACTGTTTCTGAATCGATTCACTTGAGTTGCTCATTCTGCTGTATCGTGCCAGTAAGAGATCGCTCAGCTCAAAATTTGCAGCGACTGTTGCAGCATGCTCTTGGCCGCCTGCACCCCGGCAGCGTTCAGCTGATAAGCCCGCACGGCGCTCAGCAGATCGGCCATCTCCATCACCGGATTCACATTTGGATAAGTCACATACCCTCCGCCATCGGCATCGGGATGCCCCGGCTCGTAACGCCGCGGCAAGGGCGTGGGGTCGGCCACAACGCGCTCCACCCGCACCCCGCCATCCGGAGTTCCCTTGTGCAAGTGGGCCAGCATCATGGGAAACCGCGGCATCGGCTGCGCCCGGAAGACGAGCAACTGCCTCCGGTATGCGCCGCCCTGCGCCGCGCGAGTCGTCTCGGCGTTGGCCATGTTCGCGGCCACCACCTCCGCCCGCCAACGCTCGGCTCCGAGCGCCGAGCCGCTCATCTCCAGCATGCCAAACAGGTTCATGACGATGTACCTCCAGAGTTGATCGCCTGCGAAATCCCGTGAAATTCATCCTTCAAAAGCTGGATGCCCAGGTTGTATTTCATCTGGCTCTCGGCCAGGAGCAGGCTTTCGCGCTCAACGCTCACGTTGTTGCCATCAGGCCGCTCGATCAGTCCGCGGATCGTCCGCACCACGGGAGTGTAGGCGGCATATTCCAAATCCGTCATTTCGCTTGCCGTGGCATGAATGCTCGACCGCATCAGCTCCGCATGGAAGTCGAGATCGCGGGTGCGATAACCCGGAGTATCGATATTGGCTAAATTCGCGGTGATCAGCTTGTGGCGGGCCACATCCACATCGAGATAGCGGCTGAGCGCCTCGGTCATCGGAGTATCAATCATGGACATAACTACTCCAGCTGGGCAGCCCGTAGCTGCGGATTTTGTTTCTCACGGTTCGCAGACTCACGCCCAGAAGCCCGGCGGCGCGCGAGCGGTTTCCGCCCGTGGCCTGCAACGTCATTTCAAGCAGCCGGCGCTCCATGTTTTCGAGAGAGACGCCGGCACGCAAGCGATCATCGGATACGGTGCCGTCCGGCACACGACCGCCGGAAACACCCTCGCCGGAAACACGATCACCAAGAAAATGACCTTCACGAAGCTCTTTCTCCGGGAAAACGCCATCGTGCGGCGAAGCTTTCTGCGATAAATTCTTCTGCGATGGATTTCCCTGCGCCCCGGCTTCCTCCCACACCGACCCTTCCAAACTTTCTCTGCCAATCTCGGTTCCGGTCGCAAGCGCCACGGCGCGGCGCAAACAGTTCGCCAGCTCACGCACATTGCCCGGCCAGGTATGAACTTCGAGTCGCGCGAGAAATTCCGGGGTCAGGCGCAAAGTTTTGTGTTTCGATCCGTAGAGCCGCAGAAAATATTCGGCCAGCTCCCGGATGTCCTGCGGCCGCTCCCGCAACGGCGGCAAGCTGAGAGGAATCACATTCAGCCGGTAAAAGAGGTCGGCACGGAACTTCCCTTCCTTCACCATTTCAGCCAGGGTGCGGTTTGTCGTCGCAATCACGCGCAGATCGACATGAACCGCGCGCGTATCGCCGAGCCGGTCAAACTCCCGCTCCTGCAGCACCCGCAGCAGCTTCGGCTGCAATCCAAGCGGCATCTCGCCCACCTCGTCGAGCAGCAGAGTGCCGCGATGCGCCAGCTCGAAGCGTCCCGGTTTGGCCACCATGGCTCCAGTAAAAGCACCACGGGCGTAGCCGAAGAGTTCGCTTTCGAGCAGCGTCTCGGGAAAAGCCGCGCAATTCACTGCGATAAAGGCATGATCGCGGCGCGGGCTCAGGCGATGGATCAGCCGCGCCACCATCTCTTTGCCCGTACCGCTCTCGGCTTCAATCAGCACATCCGCATCGGTCGCCGCAACCTGCCGCGCGAGAGCGAGCGAGCGCAGCCAGCGCGCCGCGTGCCCGACCAGCCCTTCCTGGGCCTCGGCCTGAGTTCTCGCCTGCACCAGAATCCGCTCCGCCGCCTGTTCCAGCTGTTCAAACGACACCGGCTTCACCAGATAATCGCAGGCTCCATCTTTCATCGCCGCCACGGCGTCGGGAACGTTGGCAAACGCCGTCAAGAGCACGACCGCCGTGTGGGGCGCGAGCGCCCTCGCCTCGCGCATCACGGAGAAGCCGTCCGCTCCCGGCATCCGAATATCGGTGATCACCAGGGGATGCAGAACCCGGCGAAATTTTTCGAGAGCCTCGTCCGCACTCGCCGCCGTGTCCACCTGCCAGTCGCGCCGCAGGAAATGCGCTTCGAGCGACTCCCGCATTCCGGCTTCGTCATCCACCACCAGAACTCGATTCATCCCGCAGCCTCCTCGGTTAGTTCTTCGTCGCGCCAGCGTTCGTTTGCCAGGGGTAGCATCAGGGCAAAACTTGCGCCCGATCCTGCACGATTGCACACTGCCAGCGAACCGCCATGCTGCTCCACGATCTTTCGGCACACCGCGAGCCCCAGCCCCGGACTGCCCGGGCGTGTGCTGAATCCCGGTTCAAAAATTCTTGCCGCCTGCCTGGCGTCGATTCCCGGTCCGGTGTCGTTCACCGAAATGACCGCGGCGCAGCCATTGCCATGGCGCGTGCGGTGTCCGGAGATCTCAACCCAGCCGCCGCCCGGCATAGCCCGCAACGCATTCAGCACAAGGTTCAGCAGAACCTGTTCCAGACGATGGCGGTCGGCGACGAACCACACGCCCTGAAGCCGGTTGCGCAGGCACAATTCGACCCTCGCTTGCCGCGCCATGGGAACCAGAAAGCCCCCCGCCCAATCGAGCAGCAGGCCTAAATCGACTGGCGCGCGTTGCGGCGCGGGTAGGCTGTGGAAGTGCAGAACATTGTTCACCGTCGCCCCGAGAGTTCGCAGGCCGGCCTGCACCTGCTCCACCCACAGGTGGCACTCCGGGGGAAGCGCGGCCGCGGCCAGCAATCCGGCAAACAGCTCCAGGCTGCCCAGCGGGTTGCGGATTTCATGCGCCAGAATGGATGCCATCTCCGCCAGCGCCTGCTCGCGGCGCAATTTTTCCCGCTCCTGCACTAGGCTCTTGGCGTCGCTCACATCGCGCAGAATGAAGATGGAAACCGGTTCGGCATCTCCCTGATTTGCCGGGCCCGTTGTGGCCTGTCCGTCCTCGGCACTTCCATCGGGAACTTGTCCATCTGGAACCGCGGCATGGCGCACCGCCAGCCATCGCTCCGTCCGGTCGTTACTGTGGCGGCCATCGCTGTCGCAGCGATCGGGCAGACGCAGCTCCTGCTCGCCGCGCGCTTCGCGGGCGCGATTCAGAAGATCAAGCAGTTCTGCCGGGACTGCCGACAACGATAACAATGAAGATGATGAAGATAGCGATGATGACGGCACGGGCGGCAGTTGCGGCAAACCCAGCAGCCTCCGGCCCTCGGGATTCAACAAGGAAATGCTGCCGTCGGATCGTTCGACCAGCACGCCGCAGGGAAGGCCTTCGAGAATCCGGTCCAGATGCTCGCGCATCCGGCGATTCTCCGACAGGCTGCGCACCAGCCCGGCATTGCTCTGCTCCAACTCGGCCCGCAGCCGCACCACCTCGCCGCGCAGCTCCCCATAAGAGCGTTCGAGCGAATCGGCCGCTTCCGCGAACGTCCGGAAGGCCTGCAGCAGAAACTGCTCATTGCCTGCCGCCGAAGTGCCACCCGCGCCAGTTTCTCCGGCCACGATTCCCGAGACAGTTCCCGCGACGGCAGGGTACGAGCCGGGAACGTCGCTGGATAATTCTGCCGGCATGGGCAAGGACATCATGGCTGCAGGCAACATTTGCACGGTTCGTGCCAGAGTAAGGGTCTGTGGCTGAGATTCTCCTCAGCTTGCTAGGCTGGCGCACGAAGGGCTGCGGCTTCCGGGCTGCAGGTGGCACAGTTCGAAGGGGAAGTAAAGATGCTCGGTGCGCACCGTGTCGCCGTTCTCAATCAGAATCGACGCTCTCTCCATCACATGCTGTAGTTCGCGCACGTTGCCTTTCCAGGCATGACACTCGAGCATTTGCGAGGCTTCGCTGCTCAGATGCGGACACGTACCATTTATAGCGGCCGCCATGCACTCCAGAAAATGTTCCGCCAGCGGAATGATGTCGCCGCGGCGCTCGGTCAGCGGCGGCAGCTCCAGCGGAAACGCCGAGAGCCGGTAAAAAAGATCCTCGCGAAATTCCCTTCTGCCGGCGCGCCCCGCCAGGTCCACATTGCTGGCAGCAATCACCCTCACATCCACCCGGGTCACTTCGGCCGTACCCAGCCGCTGCACTTCTTTCTGTTCCAGAAAGCGCAGCAGCTTGGCCTGCATGCCGAGAGGCAACTCGCTCACTTCGTCGAGAAACAGCGTTCCCCCGTGCGCCGCTGGAATCCTTCCCATCTGCGACTGCACCGCGCCGGTGAACGCTCCCCGCGAATAGCCAAATAGTTCGGACTCGACCAGCGCCTCCGGAATCGCGGCGCAGTTCACTGCGACGAAAGGTTTCGTGGTCCGCGGACTCAGGCTATGCAGGGCCCGCGCCACCAACTCCTTGCCGCTTCCCGTGGGACCTGCGATGAGCACAGTCGTCGTGCGAGGCGCCACTAACCTTGCCAGGCGATAGACCCGCCGCATGCTTTCGCTGCGCCCGATCATGCCCGGCAGCGGCTCGAACTCCGGAAGTCCCCTAATCGTTTGCAACCCTTCTTCCGGCACCCAATTTTGCTCCGCGCTTCTTAGGTTCGCCACTGTTTCCCCAGACGAGGACAGCTTGGAATTGGGAGCCGGAACTTCCGCGTCCGAATCAAGGAGCACCACCTGCGTTCCCGGGAACCTGCGCTGAATGATCGCGATCAGCTCGTCGGTGTCGAGGTCAGGAACTCGCCGGTCGAGAAACAGCACCTGCCAGTCTCCTTTCTCCAGTTTCACCAGAGCCTCGGCGCCACCCAGCGCCTGCTGTACCGGCCGGCAGCGGCCATTCAGGTTGTGCAGCACCTGGTCGCGGAAAGCGCTGCTGGCACTGGCAATGAGCGCTCCGCCCGCCACCCGTGCCATGGACGGAAAAGTTGTCATGACTGTCATTCGCGTCTCCCAAAGTTGTGGATAGAAAAAGTTGTGATTAGAAAATAATGACTAGGAGTTCTTGCGTGAAATTCCAGGCAGCCTGATGCTTATCGTTTCCTGCTTGCCGTCCCACATTCGTTGCCATTCGGCGCCGCAGCGCTCGAAGCCGGCTTGCGCCACCAGCAATCCAAGCTCAGGCCGTGAAGATGGCTGGTGCGCCTCTTCGTTTGCTTCCCAGTGGATGCGCAGCCAGTCTCCGCTTTGTGCAGAACCCGCTTCAGTCTTTACTGTGCTGAACTTCACTGCGCTGCCTTCGGCCGCGAGACTCAGCAGAGAATCGAGAAGCCGGAACATCAGGCCGCAGAGCCTTTGTCTTCCCGCCCTCACCGCTAGAATTAAAGAGCAATCGAATTCTATTTCCATGCGGATGGCTTTCGACTCGGCCACCGGCTTCAGGTCATTCATGGTTTCGCAGAGGATCGTCGCGAGGTCTGCCATTTCGCTCGGGTTTTGGTTCCTGTCTTCGTTCGGGCGATCTTCGTCCAGGCCATCGGCGACTTCGCGGATCGCCTCGACCAGGGCCCGCATGCGCTCCGTCAGTGCAAGGCCGTCGCACAGCCCTTGCCGGTACTGCTCAGGAGTGCGAATTCCCGCCAGCGCCACCTCCATCGAGCATTGCAATCCGGTCAGCGGCTGGTTCAGCGCATGCAGCAATTGCGCGAGCGGACTGCGGCTCGCGATCTCCTCGAAGGCGGGAGGCTCGCCGATTTGCACGGGAATCATGCCGTCACTTCCGCGCTGCCCAGCTCGTAGCCCACCCCGCGCACCGTATGAATCAGCTTCCGCGGATGCCCATCATCGACCTTCCGCCGCAGGTAGTTGATGTAAACATCCACCACATTGGTAGTTGTGTCGAAGGTTAGATTCCACACGTGTTCGATGATCATGGCGCGGGAGACTTGACGGCCGGCGTTGCGCATCAGATATTCCAGCAGGGAAAACTCTTTGGCGGTGAGATCGATGCGCCGGCCGGCGCGTTCGGCGCGGTGTTCGACGCGATCGAGTTTCAGGTCTTCGACTACCAGCACGGACTCCGATGGCAAGTGGCTGCGCCGCAACAAGGCCCGGATGCGGGCCGAGAGTTCGCTGAAGGAAAATGGTTTAGGGAGATAATCATCGGCTCCGGTGTCGAGGCACTGCACCCGGTCTTCAACCTTACTTCTCTGGGTCAGCACCAGCACGGGCAGGCTTGGGCGGCGCAGCCGCAGATGGCGCAACACGCTTACACCATCGAGCTTGGGCAGGTTTAAGTCGAGGATGACAAGGTCGTAATCAAACTCGCTGCCCATGGCGCGCGCCTGCTCGCCGTCTTCGACCACATCCACCGTATAGTGTTCCCCGAGCAGCCCCTGGCGCACAAAACTGGCCAGAGCCGCATCATCTTCGGCAATTAGGATTCTCATGAGCGGGCCTTAAGTACAGCCCGATTCTAATTAGAGAAACCTCAATGCGAGCTTAAACTCTGCGCGCACGAAGGTGTATGCTTCCGGAATTGGACGAAGGGGTCAAAAAGGGATAACAACAACTAAGGAACGGGCACGTCAAGATCCGCGCCAAGGCAGGCGCGATGCAGGCATGGAACGGCCCCACTCAAGCCAAAGGAGGGCTTAATGGGCCACTCGCCGCCCATTATTAAGGGCCCGTAAAGAGCACTTTCGCATCGATGGATTGCGTTTCAGGCGTGATCGAAATGAAATTGGAACGTAATAGACTTGCTCGAGAAAATCGATCCGCCTTTCAGATTATTAACGATCGCATAAACAGTCCTGGATGATGCTTCAAAACTGTTTTCTATATCATGTCTCGCCAGAGCCTCCTGGACGGTGGCCAGGGGACATCCTATCGGTAGCTGGGCGCGGATTTCACGCTCCAGCGCCTCAGCGCTCACGCGCGAGGTATCGGTGAGTCTGCCGTTCAAACATAACGCATTCGTCGTTATTTTGCTGCGCCGACGTTTCCACAAATCACGACTACCGAGGCCGCCGGTAAATCGTACATTGTGTTTTTATCGGCGGTCATTTTTGTATGAACGATGGGGCCGTCGGGATCGGCCCAGCCTTTGCTCATTGGCACAATTGTCCGTTCGCCGCTGTTTTCTGCATGAGCCATGAAGCGCGTCTGCGGTGGATGCCATTGATATTGCCCGCTGCCGAAAGTTGAAATTTCCACCGGCCCTGCAAAGCCGCTTTGTTGGCCCCCTGGCGCGGAGAATTCGATCCGCACGCGGTGCGCGTTCTCTTGATCTCGATTCACGGCCATCAGTGCCCACTTGCCGTCTGGACGTTTTACGGCATAAGCCGTTACCAGGTCATGGTCGGCGCCATCGTCCACGTCGCTCTTTGCGGCGAATACCTGATGCTCGCCGCCGTCGGGTTGCGCCCACTCCAGGTTGATGAGCTGCGCCGTAAAAAACTGCGCGAGAGGATGCTGGATTTGATAATTGGCGTCGATGGTGAACATGCCGAATGTTCCGGGAGAGCCGTTGCAACCGGGTTCCATCTGCAGCGGCAGAAAATGGAAAAAGTAGACGCCTTTGCC
>CAYOVU010000280.1:0-2560 GCA_964407505.1 uncultured Acidobacteriaceae bacterium | reverse complement strand
GGGCGAGAACTTCGGATCCCCACTCGGATCGGACGCCGAGGTAAACTGCACTGCCGTTTGAGTTCCCAGGTCGTAGAGCCAGAGCTGTCCCTGCGAATCGAAAATCAAGTGCTTCGAATCCGGAGCCCACAAATACGCTGCTACGCGATACCGTGTCCGCCGGTCCTTCTCGCGCTCGTTCTTGACTTTGTCCACGTCCGGATCGAGCGACGCCAGTTTCTCCGCGCTCACCAGCACCTTCTTCTCGCCGGTCGCCGCATCCACGTACCACAACTCGCCCCGCTCGCCTTTTTCGTCGCGCTGCACAAACGTGAGCTTGGTCCCGTCCGGACTCCACTCCACAGTCTCCGGCCCGCGCCCCGCCAGTCCTCCCGGCTGATAAAGCGTTTCAATGGTGAGAGGTTTGGTGGGCGCAGTCTGCGCCCCTGCCGATGAGAAGAGGCCAAAAATGAAGGCCAACAGCGCAAAGCATATGCCAAAAGAAATCTGTCTTTTCACGAAGTGACCTCACAGAAGAAAAGTTCGTGCAGATGCACAATCGGGCGAAGGAAAGAGTGTACACCGCGCAACCTCGCGCCTGCACGGCTGTGAGCGGGTTCCTCTTTGAAACTGTGCCCGTCTGCGGCTAAGGTTTTCGGCCGAATCATGGCCTCGCCGCATGTTAGAATCAATAGAGTCCAATGCCGAATGCTTCCTGACATCGAAAACCTGCTGAAACTGCAAGACACGGACAAAGAAATCCGCCGTCTGCAGGACGAAGTCGCCGAATTTCCCAAGCGCGTCGCGGTCATCGAACACAAACTGGCGGACACCAAAGCCCAACTGGAAAAAGCCCAGGCTGCCGTCAAAGCCGACGAAGCCTCCCGCCGTAAGTACGACACCGCCATCAGCGACCTGCGCGGCAAAATCTCGAAATACCGCGATCAGTCCCTCGACGTAAAAACCAACGACCAGTACAAAGCGCTGCTGCACGAGATCCAGTTCGCAGAAAAAGAAATCACTGCCAACGAGGACAAGATTCTCGAACTGATGCTCAACGCCGACGCGCGCGACAAGGAAGTCAAGGCCGCCCAGGCCGAACTCAAAGCCGAAACCGCCGAGATCGAAAAAGAAAAAGAAGAAGCCCGCCAGCTCACCGCTAAAGACGAAAAACTGCTGGCCGAGTGGCGCGCCAAGCGCGATCAGATTCGCACCAGCGTCAACGAAGACCTGCTGCGCCATTACGAGCGCGTCTCAAAGTTCCGCGGCAGCGGCATGTCGGAAGTCCGCGACCAGAAATGTATGGCCTGCCGCGTCATGCTCCGGCCGCAGACCTACAACGAGATTCGTTCCGGCACGCAAACCATTATTTGCGACTCCTGCCAGCGCATTCTCTACTTCAATCCCGCCGACGAAATGGCCGACGTGAAGCCTTCCACCACCCGCGCCAAACGCCATCATCCTAAAATCGACGCTCCCCAGGCCTGGTACTATCGCGCTGAATTCAACGACATCGGCGAAGTGTTCCTCTGCCTGACGACCTCCCGCGGCCAGTCGAGTCGCCGCGTCTACGACGTGCAGACCGGACGCCTCATCGGCGACATCCTCATCCGCGAAGGCGACTACCGCCAGGCCTTCCCCGAAGACATCACCGGCGCGATGCGCCTGAACGGCGGCTGGAGCGAAGCCGAACTCGACGCCTTCGGCAACGAGCTCCCCATGGTCGCCCTCGACTCCCTCCGCTTCGATTTAGATCTAGCCCGCCACGAAGCCGCCACCGGCTCCCACGTCAAACAGTCAGTTCCCGCAGCCTCCACCGAACAAGCCGCCAGCTAAAGAAGCCCTGTGGGAAGCGGATTGCGTGGGACCAGGCCCATTGGCCCGGTCATCGAGCGCAGTTCGACCCGCGGAGGGCGCTGTATCGTCCAGAAAATATTCCTACGGGGTCTTCGGTACAACGTATTCGTCGAGATAACGCCGGAGTGTATCGCGGTGCGCATCCCTGTAGGCCGCATAGTCCTTCGAGATTCCGGCGTCAGCGCGAATGAACAGGACAAATGGCTCCAGCAGTCCCGCATGGTCCAGTTGAATCAGCGCCAGGAGCGATGGGTCCATGTTCTTCGCCTTCTTCGCCGACTTCGCGTCCTCAGCGATCACGGTCACCATCGTATCCAGCGCTTCGGCTTCTTCTTTTAGAGAGCGGCGATAGGTTGCTTCGTTCGGAAATTCCTTCTTGAATTTCTCACGCTGCCAAGTAAGCCGGGTCCCGCTGTAAACAATCCAGGCTGCCGTTCCGCTGCTGTCTCCATTTAACATGTTCGGATCAAGGGTAACGGTGGCGTTCTTGCCGTCTGTTTGGGTGGCTGACTTGTCTTTAAGAACCAGCACATTGAGCTTCACTTTGTTCCGATCGACCCATTGCCTAAGGCCGACCCAAGCCTTGTTGCTGTATGGTTCCGCAACGACTGCATCGATGAATTTCCCTCGGGCCTTATCATTCTCCGAAGAAGAGGTCAGGGCGTCGCCCCAATACCGATAAGCCGTCTCACGGTTCGGATCGATCTGGATGGCGCGGGCGAAC
>CAYOVU010000279.1:0-3204 GCA_964407505.1 uncultured Acidobacteriaceae bacterium | reverse complement strand
CTTTGATGAGTCTCAGCAAAGCCAACAAACGGCGCAGGCACTCGGCATTCCGCACCGTACGATTCGATTACCCGCATCACGAATGGCGGAATCACTGGACCACGCTTTGTGGGCCATGGACCAGCCGACTGTCGACGGTCTAAACGCCTACTGGATTTCGAAAGCTGCCGCAGAGGCTGGTTTTAAAGTCGCTTTGTCCGGCCAGGGCGGAGATGAGTTATTCGGCGGATACGCTTCCCATGAGTGGTTTGAGCGGTTCTCGCGCGTCGCGAGTTGGTTAAAACCTGTATCCCACATCGCAGGCAGTGCACTGTTGGATCGCGAATCGTTTCCATTTCGCTGGCGCAAACTTTCCTACTTGTTCGGTGCCGATGATCCATTTGTTGCCGCGCAATTGGCGGTGCGTGTGCAATTCCTTGAAAGTGATGTGTGCAAGATCCTGAACCCTGCTCTCGCGCCTGCGGCTTCTGGTTCGGAGGCGGCCGACTGCATTCGCGGATGGGCCCAGCAAACCAGTAGCACAAACTTAAGGGAGCGAATAGCATTTGTCGACTTCCCCGCGCACCTCGAAGCGCGGTTGCTTCGCGACGGCGATGCCATGAGCATGGCTCACAGTTTGGAAGTGCGCCCTGTCATGCTCGATCATACGGTCGTGGAGCACGTTCTTTCGCTGCCACCGGCTATCCGTCTTCAGAAAAAAAGATTGCTTCTTGACGCAACGCGCGAATGCATGCCTGAAAGCTTGTACTCAGACCTACTTACGCGCCCCAAGCGCACCTTTACATTTCCGTTCTCGCGCTGGATTAGTGGAGACTTGCGCCCCAATATCGAGGAGGCGCTTGGTCCGGATCGACTCAGAGCAGTCGGCGTGCTAAATCCCGGCGCGGTCAGAAAACTTTGGAAAAGGTACCTTGAGAACCCCGCTGCGGTCGGCTGGTCACGGCTTTGGACAGTCTTCGTGCTGGCCCGCTGGTGCGAAATCATGCAGGTCAAGGTATAGGGATGCCAGCCCGGACCGGCAAACCTCGTGTCGCAGTGATATCGCCGTTTCTTGACAAGAGCCACGGCACCGAGCGCCGAGTCGTTGAATGGGTTTCCCGCCTGACAGACAATTTTGAGGTTCACGTCTATAGCCAGAACGTGGCGGATGTGGATTTATCCAAGATCACTTGGCATCAAATCCCCAAGTTGCCCGGGCCGCACATTTTAAATTTTGTCTGGTGGATAGCGGGGAACCATCTTTGGCGCAGTTGGGATCGGCACATCCACGGACTGCTCTACGATCTCATCTTCAGTCCGGGAGTCAATTGTCTAGACGCCGACGCGATTTCCGTTCACATTGTTTTTGCCGAGTATGTCCGGCAGGTGGGCGCGCAGTTAAGTTTCCGGCGCAGTCCGATCCGGGCTTGGCCCGCGGTCCTGCACCGTCGACTCTACTACCGCCTTCTCGTGGCGCTCGAACATCGCATCTACACCGATCCTAAAACGGTCCTGATCCTTATTGCTCGAAGGACGGCCGCAGGACTTGCGCGTTTCTATGGGCGGGTCGATCCATTTCCCGTTCTATATCTTGGCCTCGATCACGCCATTTTCAATCCTGCAAGACGCCTGACCCTTCGAGCCGAGGCTCGAAAGCAGCTGGGCCTGGCGGAATCCCAGTTCACGATTGTCTTGGTTGGCAATGATTGGCGTAACAAAGGCGTCCCTGTCCTGCTCAATGCGCTGGCGCGCGCAAGGGATCTTCCACTCCATTTGATCCTTGTAAGCAGGGAGGATTCGACTGCTTGCGGTAGGCTGATCCAGGAACGCGGGATGGAGAACCGCGTGACAATTGTTCCGCCTCGCAAGGACATCGAATTCTATTATGCGGCTGCGGATGTTTACGTAGGGCCCTCGCTCGAGGACACATTTGCGCAACCTCCAGCAGAGGCGATGGCATGCGGGCTTCCCGTAATCGTCTCCTCTACCAACGGCACCTCGGAGATCGTGACACACGAGGTGAACGGCTTGATTCTATCCGATCCAAGGGACTGCGAAACGCTCGCCGACTTGATTCGGCGGCTTTATCAAAATCGGGAGTTTCGCGATCAACTGGCCGCGAAAGCTGCTGATTCCACACTTGAATTCACTTGGGAGCGCAACGGACGCGAACTTGTCAAAATCTTTGAGGAGATTATACGGCGAAAAGCTGAGTCTTCCCCCGCGACGGCTGTCGAGGTATTGTGAACAACCAAGCGGCCGACCTGAGTGAACTGGTATCAGCGCCGCCGGCGTATCGTTCTAAGCGAATTATCGGACTTTTCCCCGAACTGCTTGGCGTTGGCGGAATTCAAGAAGCTGGCGCCCAAACTGCGGCAGCCCTTGATGCAATTGCTCGCCGCCGGGGATGGACGACGCTGTTTCTCAGCCTGAATGATGCCAGGGGGCCGCAGCAGCTTCGGTCCGGCTCGCTCGAAATCTCTTTTCGTGGCTTTGGCCGGGCCAAGGCGCGGTTCTTTCTCGCTGTCGCAAGGGCGGCGCGGGATAACGCTGCGATAATCCTGGCGGCTCATCCGAACTTGGCGCTGCCCACTGCCTTGGTGAAAAAGCTATCGCCGCAACTAAAAACTGTGGTGATCTCACATGGCATTGAAGTATGGAAGCCGCTGCCACGCGTTCGGCGTGCCGCGCTGCTTCGGGCGGACCTGTTACTTGCTCCCAGCACCTACACGGTAAGGAAGCTCAACGAAATGCAAGGTATCCCCACGGACAAAATCCGTCGCCTGCCGTGGGCTCTCGGTCGCGAGTTTTCTTCGTTGGCCGAACGTCCAGCGAGACTCGAGCCGCCGCCGGAATTCCCGCGCGGCAAAGTCATTTTAACAGTTGGCCGCTGGGCGTCATCGGAGCGGTACAAAGGCGTCGACGATCTTATCCGCGCGGTAGCGCAGTTGCATTCCGTTATCCCAGATTTGCATCTGGTGGCGGTCGGCGATGGCGACGACCTCAGGCGTCTTCAGAATCTGGCTACAGAAACAAAGACAAATGATTTCGTTCATTTCCTTCAAGGGCTATCTCGCGAGAAATTGGCTGCTTGTTACGCTCGATCCGATGTTTTTGCCCTCCCAAGCACGGGCGAAGGATTTGGACTGGTATTCCTGGAAGCTATGGCTTTTGGAGTACCGATCGTCGCAGCCGCGGCGGGCGGGTCAACGGACTTGGTCGAGA
>CAYOVU010000278.1:0-8925 GCA_964407505.1 uncultured Acidobacteriaceae bacterium | reverse complement strand
CGGCAAGAATTGCGCTGCCAATTCAATCTCGCCGATCACCTCTTCTCCGAGCGCACGCGCCTGCACCAGAGCCGGAGCGTCGATCGGAACTCCCGGACTCACCACGATTAAGTCCTGCCCACGAAACGTGCGCTCGCCGTGTCCGCCGGTCTCAACCGTGATGCCATGATCGAGCAAAGTGGGTATCTCGTTGCGCAGCTCATCTCCGCTCTTGGTGTCGGACACGGTAACGCGCGCTCCCTGCGCCTTTAGGAACAGCGCCGATGCCACTCCGGATCTCCCGAGGCCAACCACTAGCACGCTTTTATCTTTGAGTTCCATGAATCCAATTGTTGATTTTGATTACGATTGTTGATTGAAAACCGAATCAAACTCCGCGCATGAGAGCTTTTCAATCAAAAATCAACAATCCCTCGTTCGTGCCTAGCTTTACCTCAGTTTCAGCGTCGTCAGCGCGAACAGTGCAAACACCAGCGACGCAATCCAGAAGCGCACAATAATTTTCGACTCCGACCATCCCATTAACTCGAAGTGATGGTGAATTGGCGCCATCTTGAAGATCCGCTTCTTGCGCAGCTTATACGATCCCACTTGCAGAATCACTGAAACGGCCTCGATCACGAAGATCCCGCCGATAAATGGCAGCAGCAGTTCCTGTTTGATAATCACTGCGACCGTCCCAATCGCGCCGCCAAGAGCAAGCGATCCCACATCGCCCATGAATACTTCCGCAGGATGCGCGTTGTACCACAAAAATCCAATCGATGACCCGACCATCGCCCCACAAAAAATTGTCAACTCGCCAACCTGCGGCATACGCTGCAGTTCCAGATACGTAGCGAACGCCGCATGTCCGCTTACGTAGGTTAGTACCGATAGCGCACCCGCGGCAATCACCGTGCAACCAATCGCCAGCCCATCCAGCCCGTCGGTGAGATTCACCGCATTGCTCGAACCCACGATCACAAACGCCACGAACGCCATGAATGGCAGAAACGCCAGCGGCCAAAGATGCGGAAAGCGCTCCAGAGTCTCTACTACCAGATCGGGGTGGAACTGTTTAGCAAACGGCACAATCAGCCGGGTGGAATACATTCCGTAGGTCTGCATCGCGATGAGCATCACGGCAATGATGATGCTGGTGGCAATCTGCAGCCCGAGCTTTGCTCTTCCGGTCAGTCCGAGATTACGACGATGCACCACTTTGGTGTAATCGTCGGTGAATCCAATCGCGGCGAAAGCGCAGGTGGCAAAAACGGCGATCCAGACGAAACGATTGCTAAGGTCCGCCCAAAGCAGTGTCGGCACAACAATGGCAATCGCGATCAGCAGTCCGCCCATGGTCGGCGTTCCCGCTTTTTTCTGATGAGCTTTCGGTCCTTCTTCGCGAATGAATTGTCCAATCTGAAATTCTCGCAGGCGGTTGATCACCAGCGGGCCGACAATGAGCGCGGTAAATAAAGCAGTAAGGCTGGCAAACGCAGTGCGGAACGTGAGATAGCGGAAGATGCGGAATGGCGGGAAATAATGCTGCAGCTTCACAAACAACAGCCAATAGAGCAATCAGCCTCCGTACCCCGATCCGATTAATTCCTGCTTCGTCTCAATTCCTATTTTCGCGTCGCGTCTTCCAGGTCTCCAGCGCCTTTTCCAGCTTGACCCCTCGTGAAGCCTTCAGCAACACCAGGTCTCCGTCGCGAGTCTCGCGTGCCAGCCACTCGCCAGCCTCTTCAGACGACGCCACAAATTCTGCGCAAATTCCCGCGTCCCGTGCTGACTCGACCATAGCCTGAGCCAGCCCGCGCACTCCGAGCAAGACCTCAATTTTCTTCCCGGCAATGTACCGTCCAGCTTTGCGATGAAGTTCTTCCCCAGCGGAACCCAATTCCAGCATCTCGCCTGCCACCACAATGTGCCGCTTTGCCGCCATCGCCGCTAGAGCGTCCACCATCGCTTCCAGTGCCTTTGGATTGGAATTGTAACAATCGTTGATCGCCGTGATGTTACCCAGTTGGAGAACCTCTCCTCGTTTCTCCGCCGGAGCCAGAGTGGCTAGCGCCGCGACCGCTTCCGAAGGCTTCATTCCGCGTTCCAAACTCACTGCCACGGCTGCCAGCGCGTTGAGGACGTTGTGTTCCCCCACCAGCGAAAGCCTGGCAAGTTCCCGCACTCCGCCAATTGCAATCTCGAACTCTGTACCCTCGCGCCCCTTCGAGCAAATTTTCTCGGCCCGCACATCTGCAGTTGATCGCGTGCCGTACATCACGACTTTGCCCTTGAAGTCGCGGCCAAATTGCGAGACGTACTCATCGTCGGCATTCAGCACTGCCGTGCCGTTCGCAGGCAACGACTCCACCAGTTCATACTTCGCCCGCGCAATTCCGGCAATGGAATCGAAAAACTCCAGGTGCACGGGCGCAACGTTGGTGACTACGCCAATCTCCGGCTGCGCGATTTTCGCTAGCGCTCGAATCTCTCCAGCATGCGACATCCCCATCTCGATCACGGCCACGTCATATTCCGGCTCCAGCTTAAGCAGCATCAGCGGTAATCCGAAATGGTTGTTAAAGTTTCCCGCCGACTTCAACACTCGAAACTGTGCGCTTAGGACGTGCGCAATGGCTTCCTTTGTGGTCGTCTTCCCTGCCGACCCGGTCACCGCAATCAGTGGCTTGCCCCACAGTTTGCGCACCGCTGTGGCGAGAGTCTGTAGCGCGACCAGTGTATCCTCGACGGCCAGCAATCGCGCGTCTTCGGGATAGCGGCCCAACTGATCCCTACGCACGACTGCGGCAACCGCACCATTCTTCAGCGCCCGCTCCACGAAGTCGTGCCCGTCCAGTCGCTCTCCTCGTACTGCAAAAAAAAGCTGGCCTGCCCCCACCGTTCGCGAGTCGATCGAGTAACCTACTGCCACTTCTTCGGGAGAAAACTTCCAGGTCGCAGAAACAAATTCGGCGATCTTTCTTAAGGACAGTTTCACCGCGTCGCTCCTGCCGAAGCGGCGATACAATCAAAACCCGTTGCACGTAGCGCCTCGCGCGCCACTTCTACATCGTCAAATGGAGCCGATCCCTGCCGCGTAACCTGCACTTTCTCGTGACCCTTACCTGCGAGCAATACGATGTCCCCCGGGCGCGCCTCGCTAATGGCCAAAGCGATCGCTTTGCGCCGGTCGGCCTCCACGGTGTATTTCACGCCCGTCTTCTGCAGACCTACGACCGCGTCGTTGATAATCGCTAGTGGATCTTCGCTGCGTGGATTGTCCGACGTCAGCACAACGAAATCGCTCCCTCGCCCCGCGGCCTCGCCCATCAGCGGACGCTTCTTCCGGTCGCGATCTCCTCCACATCCAAACACTGTCAAAACTCTTCCCTTCGCTCCAGCGCCAGAGACCAATTCCCGAGCCAGTGCCGTCAGATTGCGCAAAGCGTCATCGGTGTGTGCATAGTCCACGACAACCGTAAAAGGCTGACCGCAATCCACACGCTCAAATCTTCCCGGAACGCACGCTAGTTTGTCGACACCCGCAGCAATCGACTGCGGCGCACACCCGCGAGCGTAGGCTGCCCCCGCGGCCGCCAGAATGTTGTACACATTCACCCGCCCAATCAGCGCCGAGAACACCGCGATCTTCGCTTCCGGTATGACAAGATCAAAGCGCGTTCCACGGGTTGTGATCTCCACGTTCTCCGCGTGCAGGTCTCCGCGCTCCCAACCATATTTCAGAATTACCGAGCTGCGCTTACGGCTGAACTCAGCCAGCTTCGCGCCGTATTCATCATCAATATTTGTGACCACGGCTCGAGGTGCATCAGTGCCGCACCCTTCAAACAGCACACGTTTGGCCGCGAAATACTCTTCCATGGTGTTGTGATAATCGAGGTGATCACGTGTCAGATTGGTGAACACGGCGACATCAAACGGAACGCCAAACACTCGCTCCTGCGCCAGCGCATGAGAAGAGACCTCCATCACGGCATCGGTAGCACCGTGTCCCAGCGCCTCATTAAAAATGCGATTCAGTTCCAGCGCCTCGGGCGTGGTATGCGGCGCGGGTAGAACTTTTCCTGCCACGTGATATTCAATAGTGCCGATCAGCGCGCTTTTGCGTCCCGCAACAGTCAAAATCGATTCCAACAAAAACGCGGTTGTGCTCTTTCCGTTCGTCCCGGTAATTCCCGCAATCGCAATTCGCTCCGCAGGCTTCTTATAAAAATTCGCGCTAATCCGCGCCAGTGCCCGCCTCCCATGAGGAACTAAGGCCCACGCTACACCCGCGCGCGGCTGCTCTGCGGCAGAGTCCGTGACCACAGCCACGGCTCCCGATTGAATCGCTTGATCAATGAAACGGTTGCCGTCGCTGGTCTCGCCGCGCATCGCGACAAACAGACAACCCGGCTTCACCCGCCGCGAGTCATATTCCACACTACTCACGTCCGGATTCCCGCTCTGCGCGAGAACTTCCGCTCCATCTAGCACCTGTTGGAAGGTCATTGCTAGGAATTATATGGCCGAAGAGCGCGGGCCTGGCGTCGAAACGGCCTGAAGATAAACACGAAGGGAGAGGCCGGTCGAGGACTTCCGGGCATACTGGTTACTAACGATACGTTCCAGATGAGGCGCAGACGCGCTAAATTGCAGGTATGTCCACCGGAACCGGTCGCGCCAAATACCGCTGCGCGCAATGCGAGATGCCGGAGAGCCAGTGCGAGTGCGACAAATTCTGTTGCCTCTGTCAATCGCAGCTCGACATCCGCATCTGCGAAGACGGCCTCATGTACTGCGAACCCTGCCGCAACGCCTCTGACTACAAAACCTCGGACTAGCCTTGCTAAATCACGACTGCTTCCCGATACTCCCCAAATACCCTCCGCATCGCATCCGAAATCTCGCCCACGGTTGCGTAAGCCTCTACGGCCGCTAGAATCCGTGGCATGACATTCGCGCCCGACCGCGCCGCATCCTCCACCTGTTGCAACGCAGCCTTCGACGGACCCGCATCCCGCCGTGCCCGCAGCGCTCGCACCCGTTCAATCTGCTTCGGCTCCAGCGCGGGATCAATTTTCTGAATCCGAATCGGCTTCTCTTCTTCCACTTCAAACCGGTTTACGCCGACTACGATAGCTTCCTCATGATCCACTGCCTGCTGATATTCGTACGCCGCGTTCTGAATTTCCTGCTGCACGAATCCGCGCTCAATCGCTTTCAGCATGCCGCCCATTACTTCGATTTTTCCCAGATACTCCGCCGCACGCTTCTCGATCTCATTGGTCAGCGACTCGATGTAGTACGATCCCGCCAACGGATCAACCGTCTGCGGAGCTCCTGACTCGAACGCAATAATTTGCTGCGTCCGCAGCGCAATCCGCGCCGCTTGTTCTGTTGGCAAGGCGAGAGCCTCATCATAAGAATTCGTGTGCAGCGACTGCGTCCCACCCAGCACCGCCGCCAGCCCCTGGATCGCCGTCCGCACAATATTGTTTTCCGGTTGCTGCGCGGTGAGCGTCGATCCCGCGGTCTGCGTATGAAAGCGCAGCATCCACGACCGCGGATTCTTCGCCTTGAAGTGTTCCCGCATAATGCGCGCCCACATTCTGCGCGCGGCACGAAACTTTGCTACCTCTTCCAGAAAATTGCTGTGGGCGTTAAAGAAGAACGAAAGCCGCGGCGCAAACTTATCTACATCCAGCCCCGCCTTGATCGCCGCCTCCACATAGGCCATGCCGTTGCCAAGAGTGAACGCGACCTCCTGCACCGCCGTCGACCCTGCCTCGCGCATGTGATAGCCAGAAATCGAGATCGTGTTCCACTCGGGAACATTCTGGTTCGCCCAGGCGAACATATCGGTAATCACCCGCATCGCCTGCTGTGGCGGATAAATATAGGTGCCGCGCGCGATGTATTCCTTGAGCACGTCATTCTGCACCGTACCGGACAACTTGCGAATATCTGCGCCCCGCCGCTTCGCAACCGCAACATACAATGCCAACAGAATGGATCCTGTTGCATTGATGGTCATCGATGTAGAAATCTTGGTGAGGTCGATCCCAGCGAACAACCGTTCCATATCCTCGATCGAATCGATCGCCACACCCACCTTGCCCACTTCGCCTGCCGCGAGCGCGTGGTCTGAGTCCATGCCGATCTGCGTCGGCAAATCGAACGCCACCGAAAGTCCGGTTGTTCCGTTCGCCAGCAAATACTTGTAGCGTTTGTTCGATTCCTCGGCGTCGCCCATACCCGCATACTGACGCATGGTCCACAACCGCCCCCGATACATCGTGGCTTGCACGCCACGCGTAAACGGATACTCCCCGGGATATCCGATTTCGCTTTCGTAATCGGCCCCCTTCAGATCGGCGGGCGTGTAGAGCGGGTTCACGGGAATATGAGACGAGGTCTCAACCTCCACCGCGACCTTCTGCTCTGCGACCTTCATCTTGTCGGCCATACTTGAATTCTTTCGAGAACTTTGAAATCCCCCAAGTGGTTACCGCAGAGGCTGTGGAAGAAGACGTAGTAAGCTAGAAAACCTCTACGAGTTCTTACTCTTTTTTCTCACCCTCCAGAACGAACTCACACCAAACCAGGCGAATGTGAGGGTAAAGCAACTTGCAACCGCCACGCGTCCCAATCCAGTCTTCCCGGCCTCATACTTCGAAAATTCGTGCGCAAGCGCAATCCCGCCACTCGCCGCCATCACCAGGAAAACAAGGCCCGTAACCTCCAGCCACAACTGGTGCAGCACTCGCCCCAAAGCTCGCGCAGTAGTGGACACAGCCTGCCCTGCTGCCCGCAGAGTCCGGCTGCGCTTCGCCTGCTGTCCTGCCACGCGCGCTACAATGCCTAACTTTCGTGCGGTAGAAACCTTGTTCACGGCCTCGATTTTATCAGTCTTCGGCGCTACAATAGCGCAAAGCTGCGTCCGCGACAGAAACCGTTCAAGGGCGACAGGCATCCAAGTGTTGATGGCGTTTTCTTAGCCAGAGCAGGGTGGCGACTTCCGGGGGACTACGTGGATCAGCAACTCAAACAACTCATGAAGGAACTCGGCGAAGCCATCAACGAATCTCTATCGGACTCCGAGCAGATCGCAGAAGTCGTATCCCGCATTAAAGAAGGCGGTTACGATATTTTTCTGGTCCTTGAAGCCACCATCGGCGTGAGCAAACAAGGTGAAAAATCTTCCGATAAGACTTCCCTCGTCACAACCCTTTCGACCAATCCGGAGTTCAAGGTCAACGACCAGGATTTAAAATTCCTTAAGTCTCTGCGCATCAAGATCGAAGAAGAGAAAGAAAAATAGTAAGCCGAACTGAAGGCTTCGGATCTCAGACTCTTTAGTCTCCATCTGTCGCCGTAGTCGGTCCCAGAAATCCGCGTCCATCTCGCCCGAAACTTCTCCTTGGAATGAGGGTTTCCAATCCGTATGCCGCGTATCACTCTCGCGTCGAATGCAATTTTGCTAGCCCTCGGCATATTCCTCGCTTCTTCTGCGGTTGCCGCTTGCTCTTCACCTCCCGGCCCATTAATCGTCGACAACAACAGCCACATCGTGGTCATGGAATATGAAGCCTGGTTCGGTCCGAATGCCGTCACGTTTCAAACCACCGCAGCGATGCCGGTACTGCAATCGGCGGACATGCAAAGCGTCGGCGGAGGCTACGACAGCGCCGATCCTGCCGTGATCAAACAGCATGTCGCCTGGATGGAATCGCTTGGCGTCGATGCCGCCATCGCCGACCTTACCAACAACGTTAGCTGCATCTTCAACAGCGAGCAGTTCATCAAGAAGTATGTTCCGAACTGCACAGCTTCCTTCCGAATCTACAACCAGAACATTCGCGATAATACCGGCAACTTGTTTCCCGCATGGACCATGCTGGGTAGCTCACTTAGGATAATTCCGCAATTGGGAGGCATCGACCAGAACGTTATGTTCCCGGACGTCGATGGCAAGACCGCGTTGGAAAAGGAAATCGACTACTTCGGCTTGCTCATGCAGCAATATCCGGGTCGGGAGATTATTTACAAGGGCAAGCCTCTCATGTTGATTTTCCTTGGCGCGGCTCAGGACCCCAACCCGCAGGATCATCCTCTCTGGTTTCAGATCAGGCGATTTTTGAAAGAGCATCCGGAGATCGAAAACAAGTACACCTTCAAGATGATCGCGGGATACCTTGATAGTCAGTCCTACCTCTGGCTCAACCAGGGCACTCCCAACGGACCCGTCGAGGTGAACCCAGAATATGGTTTTTGGAGTTGGGTTGATCGGCTGAGTACTTCGTGCACGCAATCGCTGTGTCCTTACTATCCTTCTTACAACCTGGCCGGTTCGCGAGTGGAGAACTTCACCGCCTCGATCGCCACGGCGGGACAGAATGGATGGGGATGCCCTAACTCGGATGCTCCTCCTTATTGTTCGGACGACGCGCTGCGTTTCGGCAACGACGATTCTTACGTGACTCTCGACGCTTTCATGACCTACGCGCGTCAGCTCGATCCTATCTTTTTGATCATCCATCAGTTCAATGAATTCGTGCCACCGGACGAGGGCTTTGACGCAAACACCGACGATGATTCCGAGCCCTCGAATCTCTGGGGCTTCGGAGCCCTCGATGCAATTAGGCAACAGATCCGCCTCTATCACCAAAGCACAGGCGCCTTTGAAGCAGCACCAAACACTCAGCCCACCGACTAGAATCCAATAATCTAGAACCTATCTCATAAATCAGTTTTGGGAAGGGCACGGCTTCAGCCGTGCCACCCAGAGCCAAGAATGACGCGGGCTTTAGCCCCTGAGGTACACCCGCCTCCAACCGTCGAGGATTTATGAGATGGGCTTCTAGGTACTTTTGGTGCGCTGCAAAACACCATCTACCTGCGAATCTCCGCCAACCTCTTCCGCTGTGCTACCATCTA
>CAYOVU010000277.1:0-13673 GCA_964407505.1 uncultured Acidobacteriaceae bacterium | reverse complement strand
CGTTCGGGGTTTTCCTGGAGTTACTCCGTAAAGACGGTAGAAATGAAGTAAAGATTTTAATCGTTGGCACCGATCGTTTCGCGCGCCGCGTCGGCACCTCTCTGCTCCACGGCGAAGTACTGCCTTGCAAGGTTGTGGGCTTCGTTCGATTGCCTAACCAGGAAATTGCCGTCGATGGCCCGGTCTACGAACTGGATCAGATTCCTGCCTTTACGAATGGCCATTCCATCAACGACATCATCATCGCGCTGCCTGCAACTCGGCTGAGCGAGGTCCAGAAAATCGCCCCCACCTTGGAAAAACTCTGCGTTCCGACTCGCGTCGTCATCGATCTGGGCGAAGGCGTCGTTCTCCGAGACCGCCTGATCGATCTGGGCGGAATCCATATGCTCGATCTTCGTCCCACGCTAGCGGAGACCGGTCCTTATCTGTTCCAGAAGCGCATCTTCGATGTGGCTTTTTCGGCCTTGATTCTTCTGCTCACATTGCCACTTACGTTGCTCATTGCGCTAGCCATCAAGCTCAGCGGCAGCGGCCCCGTTTTGTTTACCCAGGATCGCGTAGGTCTCAACGGACGTGTTTTCCGCATGCTCAAGTTCCGCACCATGAGGGTCGGAAGCCGCGAAGAAGGGGACACGCGTTGGACCAGCGACAACGATCCGCGGCGAACTACAGTGGGAACCTTTTTGCGCAAAACTAATCTCGATGAACTACCGCAGTTTCTCAACGTGCTCCGTGGCGAAATGAGCATCGTAGGACCGCGTCCCGAGCGTCCGTATTTTGTAGAACGGTTCTTGGAGGAGTTCGATCGCTACAATGCCCGGCACATGTTCAAGGCCGGTATCACCGGTTGGGCACAGGTGAACGGGTGGCGGGGCGACACTTCAATTGCGAAGCGCGTCGAGTACGACCTGTATTATCTGCGAAACTGGAGCCTAACCTTCGATCTGCAGATCATTACCATGACGTTGGTGCGCATGTTCAGCAGCAAGAATGCTTACTGATTCGCGTCGCGGTCCTAATAACTTCTTCATAAACGAGGCCCATTTTTTGGTAAAAAAGGCCGTTCCCTACCAATCTTGTCGACGCCTTCTCGCGGTGCTGACGCAACGCGGAGGACCTTTCCACCCAAGTAGATACAGACTTAGGACCAAGATGGTTTTCGCAGCGATTCTCAAGGATTTCAACAGCCGTCCATGCTAAGATTTGCAATTTTACGCCGTCATGCGTTCCGGCACCGTTTTAACCGTCGCCTTTCTCGTGTCTGTTGGCGCCTTTGGCCATTCGTTGCCGTTTCGATGCGATCTGACAGACGGCGTTCTTGACTCAACCGGCGCTGTCATTCGGGATTGCGTTGCTGGATCCGCCTCGCGTCTTGATATTGCTGCCACTCACGGCGAGGCGTCGGCTGAAAAACCTTTCAACATCGTGCCCACACCCGGCTTCCACCCGGCAACATTCCCCATGGCACCCGGCGATCTTGACCCCCACAGCACTTTGCCGGCACGCGAGAAGCAGGGATTTCACTGGCGCAGGGCTTTGACCGAATCGTTCACCTTTCTTCTGATCGAACAGGCATACGTTGTGCACACTGACTTCCGGTGGGTTGTGTCTGAAAACGGCATACCCTTCAATCACTACTGGCGCGATTACAAGCAATCCCTCTCAGAATGGACAAAGTCCGGGTGGGACGATGGCGACCCCAACTGGTTCGGCTATGTTGGACATCCGATTCAAGGCGCTCTGACTGGTTTCGTCCAAATACAAAATGATCCCCGGTCCGAGAGACTGGAGTTCTCCAACACGAAAGTTTACTGGTGGAGTCGTCTTAAAGCCGGATTGTGGAATGCCGCGTACAGCACGCAGTGGAATCTTGGACCCTTAAGTGAGGTCACGGTCGAAAAATATGGCTCGAAGGATCGAGCTCCATGGACTCGTGCCGGTACGTTCCCCTGTACGCGAGATTGCCTGACCGGGGTCGGTCAAATCGATATCGTGATGACGCCGCTAGGTGGTATGGGCTGGTTAATCGGGGAAGACATTCTGGATCGGAAACTGGTTCGGCGCGTGGAGGCCGCCACACAGAACCGTCTTTTGATTGATACGGCCCGGGTCGCGCTCAATCCCATTCGCGCTGGCGCGAATATGCTTCATGGCGAGCGGCCCTGGTATCGCGCCTCTCGCGATACTCAAGGCATGAGCCTCTTCGTTGACCAGAAAAATTCCTTCTCGACCGGCGAAAGCCCGAAAACGCAAGTTCTCAACCATGGAGATTTGTTTCTTGGTTACTCGCACATCGGCACAACTCATTGCGAGGCAGTTATCTCGGGAGCTGGCACTCCTTGCGATCCGCTATCGGTCTTGGCATCAAACCTCAGCGGCTGGAACATGTCTTTTGAAAAAATGTACTTGCGTTATTTTGGAGCGATTGCTGATTTCGGAGGCCAATATGGCGGTCTGATTCAGAATGATTTCTTATTCGGTCTGCGGGGAGGAGCGTCGGCGGGCCGGGTGCATCCTTTTGCTCAGGCTATGATCGGAGCGGTACGCGCCAAGGAAGTCGGCACCGATACTTCATTTGCCGAGGACCTGGGAGTAGGAATCGATTTCGGGCTAACCCGCCGGCTGGGCTGGCGCAATCAGGCAGATGCAATCAAGACAGGATCGACTGATTTTGAGCGGCGCAACCTCCGCATCACTTCTGGACTTGTTGTTCGCTTTTAGCTGTTCGATTTCGCGGTTTCATTTGAGTCGTCCGCGAGTCCGCTCCCAGCATCCAATGTCCCATCTTTTGTTCGCCAATATATCTATGGAGAATCGGGGAATACGATTGTTGGTCAGTCGCGTTTCAATGCTGCTTGTGATTTCTCTTTTCAGTTCCTGCCAAGTCTTCGCCCAGGACACGCCGCCGTCCGCGGAGAAAGGAAGATGGGACTTCAGCGTTTGGGTTGCCGGGGAAACCGGAGAAGAAAACACGAACTCGTTTGCGGAGTCACAAATCTGGTCTGCCGGGATCTTCGTCGGCAGGGTAATGACGCGGGAGCTGTCAAGGGGCTGGATGCGAGGCAACATCGAGTATGCAGCCGATTTCGCTCCGGCCTTTGAAACTTACGGAAATCAACGCACGCACGGCGTCGGATTTGACCCCGTTATCCTGCGCTGGAACTCTGCTCTTCACACGCCTCGCATTTCGCCTTACATCGAATTGGCTGGCGGCGCGGTAATCACTCCCACGAACCTGCCTCCGGGAAATACTTCCAGTTTCAACTTCACAGCGAAAGGCGGCGGCGGAATTTATCTATGGACACTAAAGCGGCAAGCTCTTGATTTAGGCTGTCGATGGTCACACATATCCAACGCGAACCTCGGCCTGCAGAATCCTGAATTCAACGGAGTGCAGTTCACCCTCGCCTATCACTGGTTCAAATAGGCCTATCCGCAGCTCACGGCTAATTGCGTGACTAACTCCCCATTTCACCAGACCCTGCAAGCGTTCTCGTGCACCATCGCCTGACCTCTGTGGCAACCGTATGCGTTGGCAAACTCCGGCATATTTCCTAGAACATTATTGACCCGGTACTTATCCAGCGGATGCGGGTCTGAGAGGATCAGCGTCCGCATCATTTCCGGACTTACATTACTGCACCACACATTTGCGTACGCCAGGAAGAAGCGCTGCCATCCGGTAAGGCCATCCGGTCCCTTCGCCTCGAGGCTCGTACCTTTATTCTTGAGGTCGGCCTGCAACGCCGCTAACGCAATGTGAATTCCGCCATTATCGGCGGTGTTTTCGCCTTGCGTCAGACGCCCATCTTGCTTCACACCGGCTTCGGGGATTATTTCGGTGTACTCGTCGGCAATGCAATCGCCTCGCTTATCGTAGGCCTTGGCGTCTGCAGCAGTCCACCAGTCGCGCAGGTTGCCGTCGGCATCGAACTTGCGTCCCTGGTCGTCGTAGCCGTGGATCGTCTCATGGCCGATCACGGCGCCGGCGGCAGCATAGTTCACTGTGTCATCCATCGCGGGATCGAAGAACGGCGGTTGCAGAATTCCCGCGGGAAAATTGATAGTGTTGGTTTGCGGATCTTCGTACGCGTTCACCGTTGGCGGTGTCATTCCCCACTCCGTCCGGTCTACCGGTTTACCAATTTTTTGCAGCTGGCGCCGGAACTCGAACTCCGATGCCCGCTGTACATTCGCCAGGTGATTGTCGCTGTTAATCTGCAAGGTTGAATAATCGCGCCAATGGTCGGGATATCCGATCTTGTCCACCTGAGCAGCAAGCTTGACGTGGGCCTGCTTCTTGGTCTGCGCGTCCATCCAATCCATGGAATCGATGTCTTGGCTCAGCGCCGTCTTAAGGTTGTCCACCATCTCCTTCATCCGCGCCTTGCTTTCCGGCGGAAAGGCTCGAGCCGCATAGGTTTGTCCCACAGCTTCGCCAATATCACGATTCTCCGACTCGATACACCGGCGCCAGTGAGGTTCGATCTCTTTCGCGCCGAAGAGAGTCTGCGCGTAAAAAGCAAAATCTTCATTCATGAAGTCGTCGCTCAATGAGGACGCTTCGCCTCCGAGAAGGGTCCACTTCAGATAGATTTTCCAGTGATCCAACGGCTCGTTCTTGATTTGCAGTTCGGTTGCACGAAAGAAGTCGGGGGCACTAACAATGTACTTGGTGGACGCGGGAGCGTGAACCAGTTCGAGATAACGGCTCCAATCCAAGGACGGCGCCAGTTTCTTCACCGCATCCAAATCCATCTCATTGTCGAGATTCCTGGGGTCGCGCCGCTTGACGATGTCCATGGCAGCCTTCGCCATCGTGGTTTCCATCTGCAACACCACGCCCGCATCCGCCTTTGCCTGTGCTTCCGGTGCGCCGCCCAGCTCCAGAATCTTGGCAATGTGGACCTTATATTTGTTCCGAATCTCCACCGACTTCGCGTCGTCGTTCAGATAAAACTCGCGGCCAGGAAGCCCCATTCCTCCCTGATCAATTTCCGCAATGACGTGGGTCGTATCGTGGAAGTCAGGCGCGGAGCCGAAACCGAAAAGTGCCGCATAGGTCCAGGCATTTCCGGCATTCCATGCTCCCGGAATGATGCGATGAAGTTCGGCCACAATCTCCGCGATCTGCTGTTTGCTGCGCATGGCGTCGATATGCTCCAGCGTCGGGCGCAATGTATCGAGCGCATGGGCATTTCTTTGCTTCTCGTCCATGCAAGCCGACCAATAGTCGCCGACCTTCTGCTCCACAGGCGTGCGTTCGGCCGCCGGCTTGGCTGCGACCTCGAGCACCGTCTGGTGAACGAACGACGTGTTCCACAACTGGAGTTTGCCAAAGGCTCCCCAGAAAACTTCATCCGGTGGAACCGGATTATTTGCGATCCAGCGCTTGCACGAGTATTGATAGAAATCCGTACAGGCATCCACCGAGGGATCCGCATTCTTGGCATCGAAATGGTCGAGCTGCGGTGCGGAGTTTTCGGAGTCAACCGAGTCTGAGGTGCCCGAGGATGGGTGCGCCAGCATGGATTGCGAGAACCCGGCTGGGACAAAGCCGGCTAGTAACAAATTGAAGAACAAGAAGACCGAGATGAAAAGTGACCGCATCTCCTATCGCCTCCGTAAAACGCTCATTGAAATCGAGAAGAAGATTACCACGCGGGTTTCATTCTGTTGTCAATACAGCCTTGGAGTTGGTCGGAGACCTGCAGAGCCGCAAAAAGAGGAACGAAGAGAAAGTTCATGCTGGTGCCGGGAGGGGGAATCGAACCCCCAAGGGCCGAAGCCCGGCGGATTTTGAGTCCGCTGCGTCTGCCAGTTCCGCCATCCCGGCTTGGGTCGTAGGCTCTTGCGGCGTTTGATCTGACCGTAGATATTCAGATTAATTCACGGCCTGCGGCTTTGCAACCGTAGGTGTGCTCTTACGCTGCGCAACTCAGGCCGCTTCCCAATCTTTCGGCACATTCACATAGGAACGATCCAGGGTTGCGACTGACGGGCAACCGAGTAACCTCAGAGTGCGCTCGAGGTCGGTGCGCAGGATTTCGATGGCGCGATCGACGCCAGCTTCACCGGCGGCGGCGAGGCCGAACGCGTAAGCTCGTCCACAGAGCACGGCGCGCGCTCCAAGGCATAGAGCCTTCACGATGTCGGTGCCGCGACGAATGCCTCCATCCATTAATACTTCGATGCGGCCTTGGACGGCTTCCACTACTTCCGGCAGCGCCCGCAACGATGCCTGCACTCCGTCGAGTTGGCGGCCGCCGTGATTCGAAACTGAAATTGCGGCGGCCCCTTCGTCGATGGCGCGCCGCGCATCTTCTGCAGTCAGCACGCCTTTCACCACGATTGGACCGCGCCAGTGTTCTCTGATCCAGCGCAGATCCGCCCATGTGACGGCGGATTCCGCAAGCGCCGTTGCGACGTCAAGCAGCTTCATTGGACCTTTGCCCGGAACCACCACGTTTGGAAGCGCGGGCAGACCGCCATCCAGCAAAAAACTCACGAGCCAACGAGGGCGCGAAAGTACCTGCGGAAGATACGGAATTTTTTCGAACGGACCACCGCTTACCAACTCCTTCATTCCGTTGCGAAAATCGCGTTCGCGAATTCCGGAGACCGGGGTATCAATGGTGACCACCAGCGCGGAAAATCCGGCAGCCCGCGCGCGATCAATCGATGCTTCGGCGGCGCCTCGCCCACCCATGAGATATAGCTGATAGAAAACCGGTCCGGACGAGCCTGCCTTCACATCTTCCAGCTTGTGTCCGGAAATCGTCGAAAGAATGTAACCAATGCCGGCCCGGCCCGCCGCTCGTGCGGCGGCCACTTCTCCCCCCGGATGCATCAGCCGGCTGTACCCCACCGGAGCCAGCATGATGGGAAGCGAAAGATTGAAGCCCAGAACGCTGGTGCACATGCTGCATTCGGCGAGTGAGACAGCATGTCGCGGGCGAAAAGTAATGTCGCTATAGACTCTGCAGTTCTCGCGCAGGGTGACTTCCCCTTCGGCGCCGCCATCCAGGTAATCGAACACCGATTTCGGCACCCTCTGGCGTGCGATCGGACGAAAATCCTCGATGCAAACAACTCGCGGCGAAGCCACTGCACGGGCCGATCTAGTCATTTTTGTGTCCCACCGGTTTCTCGAAATTTCCTCGAACTCTGAAGCAGGCCGATGTTACCACTGGACGAAAGTACCTAAGCCGGGAAATTTTCCGTCCATTCGTGAGCCGAGACCCATCAACTGACATTAATTGTACAAACTGATGACAATCCTTTGACAACCGCGCCGGATGCGGGTCCTAGCATTGGCCGTGGCTCGCATTGCCGTTGTTTGCAAGCCCAGTGGTTCACGGTTCGCGCTAGGAAGCCGTCCGCGTGCAACTCTGGCTCACGATCTACCCCGCCACTCGCAATATACTAAGGAGAAACTGCATGCATCATCGTCATTGGCTAAATCGAATTTCCCTTGCTTCCCCCTTGCTCGGGCTCGTGCTGGTATTCGCTTCCAGCGCGGCTCTGGCGCAATACCAAACTACACTCCTGGTCTCAGATAAGGCAGGCGCCAAGCATACCGATCCCCTGCTGAAAAACGCCTGGGGACTTGCGTACGCACCCGGCGCGCCCTTCTGGGTCAGCGACGAAGCCGATGGCTGGTCCACCCTGTATAACGCACAGGGAGTCCCGCAAAGCTTGCAGGTGATTGTTCCTCCGGCCAGCGGCACCGGCCCAGGATCGCCCACGGGTATCGTCTACAACGGTTCGACGGAGTTCCAGATCGATAGCTGGACCTCGGTCTTCCTCTTCGCCACTCTCGATGGGACCATCAGCGGCTGGTCGTCGTTCAACCCGAGTTCAGCGCTCATCGCGGTAACGAGTAAGGGCTCCGTATACACCGGACTCGCCATCACTAGCAAGACGTCGGGAAATTTCCTGTTCGCCGCCGACGCTGCCAATAATAAGGTCGACATTTACGATGGCAGCTTCAACTTCGTGAAGTCGTTCACTGATCCCGCGATTCCAACAGGTTTCGCCCCGTTCGGTATTCAGGATATCGGCGGAAAAGTCTACGTATCGTATGCCAGCACTTCCGGCGGATCCGGCGGCTACATTGACATTTTCACCGAAGCCGGCACATTCGTGAAACACTTCGCCCACGGCAAGCCGCTGAACCAGCCCTGGGGTTTCGCCGTCGCACCCGCAAATTTCGGAACGCTCAGCAACACGCTGCTGATTTCGAACAACACCAGTAAAGGCACCATCAACGGCTTCAATCTCTCGACTGGAGCGCTGGTCGGCACCATGATGAATGCCTCCAACAAGCCAGTCGAGATTAACGGCCTGTGGGGAATCGAGTTCGGCGGCGGAACCTCTGCCAACGGAAAAACGAACCAACTCTACTTCACCGCAGGTCCCAACGACACCGACGGTTATTTTGGAGTGATCGCTTCCAAGTAAGGGATTGTTGCGACACAAGCATCGCAGACGGGAAACGCGAAGGCCGCTTACATTGAGCGGCCTTTGCGGCGTCTTGGCGGTGTGAGGCCCTTCGCGCCATCAAGTTCGCGGTACCGGAAGCATTCAACCGTGTGATCATTCACCATCCCCACCGCCTGCATAAACGCGTAGCAAATGGTCGATCCCACAAAATTGAAGCCACGCTTCTTCAGATCTTTACTCATGGCGTCGGATTCCTCTGTGCGGGCCGGAACCCGCGCTCGCGGCTCACCGTTCACAAATTGCCACAGGTAACGGTCGAAAGTACCAAATTCGTCCTGCACTCGTATGAGAGAGAGCGCATTCTGCACCGCCGATGCAATCTTCAAACGGTTGCGCACAATCCCAGGATTCTTCAACAACTGCGCAATCTTCCGCGGGTCATACTTTGCCACCCGCTGCGCGTCGAACCCATCAAACGCGGCGCGATAGTTCTCACGCTTGTTGAGGATTGTCTCCCAACTCAATCCCGCCTGCGCTCCCTCGAGCACCAGAAACTCAAAAAGCGTGCGGTCGTCATGCACCGGCACGCCCCACTCTTCATCGTGATATCGAATCCCCAATGGGCTGCGCGCCCACGCGCAACGAACTGGCGGAGGAGCGTCAGTGGGCTTGACCGTTCTCATTTAGCGATGATAGAAGATATCGGGTCCCGACTTCGAGTACATCAGTGGTGATGTTTGCCGCCGGAATGACTGCCTCCGCCAGAATGACCGTGCCCGAAACTTTTGCCACCGCCGGAGCTCTTCGGCGCGTGTCCGCCGCCGAATAAGTGGAAGCCGCCGGAGTGCGATGATTTGAAGGATGACTTGCTGAAGGACGATTTTCCAGAAGACTTGAAGCCGCTGCTCTTGAAGCTATGGGAAGACTGCTTGCCGAAATCGCTGCGCTGAAAGTCTGAACTTGGCGGTCGATACGCTCGTGTCGAATTGCTATAGCTTGTGCTCGGCCGGCTGCCATAATTTCCTGAGGAGTTTCGGGCAAAGTTCTCCGCCGTCCGATTGCTGCCAGACTGATTGAACGTCGATCCATATGCCGAACGACCATACGGGTCCGATCGGTTAATCGAGGGGCGGAAACTGTTATAGCCTTCCCGTGAACTCCGGTCGTAAACAGATCCAGAGTTCGGATACCCGCGACTGTAGCGATCTCCCGACCGGTTTGCCGCGTATGCATCTCTTTCCGGCATTCTGGCAAATCCCGGCTGCGATTGCGTTCCAGTGTATCTGCCGCCGGGCCGTCCATAGCCGCCGACTGCGCGATTCGGTGCGCTGTATCGATTCTCATAAGATGGGCGAGACCACCTGTTCCATCCGGCAACCGTTCCACCTCGTGAATATGCGCGAACGCCATACGGCAGGCCCCAGTGGGCCACGGTTGCGCTGTGCGAATAGTAGTTCGATCCCTGGAACAGCACGGACTGGGTTAGCCAGCTCAATCCCCATCCCAGCCAACCCCATGGTGTCCGGGCGAAAGCGTTCAACGCGATCCCCAGGCCGAACCTTACGGCCGATGACTCGAAGAACGACCCCAAGGCTCCCAGCACCGAAAATCCTGGATACGGCGACACGGGCTGGCCGTAGACGCCCCATGGGTTGTAGGCCGGCACATAGACGACCTGCGGATTCGCCGGAGCGACCACAATGTTGCCCTGATCGTAGGTGACCGCTTCCTGCGGAGTACTGTTCAGGTTTCCAGCCTGCTGTGCCCGCCGACGCATGACCTGCACGGCTTCAAGAATGTCCTGTGGCTGGTTGAAATAAGCATCACCCAGTTCGGAGGTCCAGTGAAGGTTCTGGTCCATTTGCGCCAGCACTTGGGGAAATGCCGTCAACGCTTTCACACTCGGGTCCCAGGGCTGGGCATTGGCTCCAGCAGCGATTTGATCGGTCGTCGCGTAGCCCTGGGCGTGCCGCCAGCGGCCGGCGTCGACCACCTGCGCGGGATATGTCGAAGCCGCCAGAATCTGCGCCACCAGCGTATCCGGATAAAGAGCGATCGGCGCGACTAACTGCTCAAGATCCGACGCGCTAAGCGGCTGCCGGGGCGCATAGCCTTGCTGCTGATCACTCTGTCCAGGCGCTGGATAGGATTGTTCTGGATAATTTTGCTCCGGACGCGGCTGTTGTGGATAAGGCTGTTGCCCGTATGGCTGCGGCTGTTGCCCGTCTCCCTGCTCGTATCCAGACTGCGGCTCTGGCGCGTATTGCCCCTCGTAAGGCGCCTGCTGCGCGAACAGCGCGGGTGCCAAGAGCAGCGCGGAGGTCAGCACGATCACGGTGCTCAGCTTTTGCCTTGGGAACGGCTTTCCGGAAAATAAACCAAAGAACAAATCAGGCTGCAGAAAGGACGCAGCATGGTTCGATGCGGGGGAGCACGTCTGGGGTCTCATCATCCCTCTCAGTGGCTTGCACAGGCTTGCATCACAAAAGCAACCTAGGCTGCTAGCCGCCGTCAGGTGATCGTACGACCCGGCGGGAACTACTAATAATTTTAAACCCAAATCCGACGCTTTTGTTTCGCGAAAGCAAAAGAACTTTGCGTAGGAAGCGTTGTGGGCGGCCATGCCGCAGCGAGCGATTGTCTCCGCTTTTCGGCAGCAAACAACCCGATAACCTCGTCCCACCTCAGTGCCATTCCCGCGAGCTTGTTACATAAGTAAGCTCCTGCTCAGACCGAGTTTCAGGCAAAATGGCTCTACCAGAACCGACCCCAAGGAATTATTAGGTGGCGGGATCCACGAAGCTTGTCCGTCTCGGCAGGGTATTTATGTCAGTACGCAATGCAATCATTCTGCTGGTCGCGCTCTCTGCATCCACACTTCTAGCGGGATGCGGTAGCAGTTCTTCCAGTTCGCAAACATCTCCGCCGCCTCCGCCACCACCTCCGAGCGTGATCCCGACAACCTTGAGTGGCACCTACATCATTTCTTACTCGGGGATGAACATCAACTTCCAAACCGGGGCTCAGTCTCCCTTCGCAATGTTGGGAACGATTACCGCCGATGGCAAGGGCACACTCACAGGGCTGATTGACCTTAACGACCTGGATTTGATCGCCACGACCGGGGTCACAAGCGGTGTGCAGACGGGTCTGAAGCCCACGGGAACTTACACAATCGGAGTCGACGGTCGAGGCACTGGCACCCTCACCTTCACCATCAACGGGACGACCGTTTCGTTTGGTCTGGATTTTGTTCTGATCTCGAGTAGTCACGGATTGATCACCCGATTCGACAGCTCTGGCAGCGGCAGCGGTACTATCGATCTGCAACCTGCCAGCGTCCCGGCGAACTCTTTTCAGTCACTCTCCTTTTCTTTATTCGGCGCAGATGCGAACGGCTTTCCGCTCGCGTCAGCGGGAGCCATCACCGTCAACTCTGCTGGGGTCGTGACAGGCATTCAGGATTTCAACGAGAACGGCTATTCCACCGGGCTCTCGGGCGTCCCTTTATCCACAGCAACATCCACTCTTACGGAAGTCAACGGTGGCGGCCTCAACGGGACGGCTGAGCTTGACACCAGCTTTGGCTTGCTGTCTTTTGAGGTCTGGGTCATCGACCAAACTCATCTGAAGTTCATTGAAAGCGACACATCTGGCACGGTTCTTTATGGCGATGCGTTTACGCAGCAGACTGCTTTTCCGGCTGGCCAGCTCATCCTTACTCTAGGTGGTATCGGAGGCGGCTTTCGTCCATTTGTCGCAGGCGGCCTGCTTACCACGGACGCCAGCGGAAACATGAATGGCTTTGAGGATTTTAACTACTCTGGCAACTTCACTCATGTGACAAACGTGGACGCAAGCTGCACCCCCTTAGTTGCGGGAAGATGCCAACTCGCCTTTACCGACTTCACCAACGGCACCACGAATAATTTCCAGTTTGCCGCTTATCCTACGAGTGGCGGCATTCTGCTGCTGGAGATCGATAGTTTCGGACTAGCACAAGGTGCAGCTTATGCCCAGACCGCTACGTCGTTCGCGGCTTCGCAGAGTTACGGACTAAACCTCTCCGGTTACAACGGAGGAGAAGTGGACGACATCGCCCAGTTCACGGCAGGCACCTCTAGCATCAGCCCGGGCACGTTGGACGAGAACGATCAGGGGACAACTTTTGCCGCGGAAGAATGGTCCGGCAGTTACACGCCGTCGGCGCAAGCGCCAGGCCGTGGTTCGATCACCGCTACCGTCAGCGGGGGCAAGACGCAACAGCCCACATTAAACTTCGAATATTATGTGATCGACAGCTCAACCATCGCGTTCATCGAAACCGATCCCGGCCAGGTTGGCGTGGGGACCTTCCAGTTGCAAAATGTTTCTGGCGCGACCCCGCTGGCGCAGTCGCACATCTCGATGGTGCGGCCCATCATTCAACCGCGAGCCACTCATAACAACTGCCCTACCTACGGAACTTGTCCGGCTCCTGGCACAGTTACGCTACAGTGGTGCGCGGGCAACAATACCACCGCCAGTTCGCCCTGCAATTCCCCAGTTGTCGGACTTAATACCGTTGCGCCTGCCGCAGGATCGTGGTCGAATCAGATCGAGGGACTCGACGCCGCAAGCATCCTGCTCTCTGGCCAGAAACCCGGAGAGGAAGTAAATCCCAATGGCGCGGTCGGTCCGATTGACGGTTCCGGAGTTGGACAGTACCTGGAGTTCGGTGACAATTTTCTGCAGGCTTTCGATAGGACGACGGGCAGCCCTATATTTTCCACCGGAGGAATAGCGGTGCCGCAGCCTTTGTCGGTACCGTCGTCGACATCGCCGGCAACGATCTTCTCCGGCGCTCCCTCAAATGACTGCAACAATCCTTCGCTCGATGGCATTGCCAGTTATGACCGCATCGATAATGTCTTTGTTCTAACCAATATCTTCAACATTTCAAACAAGTCCACGGGCGTCAACACCTACGAACTTTGTATGGCAGTTAGTGCCCCCACAGGTGGCGTCCCTGCCAGCAATCTGGAAGGATACAACGGACAAAATTCGTGGAATGTCTACGACTACAGTCTGACTCCCGCAATTCCCGTAAATCCGAACGGGCCGGCTGGCTCGCCTACCACTCTGTACTTTCCCGACTATCTGCGCTTTGGAAACTGGTCTGACGGCTATTACGTTAGCTGGGACCTTGAGGACTCCTTCAATAACTACAACATCGTTGGGTTTGA
>CAYOVU010000276.1:0-8258 GCA_964407505.1 uncultured Acidobacteriaceae bacterium | reverse complement strand
ATTATCCCAGCTTCGCGGTCATCGAAATCTTCGCGTTCAGCACCTTCGATACCGGACAGCCTTTCTCCGCCGCCTCGGCATATTTTTGGAACGTCGCCGCATCCGCGCCCGGAACCTTGCCCACGACATCCAGGTGGCTCGCCGTGATCGTCCAGCCTGAATCCAGCTTCTCCATCGTCAGGGTCACGTTCGTGCTGATGCTCTCCGGAGTCAGATTCGCGCCACCAAGCTGCGCCGACAGCGCCATCGAGAAACACGCAGCGTGCGCTGCCGCAATCAACTCCTCTGGATTCGTCCCCGGACCATTCTCGAATCGCGAAGTAAACGAATATTGCGTATCTTTTAGCACTCCACCTGGTGCCGAAATCGACCCCTTTCCATCTTTCAATCCGCCCTTCCACACGGCGCTCGCCTTACGTTCCATTGTTTTCTCCTCATCATGCCTAAGAAAATTTAATCCTTGACCATTGTAGACGGAGACCGCCCGACCCGAGCAATGGGAGTTTGATGTATTCAGCGCAGCAAAGGCGCACCCTGAACTCAATAGAAATCCGAGCAGCTCAAATAAAATCCGCACCGCGGACAGCTCAACTTGCAGCGCTGCTCTTTCAACTCCGCCGAGCAATTTGGGCAAAATCGCTCCGGCTGCCCCACGCTTCGCCGCGTGTTGGAACGAATAGTCCTATTGATCCCGAACTCTCCTGGTCCGGCCGATCCACTGTCCCAAGTCTCGCTGCGGACCGCCGCCAACGGATTCGCCTTCCCGCCCATGCTCATTCGCGCAACATACGCCGAGCGCATCCGCCGTACAAGTGGGAAACCGGCTTCTTTCCGAGACACCTCCATCCAGGGTCTGAGCCCCACATAGTCCCCGAATGAAAGCTCCGACAAGTGAAAAAAGTTTTCCCTTCCACAACCACTTTTGCGCTAGAATCCTTCTGCATTTGGAGAACGGGCATCCATGGCCGTGGACCCGCTCTTGGCCTTCCCCCAGGAGGTAGTAAATGTATCGCTCCTACTCGAGTTCCGTAGCGGACTCGCGTCCATTTTTGGACGTTCAATCTTTGATTCGCAACCTGTGTCAGGATTTTGTCACGTCGTTTAACACGGCCAACTACGATCAGGTAGCCGCCCTTTTTGCCCAGGAAGGCGCTCTCATGGCGCCGCACCACGATCCTGCTTACGGCCCCAAGTCAGTCGAGCGCCTGTTGCGCGAGTTCGGCGAAGCCGGATACGAGGATCTGCGATTCGAGACCGTTCGCGTCGATTCCTCCGGCGACATGGCCGTCGAGATCGGGCGCTACACCGTCGCTATCCGGCAACCCGATGGCACCGTCCAAGCCGACCGCGGCAAGTACGTGAGGGCATGGCGGCGCCTTGGCGCGTGGCTCATCGTGGCCGATTGCTGGAGCACCAATCTCCCGCTCGTTAGCGGGTCAGTGCCGACGATTCGTTAGGCTGTGGTGATTCGGCTTGAGCACTTCGCAGACGCGAGAGCCCACTGGGACCATGCGCTCCATTTACCAAAGCAGTCTGAGGATTCCGGATGTTCAGACCCACTGTGACCTAAATCTACGCTTAGATCATATGTTCGCGTCATGGAATGACCTTGCGTGTCTTCTTCCGGACCCGTTAAGTTCCGGCCTCAAACGCAACTAGATGGTCCCCTGAGGAAAACGCGTGCTAAAATCTGGCAAAGCACCCAGTTTGTAAGCTCGTCTCAAACGCCCAGTTTCTGAGAGATTCAACTTTTGATTGAAATTGCACCATCGATTCTTGCGGCGGACTTTGCTCGCCTTGGCGAGCAGGTGCGCGCTGCGGCTGAAGGCGGAGCAGGTGTCATCCACGTCGATGTTATGGATGGACACTTCGTTCCCAACCTTACGCTCGGCCCGCCGCTGGTGAAGTCGCTGCGGAAAGTTACAGACTTGCCGCTGGACTGCCACCTGATGATCGAGAACCCGGACGAGTTTATCTCGCCATTTGCGGATGCGGGAGCGGATTGGATTTCGGTGCATCAGGAAACTTGCCGGCATTTGAACCGCACCCTGCATCTCATCAAGAGCCGCAATTGTCTGGCGGGTGTTGTGATTAATCCGGCGACGCCGGTCAGCACGCTTGAGGAAGTGTTCGACATTGTCGATTATGTACTTGTAATGTCGGTGAACCCGGGTTTCGGCGGCCAGAAGTTTATTCCGGCTACGCTGCACAAAATGCGGCGATTGGCGGAAATTCGCAGCCAGCGCCGCCTCACCTACCGTATCGAAGTCGATGGCGGCGTAGCGCACGACACGGTTACCGATGTGGTCAGGGCAGGAGCGGAAATTCTGGTAGCAGGCAACGCCGTGTTTGGCAACGGCGATCCAAGCAAGAATACCCAGTTGCTGCTGAAAGCCGCAACGGAAGCCGCGTTGCTTAAAGTCTAAAGCGGTTTCAGGAAGGGCATTACTCGGGAACGGCACGACCCGGGCAAGGACGACTCGGGAAGGGCACGACTTTAGTCGTGCCGTCAAAGCCTTAATGGATGTGGGCTTTAGCCCCTGCGGTGTATTGCTGGATTTGCATTTCTGATTCGAGGTCCTAATGTTACGTCGAAAATCCCCCGTCGCGATGGGCATGCTGCTGCTGATACTGATCACTACCGCGTGCACCAATAAGAAGTCCGTCAATCCGCTGGCCAACATCGGCTCGAAGCAGCCCGACAAAGTGCTGTTCGACAAGGCCATGGACGCGATGAAGCACAACCGCTTCGATGTGGCGCGCATGACGCTGCAGACGCTGATCAACACCTATCCTGATTCCGAATTCATTGCCCGCGCCAAACTGGCGGTGGGCGACTCCTGGTATGCGGAAGGTGGCACAGCGTCGCTGGCGCAGGCCGAGCAGGAGTATCGCGACTTCGAGACCTTCTTTCCCAACATGCCGGAAGCGGCCGAGGCGCAGCTGAAAATCGCCAACATCCAGTATCAGCAAATGGAGAAAGCGGACCGCGATTACACCCATGCCAAGCGCGCCGAAGACGAATACCGCAACCTGATCATGCAGTACCCGGACAATCCCAAGCTGGTGAAAGAAGGCAAGGAGCGTCTGCTGGAAGTGCAGGAGGTATTGGCCGAGCGCGAGTTTGAGATCGGCAGGTTCTACTTCCTGCGGCTGTCGTATCCCGCATCCATCGCGCGCCTCAAGACTCTGGTCGAAAAATATCCTCTCTACAGTCACGCCGACGAAGCGCTGTTTGTGCTCGGCCAGGATTATGAAGGCCAGGTTGCGCAGGTCCGTGCGCGGCCCACCTGCGTCAAGACCAGCCCGCAACCCGGTTGCGTTCTGGAAACCGACAAAGCCAACATGATCGAAATCCTCACCAAAAATGCGGCTGCCGCCTACTCTCAGATCATCACGCGATACCCGCTGATGGATCGTGGAGACGATGCAAAGAAGCGGCTGGCGGCGTTGCATCAGCCCATCCCGCGGCCAACGAAGGCGGCGGTGGCGCAGAACAAATCGGAGGAAGACAGCCGGCGCGAGGCCGACACGCTTGGCCGCTTGATGAGCGTCGTGAAGAAAGGCCCTGACGTTGCCCAAGCCGCGAAAGTTGGAGAGCCGACGTTGGTGGATCCGACCCCTGTCGCCGCGAGCACCGAGCTAAAAGAAGTAGGGCAAGCGGCAACGGCCATGAGAACTTCCGGCTCGGGAGGCGGTGAGCGTGGCCTCGGCGTAGAAGTGGTGAATGGTGGAACTCCCGCAGCCAACGAGCCGGCTCCCCGATCGGATGCTCCACCCGTTGCCAAGGTCGATCCCTTCGCCCGGCCCAATACCACCGCAAACGTGCCCGACCCCAATGAACTGAAGCCCAGCGGCGCGCCCGATCCCAATGAGCTAAAACCCAGCGCAGATCCAAACGAATTGACCCCGGCTGCTAACAGTCAAGCCGCGGTTGCAAACGGCGCGCCCTTGCCTCCCCCCGTGCAGCTCAATGAGATTCAGCCCGGCCCGGCGTCGACCAACGCGGCAGACTCAACTTCCACTTCCACTCCGGCCAGCGATCAGGATATTTCCAGTAGCAAGAAGAAGAAAAAGAAGGGGCTGAAAAAAATCATACCGCTCTAGCCAGAAGCTGATCCACACGCTTTGTCATCCCTCGCGAAGCGAGGGATCTGGGTTTGTCTGCATGGCCACCGCTAGCGATCACTTCGGACTGTCCTCTAGCTTTTTGATAACTCTGTTACAAGATTTTTGATGGAGATGGACTCGACACGAAACTCTATCAAGTGTAGTTTCACAGGATGACAGCCCTATTCAAGCGAGTACTGGAAGCTGGGTTCTGGTTCGCCGTCGGCTTTCTCACGCACTGGACGATCCTGTATTTTCACCATCACCCCGCCAAATAAACAAAGCAGGCAAGAGCCGGCAAGTCCTTCGCAATCGACGATCGCCTTTCTCGATCCTTCTTGGATCCTCCGAATCCGATCAGAACACCCCCGCCAACGCGGTAGGCGTTGGCCACTGGTAACCAGGTAACCTCCAATGGGAACATTGACTTACGTTCAGGAGCAGGTTACCTTCGCCATATCTCCCCGCTTCAGAGGACTTTCTTGGCCAGGAAAATACTGCTTGCCGACGACAGCGTGACCGCCCAGAACATGGGGCGCAAGATCCTCGCCGATGCGGGGTATGAGGTGATTGCTGTCAACAATGGCTCGGCCGCACTCAAAAAGATCGCGGAACTGAAGCCCGACCTCGTCATCCTCGATGTTTACATGCCCGGCTACAGTGGCCTCGAAGTCTGCCAGCGCCTGAAGGAATCGCAGGAAACCTCGCGGATTCCGGTGCTACTCAGCGTAGGTAAACTTGAGCCTTTCAAGCCGGAAGAAGCGCAGCGCGTACGCGCCGACGCCTTCATCGTCAAGCCTTTTGAAGCCAGTGAGCTTCTGAGCGCCCTGTCGAAACTCGAAGACAAAGTAGTGCCGCGCGCCGAACCTTCCAAGCCCGGGCGCTTTGCGCGGGCGATCGCGGCGCAGGAAGAAGCCAGCCGTGGCGGCGCGAAAGAACCTTCCGGCGCCGACAATGGATGGAAGAGCCGCATCGCATTTCCTCACGAAAAAACCGAGCCCGAGGAAAAAGTTGCGGATGAGCCTTCTATTTATAACCAGATGAATCGGGATCTCCGCACCGTCGTGGACAAATCCCCGCAGGACGCAGCGCCTCTCGCGGAGGCCCTGGAAGCGAGCCAGGACGCTGTAGCGCCAGTTCCTCCAAACCTTTTGAACGATGTGACGCCGGAAGAGGTTGCCGCGATTGCAGCCGCAGTGGCGCAAATGCAAATGGCCACCGCCGCCCAGGATCTCGCTCAACCGGCGCCCGAAAGATCGGAAGCAAGGCCCGAAACTGAAGGCGAAAATAAGATCGATATCGCGACCGAAGCTGCAGCGGCCGCTGCGCCGGCGGCGAGCGAGAGCGAAGAGCCGGCCACAATGGCGGCCAGTGGTGAATCGGAAGTTGCCACGGAAGACGGTGCGCCACGCTGGAAAGCGGTCTCCGTCGCTCTGGATTCCGAAGAGGCGTCGATCTCGCTGGAAAATGAAATGCGCCAGGCATATGCCGCTTTTGTGGCCACGGAGCCGGAGCAAGCGAGCGCAGTCGCAGTCTCAGAGCCCGAGACCGTTGCATCGCCTATACCTGCGCCCGCGGAACAAGTTCCTTCTGCTGCGTATTCGTCTGCAGAGCCAGTCACGGAATCACCGGTTGCATTGCTTGCGCCTCCCGAGCCCGAGCCCTCCTCGACCTTCGTGTCTGACGAACATGCAACCGCCGCGATGGCGCAGTCGGCCGTCGAAAACCGCACAGCTTTTTCCGCAGTCGCAGAGCCGGAAAAACTTCCTGAAGTTGCCAACATCCCGAGTGAACCGGTCACGGCGGTTTCAGAGCCCGCTACGCCGGAAAGCTCACCGGTCGAAGTCTATACTCCTGAGATCGCAGTCGCACAAGTCGAAGCCACCCACGAGCCTGTCCTACATCAAGAGTTTGCTCAGGTAGCCGAGCAACCTGCCCCCGTTGTGCCAGAAGCGGTAACGGCGGTAGCAGAAGCAACGCCTGTTTCGCAGTTGCGCGAAGTCCAGCCCGTGCCGGAAGTCGAACCTGCCATCGCGCAAGCCGCAGCGGTTGGCAGTTACGCGACCATCGGCTACGCCCAAATTCTCCACAGAGCGGAGCACGAGGCCGACCCTAAGCCAGAATCTGAAGTCGTGAAGAGCACCGCGGCCGCCTGGGCCAGTTGGCGTCAAACCCGCGACACCAGCGAAGCAAAGACCGATTCCGTCGCGGAATCCAATCCAAACGAGTCCGAAGCGCCTGAGTCCACACCATCGGATTCCGCCGCCATGGCAGTGGCTGCAGGTGCCGAGCACGTCGCGCAAGAAGTTTCCGACGAACCACCCCCGGAAAATACTGAGGAACTCGCCAGCATCGTCGACAGTGTCTTAGCCGACCTTCGCCCAAAGCTCATGGCTGAGATTTCCCGCAAAATGTCGCAGAAGAAATAACCCTTCAGCATCAGCAAAGCACAGCCGTCGATCGCCAGCGGAGTGCCCATCCCCGTGATACTTTGGTGAGCGTGTCAATTCCGTATTACCACATCGATTCTTTCGCGAACGAACTGTTCGCAGGCAATCCTGCCGGAGTATGCTTCGTTCCCGCATTTCCTGCCAGGGAAGTCATGCAAAAAATCGCGGCGGAGAACCATCACAGCGAAACGGCTTTTGTGGTCGCCCGCGCAGATGGCGATTTCGACCTGCGTTGGTTCACACCGGTCATGGAAGATGGCCTGTGCGGCCATGCAACTTTGGCTTCCGCATATGCTCTTTCGTTGCGTGGACATGACGCCTGGCCGGTTCGCTTCTACACCGTCAGTGGCTTATTAACGGTTGATCGTGATCGCGACCGCTATGATCACGAGCGCCATAATGACGACCGCTTTGAAATGGATTTCCCCTCCCGGCTGCCGGTATCCTGCGAAATCCCAGCCGGGCTGCTGTCCGCCTTGGGTCTGGAGACGGCAGAGGTACTGCGCGACCCTCGCGACTTTCTCATCGTCGTCAACCACGCCGGGATCGTGCGCAACCTCAAACCAGATATCACTGCCTTGGCGAAAATTGATATGGGCATCGGTGGTGGAGCAATTGTTACCGCTGCCGGCGACAATGATGTCGATTACGTCTGCAGGTTTTTCGCTCCATCCGAGGGCATCGACGAAGATCCCGCCACCGGCTCAATCCACTGCTCCCTCGTCCCCTACTGGTCCGCACGCACCGGCAAGCAAACATTTCGCGTACGCCAACTCAGCCCTCGCGGCGCCCAAATGTGGTGCACCCTCCTAGGGCCCCGCATAAAGATCGCCGGCGAAGCGAAGCTCTATCTACAAGGGACCATCAATATCTAACTTGAGGTCTCTCTTACTTTGCGCGCGGGGGGCGGAAAAACGGGCTAGAGGCGAACGACCGTTGTTGGCCAATCTTGTTTGGCGATTTTTGTCCGGGCGCGGCACGCCATTTCGTCTGAGCAGACAAAATAATATTTCTGGCCTGCCATCTGGCTCAGTTTGTGAAGTGTTAGCTTCATCCTGCTGTCTATCACCCCGACAGGTTTTTCCGAGGCTGAGGCTTCGGCCGAGATCAAAACCATACCATTTAAGCTGCCTCTCAAGTCGGGTTCGTTCGCTGTTCCCGTTTGGCGAGCGTTCCATTCCCATGTGATTTCAGAAGCAAAGCCCTTCTGGAGAAGCCATCTGAGCGCCCGCAGTATCAGGTATTCATGTTGTATTTGGTTGATGTCTTCGTAAACTGACGAACGGATCTTTCTGATTTGAGCGATACCTGACTGAACGTTATCTACTTCCTGACCTGAGAGCCGTTTTATGATTGAGAGGACGGCTTGTACGTCGGCTAGGACTTTTGCTTCGGCTGTTATCGAACTTTCTATTCTTTGCATCGCTTGCAGCAAACAGATCAGGGAGATGCTCTCACCTCGGCACTGTTTGCACAAGAGGCCGTTGTGGGGTGGGTGGCCGGATTTCCCGCCTGCAATAGCTATCCCCCACGCCCCGTTTGACCCTTCTTTTCCCACGCCTGTAAGATCAAAGTTCATCACAGCTTGCTCAATTCCGCACCGATTGCCAAGTGCTAGCTGCTAACTGCTGACCCCATGCCGCACGAACTGCCTAAATCTTACGAGCCGGGCGCGATTGAAACGCGCTGGGCCGAGTA
>CAYOVU010000275.1:0-3110 GCA_964407505.1 uncultured Acidobacteriaceae bacterium | reverse complement strand
ACGTTTCTTTACCGCTGGCCGGGATTGAAAGCGGCATTACTAGGAACATTGTTGGGGTTGGGGCTCCTGTTGCCGTTTGTGCTGATTCGCAGCCTGGGCGCGGGAGACTGGAAACTGGCCGGAGCATTGGGAGCTTGTCTCGGCCCGCGGTTACTGCTCTCGGTGCTGATGGGAACGATTCTGGTCGCGGGAGTCATGGCCTTAATCGTGGTCATCTGGAAGGGGCGGCTGAAACGGACGCTCATGAACATGGCGCATTTGTTGGGCGCGTTGTTTAGTTTGCGCATGCCGGGCACAGAAGTATCGGTGGACGATCCGCAGTCGACGAAGATTCCGTTCGGCGTGGCTATGGCGGTTACGGTTTTGTTTTTTGGAGTGGGGCGAGTGCTGGAGCGTTTATGATTTCCTTTATCCGGGCTATGCGCTTAAGGTTCAGCAGATTGAGATCGTTCGCTTCACTCAGGATGACAACTCGACTTGCTGACGCCGACGGCGCTGAGATCGCCGAGGCCGCGCTGGTGCTGCCTCTGGTGTTTATGTTTTTGTTGGGCATCATCTGGTTTGGACGAGCCTTCAACATCTATTCCACAATCCAGCAGGCTGCGCAGCAGGGAGCAATCACTGCGGCGCGGGAGCCGTGTGCCACATGCGCCGGCGGAAATGCCCCTCCAAGCGCTACCGGTGCCGATAACGTGGTGATCGCCGTGTTGCAGGCGTCCAGTCTCAATGCCAATCAGATCCAACTGCCGTCCGCTCCTCCCAATTGTGGCGGCGGGCAATCGCAGATACCTTGCGCTGCGTGTCCATCGCCCGCGCCGGTATCTAGCGGCTCGTGCTCAGTCGCTTCCAACATCTACGTTTGCCAAAATGTGCAGCTGAATCCCGTCGCTGTCGGCAGCACGCAATCTCAGCCCATACAATGTGGCACAGTGGTGAGTTTTCAATACCCCTTCCAGTTTTATCTGCCCTTCACTTCACTCAACATGCAGACCATTACTTTGTCGGCGCAGGCGCAGAGCAGGATGGAAAACTAGATGGGCCGCTTTCCAAGAGGCGAGAGAATAATAAGTTGCGCGGCCCGTTTGCTGCAGGAGGTGGACGGTTCGGCGCTGCTCGAGTTTGCTATCGTTCTGCCGCTTCTGGTGGTGTTCGTTGTGGGCATCTTCGATTTTAGCGGGGCTTTCAACCAGAAACAGAAGATCGACCAGGCCGCGCAGGAAGGCGCCATCATTGCCGGAGCGCAGCCGATGAGCGACATCCAGCCGACCACGACGAATCCGACCTCGCTGCTGCCGGTGGTTTCGACAGTTTTCAACTCCCTGCTCGCGAGTGGGGTATTGCCTCAAGGAACAACCTGCGCAGCTCCCGGCGTGATCTCCGGACCGGGAACCACGCCCGGGACCACCCTGACGTGGACGTACACAATTTCCGGGTGTACCACCATCGCCGGCGACCAACTGATCATTACCATCAACCGCGGATGTGTATGCGGGGGATCCTGTGCCCCAACCTGTACGTCCGGGCCTCCTGTTTCCGTCGGTACCGTGGTGACGGTACAGTATCCCTATCATTGGCGGTTCAATAGTGTGATTCAATTGTTAGCCCCGGGCGCGAACTATGCGGCTCTCACACAGTTGAGTGAGAGCGCTACGGTCCATAACCAGATTTGAGGATACTTGCGACAGCGTCGAACTAACTCGCGAATCGGCTCACGACGTGAACATGGGCAACGTGATCATGAGCGCGGATTTGTAATCGTGCTGGTGGCGGTATTCCTGCTGTTTGTGGTGGGAGCGATGGCCGCGCTTTCGATCGATGTGGTGACACTCTATACCGCGCGCAGCGAGGCGCAACTTGCAGCCGATGCCGGGGCTCTGGCAGGTGCGCGCGTGTTCGCGAACTCGGGCGTGACTTCGGACGCGTCGCGGAGGTCTACTAGAAATGCGAGGACCCTGGCCACTACGATCGCTACGCAGGTGGCGTCCCAAAACCTGGTTGGAGGAAGAACGCTGAACCCTGCCACTGGAGCTGGCGAGATTGCGGTCAGCTTCAATGAAACTGACACAGGATTCGATACGAATCCCCATGTGACCGTAAAAACTCAGCGAGCTGATTTGCCCACCTTCTTCGCGCGCATTTGGGGGCGCACAGTAAATACGGTTGGGGCATCGGCCACAGCGGAAGCTTACAATCCGTCGGGCGCAAACGCCCTGGGTGAAACGGCGGTTCCGGTTGCGCCGCTTTGTGTTAAGCCATGGTTGCTACCGAATATCGACCCGACGGGAGCGAGCACAAATACAATTTTTAACCCGGATGGCAGTATTACAGCACCTGGTTTGGTTGGCAAAGGTTGGCCCGGGACTAGCAACTCCAATGGCATCTATGCCCTGTGCAATGGAGACTGCAGTCCAGGCAACGGCGGGATTGTTCCAGCCCAGCCAGGCGGATATTACCCCGGGGCTATTGATGCGGCTGACTTTCCGGTTCCTACGCAGAGCTTACCTAGCGGCACCACTAGCTTCAATCCCTATCAACTTGCCGTCGCTGGTTGCGTACCGACGCCCATTGTGTGTGGCGCAAATTCTTCCATCAAAATTGATACTAACCCCTACACGCCCGCCACCGGGACTCGCGACAGCGACACAGTTGCGGCGGCAGATACCCTTATTCACTACGTGAGCTCGCCGGGAGATAGCGACAGCATTGACACGGCAACCACGAGGCCGCCGCCGTTTCAGTTCCTAGGGGGCAACCAGAACCCGATTGCGAGCGGACAGGATGTCATGGTCAGCGATTCCTTAGTGACGATTCCCGTCATCAACATGCCGACCAACCCTCCGGCAAACCCCGTGCAAGTGATCGGCTTCCTGCAAGTGTTCCTGAACCCTTTAGCAACATCGACTATGCCTTATGCTCCGGCAGGCTCCGCGAGCCAATTTGAGATCTCCACGACTATTATCAACATGGCCGGTTGCGGAACTGGCGCTAGCGGACAGCCAATCCTCGGAAATGGCGCATCTCCTGTGGCCGTGCGGTTGATTTCACCGCCGTAGGCTAGTGTCGTGCTCTTAGTTCACAGGTAAACGTACCTAGAAGATGCTGGCGTCTCT
>CAYOVU010000274.1:0-8299 GCA_964407505.1 uncultured Acidobacteriaceae bacterium | reverse complement strand
GGTATTCGACAAGGAGTCCGCGCTTCCGCTTTCAATTGCGCTCGCCATCGATACCAGCCTGAGCACCCGGCATGACCTGCCCTTGGAGCAAGCCTCGGCGAAACGCTTTGCACGCACTATCATGAGGCCGGTGGATGGTCTTGCGGTATTTGGTTTTAGTGAAGCCGTGGTGCAATCCATTGGCTATACAGCCGACCTGAAGCGCATCGACGAGGGCATCGATCATATCCGGCTGGGTGCGGCAACAGCGCTCTTCGATGCGATTTATCTGGTTTCGCGCTCGCTGAACCATCGCCAGGGACGCAAGGTGATCGTGCTGATCACGGACGGGGGCGATACCATCAGCAGATTCGACTATAAGCAGGCGGTGCGCGCCGCTGAAGAGGCCGAAGGCATCGTTTACAGCATTATCGTCGTGCCGATCGAGAACAGCGCGGGGCGCGAAACCGGCGGCGAGCATGCCTTGATCCAGCTTTCGGAGGATACTGGTGGCAAGTATTATTATGCGACCTCGATAGCGCAACTTGACGATGCATTCCGGCAGATCAGTGACGAACTTCGCACGCAATACCTGCTCGCCTACTATCCATCACAGCGCACCTCGAATTCGCAGTTTCGCCGTATCCAGGTAAAAGTTTCCGGAACGCAGGATGCGTCGGCCTACCATGTGCGGCATCGGGCTGGCTACTATACGGGTCCGTCGGACTTCTGAGAGCCGGTTTCTCATGAGATTTTCGAGTGATTGAGAAGAAAGAGAGTGCCTATGTCTGGTATTCTCCGAGATTGCCCCGAACGTCTGGAGAATGGTTTTGGTTCCACCAAGTGATCCGCGAAGTATGCGGGTGATTCGATATTGCCGAGGATTGATTTGAAGGCATGCGATCCCGTTGAAGCGCCGATTTTCCAACTACTCTAGAGTTGCTGGAAAACGCCGAAAGAATGTGAGAGAGGCTTAGTGAATATTGCGAATCCAAGGTTAACGACGTTGAACCGGAAAGCCCCGCGCAGTTTGGCCGTGCGAATCGGCAGGTTCGCGATAGTGATTCTTTTGTTGGCCGCGCCTTTTCTGCCGGCGCAATCGACCGTAGCTACCGGAAGCATAGTCGGTGTGGTCAACGATCCGTCGGAGGCGGTGGTCGCGGGCGCCAAGGTGACCTTCACGAGCAAGAGCACGGGTGCTGTGGTCCGGGTGACGACGTCGTCGGCTGGATTGTACTCGTCCGGTCCCATTCAAGCGGGAGAGTACGTTGTGCAGGTAGAAGCCAAGGGCTTCAACTTAGCGGATTTCACTGCCGTGGTTCAGATCGGCAGAATTACGAATGGCGACATAAAGCTACAACTGGGCACCGAGAAGCCCATGATGCGCCTGCCAACAAGCACAGTCATCCCGAACACCGAGGAAGGCATGTTACAAGGCTCGCTTCGTGGGGATCAAGTGGAGAGCTTGCCGGTTAACGCGCGCGATTTCATCGATCTGGGTCAGCTTGAGCCTGGAGTACAGGTGCAGGATGCAGGCACGTTTGACGCCACTAAGAACGGCATCTCGGCGATTTCATTCCAAAGCCGCTTTGGGGGTTCGGCGCGCACGGCCGTGGATGGAGTTGATATCAACGATGAGATTGTTGGGGGTCCAACGCAGAATCTTCCCGCGAGCGCGATCCAGGAATTTCAAATGGTTCGTTCGTTGATGGATCTCTCAACTGGCCTAACATCCTCCGGCGCGTTGAACATCGCAACCCGATCTGGCAGCAACGAGATTCATGGAGAGTTGTACGGATTGTTTCGCGGCGACCAGGGTGCCGCGTCGCTACCAGGTTTCGCCATTTCGTCTTTCCAGCGGGAGCAATTCGGCGGACGCGCAGGCGGGGCGATTATTAAAGATAAGTTTTTCGTATTCGCCGATGCCGAGCGCGTGAAACAGGATGTGACGAACGAGGAGCCATTTACTTATCCCTTTGATGGATTGAATACAACTGTCGCCCAGCCTGACCGCGAATTCACCACGGATGTGCGTTTGGACTGGAACATCAAAGACAATCGGCGGGCGTTCTACCGGCTCAATTTTTTTCAGAGCAGCGACGTGCGCCCCAATGGCTCAGCCAGTTCCACGCAGCTATTCGGAAACGGCATCAACACCGAGACGCATACCGTCGGAGTTGATTTCCGTACCGGCGTCTACGCGCACAGCATCCGCGTTGAATATCTCAAGCTGCGCGACGCGATCGAAGACGCCACGAACGATTTGAGTGGCGTGAATAATCCAATCCCAGGCCTTGGCATTAACATTGGCGCATCCACGGCGGGGAATTGCGCGTTCAGCGACGGTGGCAATTATTGTGGCGGGCCGAGCTGGCTTGCACCCCAGCGGACGGTTCAATCGAATGAACAAGCGAAATACGATGGCAGCCGGATTCTGCATGATCACCTCATCCGCTATGGGGCGGTGTTCAATCGCATTAGCGGCGGACGCTACGCAGCTTTCTCCGCGTTCCCCCAAGTAGGCACAACTTCAGATGGAACATCCGCCGATCCAACTTCCTACGCGGCGGATTGGGTGAGCCTGGGGAATGCGAGTGGCTTCTCCACTGCGCAGTCGGCGTTTAATTTTCCAGCCGGCGGACTCGGTCCGGACAATCAAATAGAGTTCTACGTCGGAGATGTTTGGAAGGCGACACCGAAATTGAATGTGACATACGGAGTGCGCTATTTGCACGACAGCAGTCGGCAGGATACCGGCCTGGGACCGTTGCCTGACCTGAATCAGTGGTCGGCGGGATTAGGGAATAAGATTCGCGATCCGAAGTTGGATTTCGCACCGCAGTTTGGTTTTGTCTGGGATGCGAGCGGCACGGGCAAAAGCGTAGTCCGCGGCGGCGCTGGGCTGTACTATGAAAATCCGCTCTTGAACAATCTTGAGTTCGATACGCCGGCGCGCCTTAGCAAAGGAGTCTTCAACGATGCTCCCACGGTTTGTCAGGGAGGAATCGCCGATGACTTCGTGTGGCCCATAAGCCTCGCGGGGACCTCCATCGCTGGAGGAGCAGCGACGGTAGTGAACACTCCAGCCGGGTTGGAGGCGAAGCCGACTTTTTGCGGGCAGACGATCTCGACAGTTGCTCCCGAAATCCTGGCACTGAGCAGCGCTCTCCAGGCAGCGACGGCTGGTGCCTCCCGGTCGCAGCCGAATGCTAACTTCGTGGGCACGGCGTTAACGGCTTTGAGTCCAAATTATGCATTGTTTAATCCGGACTACCGCACTCCGCGCTCGTGGCAGATGAACCTGGGCTTCCAGCAGGAAATTCGCCCTGGAACGGTGCTGAGCGTGGATTACGTTCGTGACGTCGGGGAGCATTCCTTGATTGGTGAGGATATGAACCACAGCGGCGCCGCACGCAGCTTCAATGAGGCGAATGCGCTGACTGCGCGTGATGCGGCTCAGGTAGCGAATGGTTGCGCTCCCGGTCTAAATCAAGCAACTTGCATGATCAAAGCACTGGGCCAGGCCGGAGCTCAGGCCGCTTATTCCTCCGCGGGATTGGATTCAAACGTTCAGGCGGTAGGCGGTGGACCGTGCTCGTATTGCGCTTTCCCAGGCGTTACTTCGATTAGTGGCAACCGCGGTGCGGTGGGCGGGCTCGACATGCTTTTTTCCGATGGCCACTCGCTTTACACCGGCGTGCAGCTGAAACTGGTGACGCGGATCGTCAAGCCGGCGCAAGGCATTAATGCCGCGAACTTCCAAATCTCTTATTCAATTTCGAAATATATAAGCCAGGCGCAGGACCAGGACTTCATTAATCTGGCGACCAACAACGATCGGCCAGCTCAATACACCGGACCGAACAGCCTCGATCACAGGCATCAGATCTCGTTTGGTGGAACTTTCGATATGCTGTTCGACGTGAAGCTGAGCATGATTGGACACTTCTATAGCCCGCCCGCGCAGAACCTTGAACTCCCAGAGCTGACGAATGGCGGCGAAATTTTCGCTACCGACTGGTTGGGCACTGGACTTGGCGCGTCAGCGGCACCCGAGCCTATCCCGGGAACTCAGATTGGCCAGTTTCAGCGCGGCACCGACATCACCAATTTGCGCAAAGTTATTACCACCTACAACCACACCTTTGCGGGAAACCTCACGCCTGCGGGGGAGTGCCTGGCCGCGAACACCACCTTATGCCCCGGGTTGGTGGATGGCCCGCAGGTTTTGACCCAGGGTGATCTGAGTGCGCTCGGCTGGGTCATGCCCACTCTGAATGGCGTTGCTCCACAAGCGGTGGGCATTCCGTGGCTGAAGTCGATGGACTTGAAGATATCGCGGCCCTTCACCGTGAAAGATAAAGTGACCATCGAGCCCAGTGCGGCCGTGTTCAACGTCTTCAACTTCTGGAATGCATTTCAGGCAGGCAACTTGCCCGGACCCTCATTGCTTCCGGGCCAGAACGGTTTGCTGGCGCCGAATGTGGTGGGTGGCGTGGTTCCGGGTTCGAGCCTCACCCCGTTCCGCAACAGTTTTCAGTCAGGAACTTTTGCTTTGGGCGCTCCGCGCCAGTTTGAATTCGGGTTGCGCGTCACCTTCTAGTCGAAGTAATTGCGTCGTCGCTATGCTCTGTGCGGCTTGTGTACAATGCCACTATGCCTTTCCGCCCGCAGGGAAATCCCAATACCGCCAAGCGTGGCCGGACCCCACCCCCAGAGGAGACCTTCGAGGAAGCTAACTTTCTCAAAGCGCTGGGGGAGAAGCAGAAGTCAGTAAGTGTCAAGCTGATGGATGGTCAGACCGTTAGCGGATGGATTGAATATTACGACAAGCACATGGTACGCCTGACACGCCAGGGTGCGCCCAATCTTTTTATTTTTAAGCACGAGATCATGTACATCGCCGAAGATCGCGGGAAGGAGAAGTGAGGGTGCATGGGTCAGGCGTTGGGCTTTCTTTCTAGGGAGGTTGATCGTGGCAGGGTTCATTGCTGACGAGAAGCGCACAGCGGTGCGCGGCCTTGGGGAGATTGCACTGCGCGTCAACAATCTGGATGCGATGCAGCAGTTCTACGCGGAGGTCATCGGCTTGCCGCTAATTGCTCGTTTTCCAAACTATGCGTTCTTCAAGATCGCGGAGGGCTACGGCGGTCACACCCAGGTGCTCGTCTTATTCGACCGTTCCCAGAGTCCTGGCTGTCGCGGAACAGACGCAACAACTTCCACTATCGATCACATCGCTTTCGAGGTACCTCTGGCTGATTTTGGGGACGAACTGACGAGGCTGAAAGGTTTAGGACTCCAAGTCGAAACGGCTGAGCACGCATGGGTGCATTGGCGCTCTGTTTATGTAAGCGATCCAGAAGGCAACCTAGTCGAGTTAGTCTGCTACGATGCCAGCGTGTAAAGGAGCGCACGGCGAACATCGACCGCCCCTTATCCGCTCCAATAAGACTTGAGACCTGTGCCCACTTCCAACGACAGCTTCCTCCCTGCCATGTCAGCGATTGCCCGTGAAGCGGGCGCTCTGCTGATGAAGTACTTTCACCAACATTTAAAGATCGAATATAAGGGCGAGGCCGATCTGGTTACGGCCGCAGACCGTGCCTCTGAGGCATTGATCCGCGAACGCATTCGGCAGCAGTGGCCTACACATGATGTCCTTGGTGAAGAGCAGGGGCTCAACGACCAGAGCAGCGACTATCGCTGGTACGTCGATCCGCTGGATGGCACGACGAACTTCGCCCACGGATTTCCGGTCTTCTGTGTTTCGGTAGCCCTGGAGCGTCAAGCTGTAGAACAGCGCGTGTCTGGAAAACCGGCTAGCCGCATTGCTGCGGTGATTTACGATCCTACGCGTGATGAGCTTTTTTCTGCCGAGCAGGGAAGAGGTGCGCAACTCAATGGCGAAGCGATTCGTGTTTCAAGAACCGCCGCGCTGAAGGAAAGCCTGATGGCTACCGGCTTTCCCAGCCAGAAGCGCCATAAGAATCCGAATATTTACTTCTATCATCAGATTACTTTGCACACGCACGGCGTGCGGCGGGCAGGCTCCGCTGCGCTCGATTTGTGCAATGTGGCCTCCGGGCGTTTCGATGGATTCTGGGAGTTCAATCTGAATCCGTGGGATACGGCGGCGGGGGTTTTAATTGTGGAAGAGGCTGGCGGAAAAGTAACGCGGTTCGATGGATCGCAATTTGAACTGAACAGCCGCGAAACCGTGGCTTCGAATGGCCTGATTCACGATGCGTTGCTGCAGGAGTTTAAGGAAATCTTTGACGGACGAAATATGGAACCACTGCCCGATCCGCGAGAGTATAAGAAAAAGTAGGATTCTGTTCTGACCGGATTAAGCTTCGAAGTCCGAAAATTTCCAGTAGCGACGGGCCAGAGACGAGGTGTTGAATATGAATCATAAAGGTCGCATCCTTACTTCAGTAGCTTTCTGCGCGGCAGTGCTCGTTTCGCTCGTGCTGCGGGCTGGAGCGGCATCGTCATCTCCGGCCGCGCCCGATCCTTCTTACGTGGAGTCGTTTGAGAAGTGGAAGACCGAACAGATTGACGACCTGAAACAAAATTGGATATCGTTGGCCGGACTGTACTGGCTAAAGCCGGGGGCGAACACCTTCGGCACCGACTCGGGGAATGCGGTTGTTTTTCCGAAAGGTCCCGCGCATGCTGGCGAGTTTGATCTGGATGGGAAAGACGTCACCGTTAAGCTCGCCCCGGAAGCGCACGCGACGCTCGCTGGGAAACCCTTAACTGTTGCGAAGCTGGATTCCGATGTTGCGTCACATGCCTCTGTTGTTGAGATGGGCACGCTGCAGTTTCACGTAATCGTGCGCGGAGAACGCGTGGGCATCCGCCTGAAAGATATTGACAGCGCAGCCGTGCATAACTTTCATGGGTTGATATTTTATCCGCTGGACATGAATTATCGCGTGACGGCGACATGGGTTCCGTCCGATGGAAAGAAGACAATCGATGTGCCGAATGTGCTCGGCGATGTGAGTTCGACGCCCGTGGCGGGTACCGTTGTGTTTAAGGTCAACGGACAAGAGGTAGGGCTTACCGACCTGCACGGTAATCCATCGAAGGGGCTTTTTTTTGTTTTCAACGATCTGACCGCGAAGAGCGATACGTATCCGGGTGGACGTTTTCTCGAAACCGATCCAGTGTTGAACGGCAGCGTAGTGCTCGACTTCAACCGGGCCTATAACCCGCCGTGCGCGGTCACGCCTTATGCGACGTGTCCTTTGGCGCCGAAGGAAAATCGGCTCACGGTGGCGATCCCTGCAGGTGAGAAGTTCGATAAAGCTGCGCACGCGCATCACTAACATCGGCGCATAACGGATGTCATAACGTCGGTCTCGATCTCCTGATCGAGTTACAATAGATGCGGACCGGACAGCCCGCTTCCGACCGTCCCGTTATTAGTCCTCAATTCTCAACGCTTAAGGCGCACCGTGATTAACTCTCTCTTGGAACGCAAAATCGAAAAGCGGCCGGACAAAGTTCGGCTGCAGGGACGCATTCTTTTCCTCACCGAAGACCCGGAACTCATCAAGCGGCAACTCGCCGGCGAAGACTTGCCGTGGGATACGAAAAATCCGGCGAATAATCCTAAGCTGCGCGACGACATTTCCACCGACGAGATTACTCCGGCCCACTACTGCTTCTACTTTGACGAGACGCTGGGCGAGATTCCTTATCTCGGTTTGAAATGCGGGAGCGTGACGCCGATTGGGCGCGGCGACGTGAAGCGAGGCGGCTTTGTGTGCGCGGTGAGCGGCAAACGGCGCGGCAAAGGCTCCAGCCGAGAGCAGTCGCCTTACGCTGAGATGTGCGCCGGCATTCAGGTGGTGATCGCGGAAAATATTGAGCGTATTTACAAGCAGAATTGCCAGAACCTTGGACTGCTGACCTCGACTGACTTTTCGCTGATCGACAAAATTCGCCGCGGAGAAGAGATTTCGCTGAATGAGTTCACTGCCGGCGAGGATGAGATCACCCGTCAAGTGATCGAGTACGGCGGATTGTTTCCCTTCAACGTGGCGAGAATGCAGAAGAAGGTGTTTCTCCCGCCGATTAAGACCGCGCGGCGCCCGATGACAGTGGCGGAAAAAATCTTCGCCCGGCACATGATCAACGACAAGGGCGAAGTTGGAGTTGAGAGCGTGAAGCCCGGCGACACGGGCTTTGCTCGCGCCGATCTGCGTTTCAGCCACGAGTACGTTACGCCCATGGCTGCGATCTTTTTCGAGCGCTACGTAGGAAAAGATGCGAAGGTGAACGACGCTTCCAGCATTATTTTCTTCCG
>CAYOVU010000273.1:0-24029 GCA_964407505.1 uncultured Acidobacteriaceae bacterium | reverse complement strand
AGACCATCCACCGGCCTCATGATAGTGCGTGCAAAGCGTTTCGCCGAGGCTTGCTCCAAGGGCAGGTCATGCCGGGTGCTCAGGCTGGTATCGATGGCGAGCGCAATTGAAAGCGGAAGCGCGGACTCCTTGTCGAATACCGAAATCGTCTGGTCTTTCCCGTCTTCCTGAAGTGCAAAATTCTCTTTCTTGAGACCCGCCACGGGGTGCCCCTGGGGATCGGTCACCGTGGCATAGACGTTGACCAGTTTCACGTCGACTTTGAGTGTGCTCTCGGGTTCCCGGGTCGAGGGGCTGTGAGCTGGACGCTGCTGTGCCGGCGACAGAGCACAAGCCAGCATCAGCACGATCAGCGTGGAACCTTTTCTCATTCGGAAAAAGAAGTATACGTGGGACAGCGCCTTGACTGTCTACCAAGTAGAGCGAGACGCTCCAAGCCTACGTCCACCCAGCCACGTCAGTCCGCTCAGTTAGATGCGCCCTCGGCCGACGGGCTGCCTCGGTCTATAAACTTCCGCGAGGAATTTCCACGGGAAATGGTTCACCAGCTGCCCACACCGCGCCATCTTCGAAATACTCCTTCTTCCAGATGGGAACGCTGCGCTTGAGAGTATCGATCAGCCAACGGCAGGCATCGAAAGCGTCGGCGCGGTGAGCGGATGCCACTACGATCAGCACGCTAGTTTCGCCGATCTCCAAGCGTCCCAGCCGGTGTACTAGAGCAACGTCGCGCACCTGAAATTGTTTCAGTGCCCTCTCAGCCAGTTCTTCCATCTGCTGTGACGCCATTTCCTCATAAGCCTCGTAGTCAAGATAGAGTGTCCTGCGGCCACGCGTCTGGTTCCGCACGACTCCCTCGAACATCACGGCCGCTCCATCGTCGTCGCGCTTGATGCGCTTCAGCACTCCTTCGGTATTGATAGGCTCGCGAATGATCGATGCTCTTCCCGACCCGCCGCTCACTGGCGGCAGCAGCGCCACCTCGTCGTCAATTTTCAATAAGGTCTCCGGCCCCGCATATTGCCGATTTACCGCCACAGCCAGTGACGCCATCGTTTCTTTTATCCGCGGAATCTCCGACTGATAATGCGCCAACACATCCGCTACCTTCGCTCCATCGTGCAGTTCAATCCGGTCGTTGGATTTGCCAACGAGATCTTTTAGCACACCGAAAAAAAGAACGTGCACGCGCATGGGAAGATTTTTCCAGTCGTCAGTTTAGCGCGAGTTGCTGCAGGTTTTTCGATACTTGGGTGGCCCGGCAAGAAGTACCTAGGTTTATGAGCCCAAGAAAATTGCCGGTCCTCGCGTGAGAACCGGCAATCAAGGCTATCAATGATTACTAATGACCCTTCAAGCCCGCGTCGTCAGGACCTTGTCGTGAGCTATGTCGGGCACCGGAACCGGCGGAACCGTTTGATACTCCTGTTTCCCGTCGTTCGGCTTCGAGAGCATCTTTGCGGCTGCCGACTCCGCCACAGCCGGCAATGAAAACCGCAACGCCTCGCCAATCGTTTTAACGTAGTGAACAGTGAGGTTCTCGAGTTGCTCGGGTGTAAGATCCTCGTCGACGTTCATTTTGTTTTCGGCCGGCAGGATCACGTCAGTCACACCGGCTCGTTTCGCTGCGAGCACTTTTTCCTTGATGCCTCCAACGGGAAGCACATTTCCGCTTAGAGTGATTTCGCCGGTCATCGCAGTGAGAGGCCGAATACGGTGGCCTGACAGCAACGAAACCAGAGTGGTCGCCATGGTCACGCCCGCCGACGGACCATCCTTCGGGATCGCGCCCGCGGGGACGTGCATGTGAATGTCGTGGTCGGCGAAAAAGTCCTCGGCGATGCCGTACTGCGCCGCGTTTGAGCGCACCCAGGTAAGGGCCGCCTGCATGGATTCCTGCATCACCTGGCCGATTTGGCCGGTCATGGTGAATCCGCCTTTGCCCTTCATCGCGTTGGCTTCCACAAAAAGTACGTCGCCGCCCGATGGAGTCCACGCCAGGCCCACTGCAACGCCGGGTCGTTCGGTGCGTTCTTCGATTTCGCCTTCGCTGCGGACCTTGATGCCGCCGAGGAACTCTTGCACAATTTCCTGAGTGACCACGAGCTTTTCGATCTTGCCTTCGGCCAGCCGCCGGGCTTGTTTACGGCAAATCGTACCGATCGTGCGCTCCAGGCTACGCACTCCGGCTTCGCGCGTGTAGTGACGAATCACATAGCGCAAAGCTTCGTCCGGAAATTCGATCTGCTCTGTCGTGATTCCGTTTTCTTCCACCTGCCGCGGCACCAGATATCGGCGAGCGATGTGCAGCTTTTCTTCCTCGCTATAGCCCTGCAGTTCGATAATCTCCATGCGGTCGCGCAAAGGCTCGGCAATCGGGTCGAGCATGTTCGCGGTCGTGATAAAGAGCACCTTCGACAAGTCGAACGTGACATCTAGATAGTTATCGCGGAACGTCGAGTTCTGTTCAGGATCGAGAGCCTCAAGCAGCGCCGAAGCCGGATCGCCGCGGAAGTCCCTGCCGACTTTATCAATTTCATCGAGCATGAAGACCGGATCTTTCGTCTCCGCGCGCCGAATGCCCTGAATGATCTGCCCCGGCAGTGCCCCGATGTAGGTGCGACGATGACCGCGAATCTCCGCCTCGTCGTGCACGCCGCCCAGCGACAGCCGCACGAATTTCCGGCCCAGCGCCCGAGCGATCGACTTGCCAAGCGAAGTCTTACCGACGCCCGGAGGTCCGACGAAACACAGAATCGGACCCTTCATGTTCGGCTTCAGTCGTCGAACCGAGAGGTAATCGAGGATGCGATCCTTCACTTTCTCGAGGTCATAGTGATCCGCATCCAAAATCTCTTTCGCCTTGAGGATTTCAATCTCCTGTCCGGAGGTCTTCGCCCAAGGCAGCACGGCCAGCCACTCGACGTAATTGCGCGTCAGCGAATAGTCCGCGGCCATGGGAGACATGCGCGAGAGGCGGCCCAATTCCTTGAGCGCTTCTTTCTTCACTTCGTCGGGCATGCCGGCTTCGTCGATTTTCTTTTTCAAGTCATCGACGTCGCGTGCGCCTTCATCCTGCTCGCCCAATTCTTTTTGGATCGCCTTCATCTGCTCGCGCAGATAGTACTCGCGCTGCGTCTGCTGCACGCGATCCTGCACCTCGCTCTGGATCTTGTTGCGTAGCTGCTGAACTTCGAGTTCCTTGGCGAGATGCTGGTTGATCTTCTCCAGGCGAATCCGGATGTCGAGAGTTTCGAGCGTGTCCTGTTTATCAGGCGTCGACAAAGACGGAAGAGACGACGCAATGAAATCCACCAGGCGGCCCGGTTCATCGATATTCATGGCCACAGTGGAGAGTTCGTCAGAAAGCGTTGGCGAACCGGCCACAATCTGTTGAAACAACGTAAGGACATTGCGTTGCAGCGCTTCGATCTCGGAACTATCCGGCGGGGCTGCCTCCGGAATCGGCGACACTCGCGCGCGCATGAACGGAGTCAACTGCGTGAACTCGCCCAGTCGCACCCGCTCCAGTCCTTCGGCAAACACAAAAAGGCTCTGGTTGGGCATCTTGACGACTTTATGGACGATTGCGGAGGTGCCGACGGTATAAAGATCGCTGGCCTGGGGGCTATCGACGCGGGCTTCGCGCTGCGCCACGACAACGATGGTCTTGTCTTCGCCGAGCGAATTGATTAACTGAACGGAACTCTCACGGCCCACGGTAAGGGGCAGAACGGCGTGCGGAAAAAGAACGGTATCCCGCACAGGAAGCACGGGCAAAGCCCGTACATCGTTTATTTCCCGATGCTTAGGAACTTGCTCGGAAAGCGGTTGCTGGCTCATTGGCTCTCCTTGAGTGTAACTCACTCAAGCTTAGATGATACTTTGCCGGAAAGGTTTCATTCGCGACGGACGGCGCACGAATTCTTGTATTCTATCGGTATTTTTCTCAGCCCCACATGATGCCTAAGGTACCGGGGCTAATGCGGCAGTGTGAGAATGGGCAGACCTGCCCCCGATTCCACGTTTCAGACGGCCCGGTAAATTCCCAATACCTTCACGAACTCAGCGACCTCGCCCAAATGGCGGAGGGCATTACGCGCAGGTTCGTCGTCTCCGCGGAGAAAATCCACATAGAAGACATATTCCCAGGGGCGTCCGCGCATGGGGCGGGACTCGATCTTGCTCAGGCTGATGTCGCGGAGGGCGAAGACGCTGAGCGACTTGAATAGCGCACCGGGCTGATTCTTCAGCTTGTAGGCTATGGAAGTTTTATTTGCGCCGCTTGGGATAAGGCGCTTGAGTTTTGTGCTCGTTTTGCGAATCAGGAAGAAGCGTGTGAAGTTGCGTTTGTCATCTTCGATTCCAGCCTGCAAAATTTTTCCAGAGTATTGCCGAGAGGCGTGGCGCCCCGCAATTCCCGCCGCGTCAGGAAGGCGATGCTCTACCACGTGCTTCACGCTGCCTGCCGTATCGTAGAACGGGACTGGCTCAATCCTGGGATGACTCCGGAAAAAATCGCGGCATTGATCGAGTGCGACAGGATGCGAGAATGCCTTGCGCAAGGAGGTGAACTTGACTCCAGGCGCGGCAATGACATTGTGCACAATGCGCAACAGAAATTCGCCCTGGACGAAGACTTCGCGAGTCACCAGAAGATCAGCATGTTCCGCCACAGTCCCAGCCAAGGAATTTTCAATGGGAATAACAGCGGCAGCAACCGAACTGTGCTCCAGGCGGTCGAAAACCTCAGCGGATCGAGCACAGGGAAAGATGGTACAGCGCGGCAACATGCGCTCCGCGGCTTCGTGGCTGAAGGAACCAAGTTCGCCCTGGATGGCGACCTTAACGGGGACGACTCTGCGCGGCGCGACTTTCATCACAGGCAAGGTAGCTGGGAGGAGCAGGACAGCGCAAATGGTTTCTTGCGCTATCCCGTCCCAAACGACTGACCTTGTCCTTCTCCGATCTACTTTCCCGCCTACTTTGACGGCGAACTTCCTGATGCAACTCTGTCCCCGCTTTCATTTGGCAGGCGAGTTAGGTAGGGAAAGAACGGAGTGATTTCGAAGGGCATTTTCTCACGGGCCAGGGCCAGTGTTACAGGCTGAGCCTTGGCCAGCTCGACCTGGTCGCTCCAGGGATCGAGCTTGATGCGTCCGCCCAGAGGAAGGGCAGCGATCTGGTCGATGCGGTGTTCATCAATCTGGGGGGCGCCGGTAAGCAGCACCGACATGCGGATGCTCCTGCCCGCCGCCAGGCTATTTCCGAGGTGAGGACGAATCAGGCTGGGCAAATCCGCGGCTCGTAGTTGCAGCGCCCGCAGAAACAATCCGACACTCGCCAGCTTTTCTTTGTAGGGCGAATTCTTGAGCAGTTCTAAAGCTTTTTCGTCGGCTGCCTCTTCGTCGCCAGGTTTGCGCTTGAAGTCCAGTCGCTGAAAGGACTGTTCATCGGGGAAGAACATGCGGTCATTGAACGCCAGCTTGTCATTGAAGCTATGTCCAAGCACGATGTGGCTGAGTTCATGCGCCAGCACCATGGCGAGCGAGGATTCATCGGGTAATACGTCAAGCAAGCCGCGGCTCAGGACGATGGTGTGCCCGATGGTGAACGATTCCAAGGGCGCAGTGAGCATAATCCGGCAATGCACTTCGGATTCCAAGTCAAGGTTATTGGTGAGGATCAGATTATTGACGACGGTGAGCAACACTTTGTCGACGTCGCCCGCCGGGGCGAGCAGGCCGACTTTCTCAAGGCGCTCGATCGCGTTGTCTTCACCCTGCCGCTCCCACATCCGCTCTGCAATCACCGGCGGCGGATCGGCGGCAACCACGCTTTGATCTTTTACGGCCTGCGAGTCCACCAGAATCTGCGCGAACTCGTCGTTGCGACTTTTTCCCAGGGCCTGCAAATCGTAGCCCCACAGGCGGGTCTGAGCTTTCACGTGAACGCGGCCAGACTGGGTCTCCATGTCCGATTCCTCACTGTAAACGTAGGCAGGCAACCATACCCCAGGCTTTAGATTCAGCCGCCAGCTATCGAAGTGCAGGTAGAAATTGTTGCGGGCCGCCCGGGAATATGTGCCGTTGAAGCGGACAATGCTGTAATGCTGATCTTCCACCCACATGCGCCCCTGGAACTTGCCGGCGGGCGCGTCCGATTTGGGCTGCACATCAATCACAAAGCAGCGCACTTCTCCCAGGAACTCGCGGCGGACAAAGTTGAAGTGGTAGTTCTTCTTATAAAAGTCTGCATCCGGAAAGACCATCTGGGCAAAGCCCAGGGGCTGGAAGCGAAGGGAATAAACCCCCGTCATTTTGCTGAGCCGGCTGCGGCGGCTTTCGCGCACAAAGGAAACATCCTCCTCTCCATCGCTCATATCCAGGCGCCCAAGAAAATACTGGTCGTTGACCGGAGCAGGATTGCCTCTGATATCCGGTTTCAGGTTCTGCAGATAAGTCTCGACGATGGGCCGCAAGTTGCGCATTTGCGCCAGCAGCATGCGCTCGCGTTCGACTACGCGATCAATCACTTCATCGAAGGAGCCTGGAGCGGGCGGCGGCGCTGCCGTAGCTGCAGAGCCGCCATCGGAAGCTGGCGAACTGGAAGTGGATAGATCCTGCGCCATGGCGGAAAAATTCAAGACCAGCAATAGAAGTAGCAACAGACAGCCCTGGGTAAACCTCGGCATACAAACTTCCTTTCGGTATCGGAGCGAACGAAATTTTTTGACCATCCTCCGGATGGCTGGCTTACTGCACGCTGACTCGCGCAGCACCGAACCTGCAGCCTGCCGGAGACAAGCAGTGCGCCTTCCCAACGAGCATGCAGCTCACCATTGGCGAATTAGAACGCTCTCAAATCGCAGTGGAGAGGACACGTTTGGTCGTGCCAAACGCTTGGCCGTTTTCTTAGCGATCGGAACCTGCTTGAGGATTGGAGTGCGGCGACTTTCTTCAGACCAAGGCTTACGAATCAGCCTCCAGTTCCTTCTGTAGCACTAATGCATCAACACCGTTTGCGTAGTAACGGGGGAAGGTTCTCATCACGTTGTAGCCATGGCGTTTGTAAAACGATAAAGCGGAGACATTGTCCACGGCAGTTTCCAGTTCAACCGAATGGCATTCGGCAATTCGTATTCGATCTTCAGCCACCTTCAGAAGAAGGGATCCCACCCCGAAACGCCGCGCTGCGACAACTACGTCAATCGTGATGATGTGGCCGGAGCCCCGATTGCCGACTTCTGCCACGATGAAGCCAGCAATATCGCTATCTATCAGGACGACTCCCCCAGTTGTTTGGTGTTTCCCAGAATTTGGATCGAGCGGCGCCTTGCCGGCGATCCTTTCGGCAATCAGCGTGAAACTGCCGCGGCGGCGCATATAGAGCTTGAGCTCGGTTCGCGAATAGGAAATACCCGGAGGAAAGCAGGTTTGGTCGATGCGCCAGAGGGCATCGAAGTCAGCGGGTTGATAGTCCCGAATCTGGAAGTCGCGAACGTTGGAGGGCACGCCGCCATTGTAATGCCGCGAGTAGGCGGTCGCGGAATGGGAACCGGCCAAGTCCGTTTTGGGATGAACGAGGCAGTTTCCTCGAGTTTTCCACAGAATTTTCCCCGGACCTTGCGCCTAGGCGAAATGAAGACGATTGTCCCCTTGCTTCGCCGCAACCTCGGTCGTACCATGAGCATCAGAGGAAGCAGTATTCGAGAAAGCGTGTGTGGCGCCTTCTGCTAATTGACGTGGCCGGTTCAGTCGCCGTGCTGGGGCTGTGGTACTTCGTGTTTTCCGCCTACAACCGGAAAAAAGGAGCGGCGGCCTTACGCTGGGTGCAGACCGCGTGCGCCGGTAAAGGACGCGTTCTGGAATCACGCTGGATGGGCAGTTCCCGCCTGCAGGCGCGGCTGCATTTTCCCTCTCGCTGGTTCGAAAATGCGCGCGTGACTATGAGCTTCCGGCCGCGGGCATTGCCGATTCAGTGGCTGCTGAGCTGCTGCCAGCGGCAAAAAGAAACACTCACCTTCGAGGCCGATCTGGGCGGTTCTCCGAGCTTCCATCTCGAAGTGGTGCGGCATCGCTGGAGCGCGCACAACCGGGGGAGTTCCTCCCGCAAGAATGACGAACGCGAGTGGGATTTCTACGAGCCCGGCCCGGTGATCCTTACCACCCGGACACACTGGAAAAAGGATCCTACAGCGGAACTGAACGCACTAATGTCAGCGCGGCGGCAAGATATTCTGCAAGTGCGCTTCCGTCCAGAGTCGCCGCAATTCTCCGCCACGGTGCACCTGGAAGCGTTGGCCGATCCGGACGCCGCTGAGGGATTTGTCAGCGCTCTGCGCGAGATTGCGGCCGGAGCTTCGGCGCACCGCCAATAGTCATCTCTTCCACTCTGCAATCTCTCCAACCACTTTAGAACCGCTGAAAATCTCCCTTTGCCGCCGCCATGCCTTGTGCTATCGTTCTGCGCCATGAGCGACGGCGGTTTCAACAATCCCACCCCGCAGTTCGGCACCGCCGAATACATTGGATCGCCGGGAGGCGACCACTGCCAGTACTGTCACCAGCCGATCGCCGGGATTTACTACCGATTGAACGGAGCGATGGCATGTCCCAGTTGCACGGAAAAAATGCGCGGCGAGCTGGCCAAGGATACGCATGCGGCGTTCGTGCGCGCTCTTTTGTTTGGCATAGGCGCAGCTGTTGCAGGCATGATCCTATATGCCGTCTTCGAAATTGCTACCGGTCTGATCATTGGCTACGTCTCGCTGGCCGTCGGTTGGATGGTCGGCACCGCTATGATGAAGGGATCGAACGGCGTGGGCGGAAGACGCTATCAGATCGCTGCCGTGTTACTGACGTACGCTGCCGTCTCGATGGCGGCGATTCCGATCTGGATTCACTATGCTGGCAAACAGAGGCAGGCTCATCAACAGCAGACCCAGCGCCAAGTTGAAGAAGAGCAGCCAGATTCTGGGCAGCAGAATCCACAGCCGACGCCAAGACCCGCAGCATCGCGCATGAGCTTAGGAGGCTGGCTGGTGCGAGCGGCGCTGCTTGGACTGGCCTCTCCATTCCTTGAGGTTTGGCAGGGTGGACCAAGTTTCGGGTGGTTGATCGGTCTGGTCATTCTTTTCGTGGGCATGAGGATCGCCGCAAGAATAACTGCTGGTAAGCCATTGCAGGTCTACGGACCTTTCAGCGACTCCCCCCTACCTTAGGCCGCCTCGCGTAGAATTTAGGGGACATTCTTTCAGAGCCGTGTCCACAACCACTCCCGAACTCATTCGCAATTGCCAGCGCTGCGCCCACGAACTGGCGCCCGAATCGCTCGTGTGCGATCAATGCCATGCTCTCGTGCACGCCGAAAAACTCGACCAACTCGCGGCGGAGGCGAAAGCGCTGGAGGCCAACGGCGATCTACGGCAAGCGCGCGAACGTTGGCTCATGGGCCTCGCGCTCCTTCCAGCGAATTCACGGCAGGCAAGCTGGATTCAAGAGCATGCACACGCGCTGGATGCTGCCGCGGACCGGTTACAGCCGGCTCCGCCCAGCGAAAACAAATGGGCGCAAAAGCTGGGCCCAGTGGGTCCCATCGCGGTTTTGGTGGCCAAAGGCAAGTTTGTTCTGACTGCGCTTTTCAAACTGAAGTTTCTCCTCAGCTTCGCCGCCTTCATTGGCATTTATTGGGCTGCATTCGGAATGAAGTTCGGTATCGGCTTCGCGGTGTTGATTTTGCTCCACGAGATGGGGCATTTCATCGATATCAAGCGGCGTGGCTTGCCGGCTGAAATGCCCGTATTTCTTCCCGGCCTGGGAGCGTATGTGCGCTGGCAGGCACTCGGCGTGCCGCTGGAAACACGAGCCGAGGTTAGCCTGGCCGGACCACTCGCCGGATTCTTCACGGCGCTCGCATGCGCCGCGCTCTGGTGGCAGACCGGCAATCCACTCTGGGCTGCGCTGGCACGCGTGGGAGCGGTTCTGAACCTACTGAACTTGATTCCCGTCTGGGTGCTCGACGGCGGGCAAGCCGTTCTTGCCTTGAGCAAAACGGAGCGCATCGTTCTCCTCACAGCGTCTCTTGCTCTGTGGCTTCTGCTGGGAGAAAACATGTTCTTTCTGGTCGCGCTGGGGGCGGGCTATCAAGTGTTTTTCGCCCGGAATCTGCCCCCGCATTCCAGCCGCGCCACGACTCTTTACTTTGTGGCGGTCCTGACGGCGCTGGGGGTGATGATCCGCCTGATGCCTGGGCAAGGCCTCGGCGTGCGCTAAACCGCCTTCGGCTGGTGTTAGGATAGCGGCGACCGAACCGAGGAATTGTGCTATGGACGCTCACCCTGAACGGTCTTCTTCCACCTTCCGTTGCCTATTTGCGTTCGTTTTTGTCCTGTGCGGTCTATCTCCGGTTTTCGCCGGCGAGTCTCAATGGGTAGAGGTGCGTTCGCCGAATTTCTCCGTCGTCACCGACGCCGGTGAAAAACGCGCCCGTGAAGTCGCCATGCGCTTTGAGCAGATGCGAGCCGTTTTTGGCGCTCTCATGACAAAGGCGAACGTAAACCTGCCGGTTCCGCTGCAAATCGTAGCCTTCCGAAACACTAAGGAGATGCGACAGGTTGCGCCACTTTTCAACGGCAAGCCGACGCAGGTCGCAGGATTATTTCAGGGAGGATCCGATCGCAGCTTCATCATGCTCGATATGTCTGTCGATAACCCCTGGGTCGTCGTTTTCCACGAATATGCTCACCAGCTAATGGATGGCAATCTGCCTGGCGAATTCGCCCCTTGGTTCGAAGAGGGTTTTGCGGAATACTTTTCCAGCATCGAAGTAGACAGCAAAGAGGCCCGGGTCGGCAAGATTCCGAACTATGAATATGCGATCTTAGAGCAAGTTGGAATGATGAAGATCGCGGATCTCTTCAGAGTGCAGCAGAACACCTCCACCTACAACGAGAGTGGCGACCATCGCACTACGTTTTACGCCGAGTCAGGGATGTTGATGCATTACATCTACGACAACCAACTCTTGCCCAAAGTTGGGATTTATTTTGACCTGACGCTGAACCAGCACAAGAGCATCGAAGACGCCATTGAGCAAGCTTTCGGAATGAACACGCAACAGTTCGACAGAACGCTGCGCAACTACGCCAGCAGCGGCCACTTCAAGTATTATCCGATTCCCACGCCTGCCAGCATTGCCTCCAGCAACTATACGGTTACGCCGCTCAGCACGGCGACCGGCAACGCGGTGCTCGCGGATATTCATCTGCATACGCACGATTACCAGGATCGGGCGGTGGTCGAGTTTCAGGACATTTTGAAATCCCATCCGAGCAATCTTGCAGCCTGCCGCGGCCTGGGCTATGCGTATCTGCAAAAACAGGATTTCACCCAGGCGCGGGAATATTTTAAGCGCGCTTCCCAACTGGATTCCAAAGATCCGCGGGTTCACTACTACAATGCCCTGCTCATCACTCGCGAGAGCGGCTTCGGCGCCGAGGCTGATGTGCCCGCAATCACTAAAGAATTGGAAACCTCCATCAGCCTTGATCCAACTTTCGCCGATTCGTATGCGCTTTTGGCATTCGCGCAGTCCACCTCCGGTGATACGGCCACAGCGATCGCGACGATGCAGAAAGCGATCGGCATCAGCCCCCGCAACGAGAGTTACCTTTTCAATTTGGCCAACCTTTATATGGCAAACCGGCAGCCGGAGCAGACAATCACACTGCTACAGTCGCTCCAGGTTACGGATAATCCCAAGCTCACCTTGGAAGTGGCAGGGCTGCTCGTGCAAGCGCGGCAATTCAAGGAGATGTTGAAAGCCGGCGCGCAAGTCGGAGAACCCATACCCACTCTAGCCACAACGCAGCGAGAACAACCTCAAAGTGATCCCGCGAACACCATTGCAGCCCCGGTGCGTTCCGGACCCACCAAGTTTATTAAAGGCACACTGGCCAATGCAGATTGCGCTACCCCGCCGTCAGTCATATTAACCGTGGTTTCGGGAGAAAAAATCTGGAAGATGACAGTGGCTGACCGGAATCACCTTGTGCTTATCGGGGCCGACAACTTCTCTTGCTCCTGGAGAAATCAGAAAGTGGCCATCAACTATCGCGAAACCAACAACGGAGAGGCGAGCGTGATTTCTCTGGAAATCCAGTAGATCGCCTCTAAGCCGGAACGCCCGAAACGGAACGTCTAATAAATCTCTTTTATGCATCCCATCAGCTTTTTCGATTGTCCCGCACGGCGCACTCGCGATATTCTCTCAGTTTGATTCCCAGCCACTGCAACTCCATGTTTCGGAGCGGCTTGCCGATACCGTTAATCGTTATGGTTATTTACTGACAACTCACTAGGAGACTGAAGGACATCCATGCCTAACGAACTGCGCAATTTCCTGGCACTCACTTACGACGAACTGGAAGAACTGAATCTGGAGGCGAAGGAGCAGCGCAGGAAGCGGGTTGCCACTCACAAGATCCAGGAAGAACGGCTGAAGTATCTGACCGACGAAAAGCGGATCAAAGCCATCACCGTGCTTTTCAGCGACCTCGAAGGGCGCCTGCACATGCTGGATTACGATAAGAAGTTTCTGATCAAGAGTTGGGACAACCTGACCTTCGACGGCTCTTCGATTCGCGGCTTCACGGCGCAGCGCGAAAGCGATCTGCGGCTGGGCATCGACTGGTCGGCCTTCTATTGGGGGCCAGCGGATGTCTTCGGTTCGGGCAAAGTGCTGGTGTTCGGCGAAGTCATCGATAAGGGTGGAACTCCCTACGCTGCCGACATTCGCGGCGTGCTGAAGGGATACGCGGGCGATCTACACAAGAAAAAAGGCTACACGCTCAACGCCGCCAACGAAATTGAAGGTTTCCTCTTCAACGGTGCGGATGCCGAGCGCAATTATCACCAAACCGGCAAGTTCGACTACGTCAACACCGGCGGTTATTACCACTCGCTCCCCGGCGATCCGCTGCGCACCTTCATCGACACCACCGCTGAAGTGCAGCGTGCGATGGGCTTCCAGAATGAGAAGGACCATCCGGAAGTCGCCCCTTCGCAATTCGAAATTAACTACGGCTATGGTGAAGTGGTGGCGGCCGCCGATCAGATTCAGCTCTACAAGCTGATTTGCCGGCAGGTCGCGACCAACCTGGGATTCACCGCATCGTTCTTACCCAAGCCGGTCGTGGGCGTGAACGGAAGCGGCATGCACACCAACGTTTCGATAAGCGATGGCAGCAAGAATCTCTTCTGGGATGCCAAGGGCGAAGAGAAGCTCAGCAAGACTGGATGGGCCTTCGTGGATCGCATCCTCTCTGCTGGTAACGACGTCTGCCTGCTGCTGAATGCCAGCGTGAATGCTTATCGTCGTCTCGACCCGCACTTCGAGGCGCCAAATCAGATCAAGGCGTCGGCAGTCGATCGCGGATCGATGATCCGTATTCCGATTGGCAACGAGAAGAGCATGCGAGTCGAGGTTCGCTCCGTTTCGCCGGATGCGAACCCCTACCTGGTGCTGTACTCGATCTTCAAGACTGGTATCGACGGCGAGACTGCGAAGATCAAAAACTTGCGCCAGGCGGAGCGCTACTTGCCCGACAATATCTACGACGCCCTAGCGAACTTCCGTAAATCCGAATGGACTACGGAGATCCTGGGGGAAGACGTGAAGGGCCGCTACGCCGACTTAAAGCAGGCCGCTGCGGATCGCTGCCCACGCTCTTTGGGAACATTCGTCAAAGCACCGGAAGTACAGTTTCATCACGAAGTCTACAACCAGTTCCTCTGGAACCTCTTCTAAGCTGCTGCAGTTCTGCCAGATCAAGCGCCCCGGCCGTAAAGCCGGGGCGTTTTACGTTTGCTCGCTTACTAGTCATACGGCGGAACGTCATCACCTTTAAGCAGCAACCCTTATAATTGCGAGCAACTGAAAGGACGGGTAATCCATGAAGCGCATTGTTCTTGCTCTTTTCGTCTTTGTTCCGATGTTTGTGACGCTGCACCTCGTCGCACAAGTCAATCCCTACAAAGAGGGCACTCCCGGAGTTAGCGGCTACCGCTCTGAAGTCTTGTCCGAGGTCATCGTGCAGGAGGACAAGTTTACTCGCCTCGCCGAGGCCATCCCGGCTGAAAAATACACGTGGCGGCCTGTTGCCGATGTGCGTTCTTTCGCGGAAGTATTTCTGCACGTCTCCGCCGCAAATTACAACCTATACAAACTGGTGGGAACGCCGCCACCGACCGGCCTGGATATTAAGAATCTGGAGAAATCCACGACAGATAAAGCCAAGGTAATCGCGACCCTGAAAGATTCGTTTGCTCACGCGCGCAAGGCGATCACAGCCATGCCCGACTCAGACCTCGAGAAAAGCATGGACTGGTTTGGCGGCAAAAATACGGAACGCGGCATTCTGCTCTTCATCGTTCGGCATGGCGCGGAGCACCTTGGACAGTCGATCGCATACGCGCGATTCGTTGGAGTGGTTCCACCCTGGACGGAAGACGCGCAGAAAAAGCAGGCAGAAACGCCAGTTAAAGAGAAGAAGTAGCCGCACCGCGGCACTGCGCGTTTGCGGGTCCCTTTCTTCGAGATTTTGCGACGCTCCAAACGAAAAACCCAGCCGCCGGCCGGGGAGTTTCGCCTCTACTTATGGTGTGAACTTATAAATGGCTCCGTCGTTCCCGCTGCCTCCGTGCACGGTCGCGCCGTAGAAGTTTCCCTTCCCGTCGAAGACCATTCCGTTATAGGCGAATCCGGGATTCGGATCACCCGGAAAACGATAGACGACTTTCTCCGTCCACGTGCCGCCGCTGCCTGGTGAGATTCTGAAGATTGTTCCGCAGCCGCATTTCGCGGCGCCGCCATCGCTGGTTGTCCCATACATATTTCCTTGCCCATCGCTCACGAGAGTGCTGATAGGACTGTCGCCGTCACTGCCGCCCTTGAAACTATAGAGCACAGATTCAGTCCATGAGCCCCCATTGCGAGTAAGCTCATAAACCGTGCCTACATCATTCGCGCCAGCGTAATAAGTGGTGCCGTACAGATTTCCGCTCTTGTCGAAAATCACCCCGCCATAGGGTGACGCCCCGTCCGGTTGATCCTTGAAAGAATAAAGCGTCGTGAGCTGCCACTGGCCACTGCTCTGCGCGAGTTTGAATACGTTGCCAAAGCCATTCGCTCCGCCCACCGTATTCACGCCGTAAAGATCGCCGGCAGCGTCGAGCAGCAGCCGGCTTGCTGAACCTCCCAATCCATCAGTACCTCCCGTGAAGGCATGGATCACAATCAGCTTCCAGTTGCCGTTGGTGGCAGGTTTTATCCCGTAGACGACGCCGAAACCGTTTGCGCCTCCTGTAGGAGTCGTTCCATAAAGATTGCCATGTTTGTCGATGGCCACGGGGCTTCCCGGACCAGACCCGTCATTGCCGCCGGTGAAAGTGTGGATCACGCTTTGCGTCCAGACTCCACCAGCGTTGCTGAGCTTGTAGACCACGCCACATCCGCCCTCACAAGAGCCGCCGCCACCGGTCACAGCAGTTCCGTAGAGGTCACCTTGAGCGTCGAGCGCCACCCCCTTGTAGGGCTCCCCCCCATCGGCTCCTCCAGTAAGGTTGTAGAGGACGGTGTGGGTCCAACCGCTACTTGAAGGACTCAACTGGAAAACCGTTCCACCCCCAAACGTGCCACCTTGTACCGACGTTCCGTATAGATTACCGGCGCTGTCCATGACTAATTCCGTATCAGTATATTCGCCGTCGTTGCCACCACCGAAACTATAAATCTGAGTTGTGCTCGCCGCCGCGGAGCCAGCCAGTAAAACTACGACTGCAACAAGCGATTGAAAACTGTTCACGAGACGAAATTGGAGGTTCCCCATTTTTTTTCCTTTGTCGGCCCAGGGCGCGAAGAAACGCTGCCCGTATACGGCAAAACTATACCATCGAAACTTACCCAAAACACGGCACAGGATTCTGCTGGCTGTGCTAGATTCAGAATCTTGATGGAAGCCGCTCCCACGATCTCTACCCAGGGTCTGACTCGCCGCTTCGGCGAATTGCTTGCCGTGGATGGCATCGACCTGCGCGTGGCTCCGGGACAATTTTTCGGATTTTTAGGGCCGAACGGCGCGGGGAAATCGACCACCATCAAAATGCTCACTGGTTTACTCGCGCCAAGCTCAGGACGGATTGAAATTCTCGGGATTGATTTGACCGCGCATCCCGTCGAAGTTAAACGGCAGATCGGCGTCGTCCCGGAAGGCATGGCGCTGTTCGGGCGGCTGACCGGATCTGAGTTTCTGAACTTCGCGGGACGCATGTACGGGCTGGACCGCGAAATCGCAGCCAAACGTACGGCGGAGCTACTCGATTTTATGCAGCTTGCCGATCAGCCGAAGAAGCTGGTCACCGACTACTCGCACGGCATGCAGAAAAAGCTGGCCATGGCGGCCGCTGTGATTCATGGGCCGAAGGTCTTGTTCCTGGACGAGCCGTTCGAAGGCGTGGATGCCATCGCCGCCGGTACGCTCAAGACGATGCTGCAAGGCATGATCGCGCGCGGGGCCACGATTTTTCTTACGTCTCATGTGCTCGAAATTGTTGAGCGGCTGTGCAGTCACGTCGCCATCATTCATCACGGACGGCTGGTGGCGCAGGGGTCACTCGAAGAATTGCGCGCCGGAGTCGAGGCGCAGACACCCGCGGGATTGGTTGATAATTCAGGCGATGGTTCGGTCAACGGCGCACTGCCATCCGGCGAAAAGTTGACGCTGGAGCAGATTTTCTTGCGCACCGTGGGCGGGTCGCACCCCGCAGAGCAGGAGCTTTCGTGGCTGGGATGAGGCAACATGATTGAACCCAACCTGACCATGAAAAAGCACAGCCAACTCTCCGCCATCGCATGGTTGCGCTGGCGGCTCTTCGCCAATGGCCTGCGTACCAAGCGAGCCAAGCTTGAGCTGCTCTCGCAAGTCATAGTGTCGATCGCTTTCGGCATCGGCGGACTCGGCGGCGCGGCCGTTATGGCCGGAATGACATTCTTCTTTTTCGAAAAAGGCAAGCCCGAACTGCTTGCACTCCTGCTGTGGATCGTATTTTTCTTCTGGCAAATCTTCCCCATTATGGCAACCGCCTTCACCAACAATCCCGACTCCTCCGACCTGCTGCGCTTTCCCCTGAGCTACCGCTCGTACTTCCTGGTACGAATGGCCTATGGAACCTTCGATCCCGCAACCTTCCTCGGCAGCCTGTGGTCGTTCGGAATTCTATTGGGCGTCGGTTTTGCGAAACCGGCATTGCTGCCTTGGACACTGCTCGTTCTGCTGACATTTGCCGCCTTCAATCTACTGTTCATGCAGATGATTTTCGCCTGGGTAGAACGCTGGCTGGCCCAGCGCCGCACGCGGGAAGTTCTCGGCGTCCTCTTCGTACTGGTCATGCTGAGTTTTCAGATGATCGGGCCGCTCACAGGATACTTCGGCAAACGCGCGCGCCCGGGAGTAACAAAGTTCGTCGAGGTTATCTCCCCCATACAGGGCATTCTTCCGCCGGGCCTCGCCGCCGACGCTATCGCCCAAGGTTTGTATTCGCATTTCATGGTGGCATTTAGTTCATTTGTACTGCTGGGCGCATTTTTGCTGGTGATTGGTTACTTCCTGCATATTCGGCTGCGGGCGCAGTACCGCGGCGAAAACCTTAGCGAAGCACCCGCTGGGTCTACGCTCCCTCAAAATCATCTGTTGCGCTTCGGCTGGAATTTGCCGGGATTCGCAGCTCCCGTTGTGGCGATTTTGGAAAAAGAAGTTCGTTATCTTATGCGCAGCGGCCCTATGTTACTGACTTTAATCATGCCGATCTTCGTGCTGGTGATCTTTCGCTTTGGGCCGATGAATTCCGCCCGGCACTCAGGCTCATTTCTTGCCCGCACGCCCAACCTGGCATTTCCCGCCGCCGCAGGATATACGCTGCTCATGCTTACCAATCTCGTCTACAACAACTTCGGCGGAGACGCTGGCGGCATCCAGTTTTTTTTCGCATCCCCGGTGAGCTTCCGCGAAATTGTGCTGGGCAAGAACCTTACTCACGCCGCGATTCTGGCCGTAGAAACAGTCGTGGCGTGGATGGGAGTCAGCTACCTTTACGGCCGTCCTGCGCTCGACGTAACCGTCGCGACTCTTGCCGGGCTGCTGTTTGCGGCGCCGTTAAATTTTTCCGTGGGCAATCTGCTTTCGATCTATTCGCCGAAGAAATTGGATTACTCAACCTTCGGCCGGCAACGCGCCTCCCAGGTAACGGTACTAATCAGCCTGGGATTGCAAATCATCGTCGTGGGCATCGGAACCACGGTGTTTTGGATGGCACGGCACTACGGTAACTTTTGGATTGCGACCGTGATCCTGCTGCTGCTCGCAGGAATCTCGTTGTCAGGTTACGCGATGATTCTTAATCGTGTGGACCGCATCGCTCTGCAGCGGCGGGAAACACTGGTGGCCGAGTTGTGCCGGGCGTAGGCGCCTAGAACGCCGGATGACCTAACTGGATGACCTACGATGTTGCGTTGCGCTCACGAGAAATTGAAAGCTGTAGGAAATCGTTCGCTCCGATGAGGCCGAGAACGATACGCACGGCAAGTGGAAATCTCCGTCGTGATGGGTCATGCACGACAATTGGCGCATCAAGCTCATAGACCGCTTGGCGAGTCTCGAGCTTGCATCCTCCAGCGGCAATTACATTCCTAACCCAGCCGCTGTCCCGTCCATACGTCAGCGCGATCAGAAATCCGTCGGGCTGACGAAAAACGTTCACCGGCGTCCGGTACAGCCTTCCTGATTTTCGACCCATGTTGGTAACAATGGCAAAGTCGGGCAAACGAGCGACAAATCGGCTCACTACTTGGTTTGTAACAACTCGATGGAAGGCTGCTACTTGTCTTTTGCGGAACCGCACCAGAAGAATTGCGGCCAGCGCGATGACTAGAAACGTTATAGCCGATTCAGCAATTACCAAGGCCAATTATCCTCATGCCTCGCTGACATTTCTCGATGGGTCGCCGCGGTCAGCCATTCTTCCTAAGCCACACGTGCCAGAAGAATAGTCCGACATAACTCGCAGCCAGAAAGGAAAACAGCAGGGTTAAGAAAGCGTGGCCTACGACGAATGCCGAGCCCTTGGGCCAGTCGGCGTGCGAAAAGTAAAATGCATCAACGACAATTCGAGTCGTCCAGTAAATCCCGATGAATGCGGCAAGCCCCAGCGCAGCGCGATCGCCCCGGAGCAGTTCCGCGTGGAGTGCCAACGTCAGGGTGCCAAATGCAATGATGGTCAGCACCGTGAATCCTCCCTGCACCCAGAGCAGTTTTCTGTTGAACGGTATTAATTGCTGTAAGTCCCGTTTCCACTCCAAGCGATATGGCACTTGAAAGCTGGCAAACAGGATCAAAAAATGTGCGGCTCCGACGAGCCAGAGGTCGATGTCGAACAGCCGCTTTACGAGTGCATCACTCATAGCGCGCGAATCGCTTGCATGAACGGAAGTATGACACGCTGCACGAACCATGGGTGAAACAGCCCAAAGACAGGTGCAGTAAGGACCACTGCCATGAAAAGCCAGCCGCGGGCTCCCTGCCCTAGGCCTAAACGGTGGCCAAAACGTGAACGTTCGACCGCCACTCCTGCGCCTTGCACCAAGAAATAAAGGGTCGGCAGGCCATAACCAGCACGAGCGGGAAGTGAGATCACCAGATCGTGGATCACTCCAGAAACCGCGAAGACCAGCAAGCCAGCCGTATTTGCACCCAGTCTCCGATAGATATGGCGAAAAATTAATTCATGAGCCAGCTGACGGAAACCGAGGTTCCAACGTTTTCCCCAGAACTCTGCAAGCGACGTGGAACGAAGTGGCGCAGACATGATGGGTTCGGCTTTGATTCCGAAACTCTGCCACGCTAAGGCGACGACCTGAAAAGCCCCGAAGTGAAGCAACAGGATCAGGCCTATCATCCCCACCCACCCGCGTAAAAGAGGGTGGGCTTGCGGAATGGATCGAGCCACCACCCAGAGCAGGGCTGTTCCAACAATCGTTTCTAAGCCTGCCCTGATCCAGTTTAATGGCGCTGGCGGCACTACACTTTGTCTGGCGTCTAGAAAAACATCGGCATCCATTCCCGGCCAAACCAAAAGATAGGCCGCCGAGCGCCACGCTGAGTGAGCAATTCGCAATCTCGCTCGCCACCACGTCAACCACTTCAGACTGAAATAAATGGCGAACGACAGAATCCACATGAATATCCAAGGCGCAAGCAGATGGCGGCAAGCTATCGCCATCAAAGGCAAGATCGAAACCGGAAGCCAACCCCAAATCTCATAGATGGAGTCGTGGTGGTCGCTCGAATGCACACTGACCTTGTACCAGATGTCTTAGCCTGAAATAAGTGTCTGTGAGGTTATTTGGCGACTCATCTGCGACGGGGCCGCACGGGCTTCCCATCGGTCGGCTCTCACTTCTTCTCCGGATTCGCCAGGAACCGATAACCCACGCCACGCACCGTCAACAAGTGCCTGGGCTGCGCGGGATCGTCTTCGATATAACGCCTTAGCCGAACCATGAAGTTGTCGATGGCGCGCGTGTCGGTGTCCTCGTGCAGCCCCCAGACTTCCTCGAGAATCTGTTTGCGGGAAACCACGCGCCCGTCGTTGCGCACCAGGTGCCGCAACAACTCCGATTCCATCAGCGTCAGGTGGATGACATTCTCGGCGGTGCGCAGCTCCAGCGTGCCAAAGTCAATGGTCCTGCCATCAAATGAAAATGTTCCAAAGTCACTTACGTTACGGGGATCCGGTGCAGCTTGAGAGGAATTAAGCGACGCCTGAGACGAGGGGTTCGAAACGGCATCCGCCAGCTGACCTGTTCGCGTCCACTGGCTGCGCCGCAGCAGTCCCTGCAAACGCGCCAGCAGGATCGACAGATCAAAAGGCTTGGGCAAATAATCGTCTGCACCCGCCGCGAAGCCTTTCAACACGTCCTCCGGACGGCTGCGCGCCGTGAGCATCAGCACGGGCACGTAATTTCGCGCCGCACGTAGTTCGGCAACCACGCTGAAACCGTCTTTGCCCGGCAGCATAATGTCGAGGACGATGACGTCGAAATTCTCTTTCTTCTCGAGCAAACGCTCGGTGGCGGCTTCTCCATCTCCCACAACTTCGGCGGAGTAACCTTCGGCCTGCAGATTGAAACGCAGCCCCTGCGCTAGATGTGCTTCATCTTCCACAACCAGAACGCGGCTCATGCGGTCGCTCTCATGACAAAGACCTCGGCAGCTCCATCGTGACCGTACTGCCCTTGCCTTCGCCCGCACTTTCGGCGAACACCTTGCCGCCGTGCTTCAACGCAATGGCTTTCACGATGAATAGGCCCAGCCCGGTTCCCTTCACGTGCGCAAGCGAGCGGTGGTTGACCCGGTAAAAGCGCTTGAAGATGCTTTTTACGTCGTCGGCAGGAATACCAACTCCATGATCACGCACGCTAAGGACGATTCGTTTCTCGTCCGGCACGTTCAGGCGCACGCGCACATCAACGTGTTCGCCGGAATACTTGATCGCGTTGTCGAGAACATTGAAAACGGCAGTGCGGAGATCCTCGGCGCTGCCCAGCACCCTCAGCCCCGCACCATTGCCGGATGCCTCCTCGTAATGAAGCGCCTCCGGGGGCAGATGGTGGCGAGTCCGGGCGGCCTCCATGCATTCGTGCACCAGCTGCCGGAAGTCGACTGCCGACTTGTCCCGTCCAGCTCTTTTGTCCCCCGCGCGTCCCGCGCGCAGCACTTGTTCGACGGTTTCAGTCAGCCGATCCGTGTCACTGAGCATGAGGCGGTAAAACTCCTGCTTCTGTGCTTCGGGCAGTTCGCGGCGCTGCAAGGTTTCCAGATGCAGGCGAATCGAGGCAACCGGCGTTTTCAATTCGTGAGTGACGGCATTGATAAAGCTGTCGTGCTGCTCGCTGCGGCGAATCTCGCGAATCAGGAAGCTGGTGTTCACGATCATGCCGGCGATGAGAAGGGCGAAAAAGATGATGCCGAAAAACAGCAGAACGCGCAAACGCCAGTTGAGGATGATCCAACCGACATTGAGCGCGACAGCCAGCGCCACCAGGCCAATGCCCAGGCAAAGAAAGAAGACGATCGTTCCGCGGCGGCTCGTGATGCGCATGGCGACAGGGTGATTTTAGCGCGTTCTCGACAGGCAGGGGGACGCAGAGAACTCAGAGCGCCAACGAACCTCTGTGTTCCGCTCTGTCCTCTGTGTCTAGGGATTTCCGCAGACAGCAAAAACCCCGGTTCACGGGACCGGGGTCAGATTTCTCGATACGATTTTCGATCTTAGTCGCCTGCCGCTGCGCCCTCCGGCAATGCGGCACTAATTAGGCGTCCGTTTGGTGCTGCCCCCAAGCCGGTTTCGAGGTCCGCAAGCCTTACGCGCTTGATGTCCCAAGCCAGGCCAAGCGTTTTGAGCGCCCAGATTCCATACCAGTTCATATCAACTTCATACCATCTAAACCCATGCTGCGCCGCAGTGGGATGCGCATGGTGATTGTTGTGCCAGCCTTCCCCGAAAGTCAGCAACGCAACCCACCAGCTGTTGGTAGAAAGATCGCGGGTGGCAAAACGGCGCGTGCCCCAGGAGTGCGTAGCCGAATTCACTAGCCAGGTGGCGTGCAAACCGACCACCGTGCGCATGAAGATTCCCCACATCAAGAACGGAAGACCGCCGATCGCGAATAATATGACACCCAGCACGATCATCGGGACATAGTGATATTTCGTGATCCAAACGTGGAATTTATCTTTGGCGAGGTCGGGAACGTAGCGAGCCAGCGTGGTCGTGTCGTGATGCATGGACTTGCCCATCAGAATCCAGCCCATGTGCGCCCACCATTTGCCTTCGATGGGCGAATGCGGGTCGCCATCCTGATCGGAATACTGGTGATGAATGCGGTGCGTAGCCACCCAGAAAATCGGTCCGCCTTCGAGTGCGAGCGTGGCGCAGATGGTTAGAAAATACTCAACCCACTTCGGAGTCTTATAGCCCCGGTGCGTAAGCAGGCGATGATAGCTCATGCCGATGCCCAGGCTGCCCGACACCCACCACAGGAACATGGCAACGAATAATGCCTTCCATGTGAAGAAGAAAAGCGCCGCTATGGCTCCCACGTGAAACAGCCCCATAAAGATTGCGGTCACCCAATTAATTTCGCCGTTTGCAGCTTGTCGTTTTTCCAGGCTTTCCAGTTGCATGTCCAAAGTCGGCCCCGTTCCCGTTGTTCTTGTGAAGTCGAGTCTTGAATGGCTCGCGCATCTTTAACCTACCAAGAGATCGGGCCAACCACTGTAATACTTGTGTAATAGCGGATATTAGGGCATTACGGAGGTATTAGAACTAGAAAAAGGCGCGGCCAAGGGTCGCGCCCTCTACGGATCAGCCGAAATCCTGTTTCGCGCTTCAGGCGCTCTTCGGCATGGGCATCTGCCTCATCTCTTTATCCATTTCTTCCGGAGACATGTCGCGTTTGTGCGTCGCAATCGACCACTTGTGACCGAAGGGATCGGCCAGCCTACCGTAGCGGTCGCCCCAGAACATATCGCTGACCGGCATCTCAACGTTCGCTCCAGCCTTCACCGCGCGATCAAAGGCCGAGTCCACATCTTCGACATAGATATGCAGCCCCATGCCGGACCCGCCAGTGGATTGCGGCGAAAGAGAACCAAATTGCGGGAATTCGTCAGCCAGCATAAAAATGGAATCTCCGATGATCAACTCGGCATGCATCACCTTCCCGTCAGGCGCTTTCATTACACCTTTTTCCGTTGCACCGAATGCCTGCTTGTAAAACTCGATAGCGCGGGCAGCGTCGCGAACCGTCATGAAAGGAGTGAGCGTGTGATAACCCTGCGGAATCGCTTGAACGGTCATGTTTGGCCTCCAAAGGAGAAAATTTCGTGCAGCCGAGCTTATACCAAATTACGG
>CAYOVU010000272.1:0-12394 GCA_964407505.1 uncultured Acidobacteriaceae bacterium | reverse complement strand
TTCACCACGCTTTATACATTCACCTGTTCGAACATAGATTGCGGGGGCGGCTACTGGGCCGACTTTGGACTGGTGGAGGGCAGGGATGGAAATTTCTACGGCACGGCCGCGCTGGCCGGAGCTAACAACTGGGGCATGATGTTTCGAGTGACTCCGGGGGGCATATTCACGGTTGTGTACAATTTCTGCGCTTTGGCCAATTGCGCGGATGGTGGAAGGCCGGGGCAATTGATTCAAGCGAGTGACGGAAATTTCTATGGCGCCACCAACTATGGTGGGAGCGAGAACGGGGGAACGATCTTCAAGATTACGCCTGGTGGCGCTTTGACAGTACTGCACAATCTTCACCTCGGCCTTTACGTCGAGTGGGGGCTAATCCAGGGTAGCGATGGGAATTTCTACGGCGCGACTTACGGCGGCGGCGCAAACGGCAAGGGATCCGTATTTAAAATGACGCCAACCGGCGATACCAGTATGCTTTACAGCTTTTGCTCCCAAGCCAACTGCACGGACGGAGGACATCCGTACGCGGGGCTGGTGGAAGGCAGCGACGGAAACTTTTACGGAACAACCTTGGTAGGTGGCAACAGCCCTCAGCATGGCGGAACGATTTTTTCGGTGACTCCGGCGGGTGCGCAGACTACGCTCTATAGGTTTTGCGCGGCAGGGTTCCCCTGCAGCGACGGCGATTCACCGGAAAGCACGATGATCCAGGCTACGAACGGGAATTTTTACGGAACGAACGTGCAAGGCGGAACAGGGGGCGGAGTTGTCTACAGCCTCAGCGTAGGACTCGATCCTCTTGTGGAAATGCTTCCCACCTCGAGTCCGGTTGGACAGAGTGTGAAAATCCTGGGGCAGGGACTAAGCGGAACAACCGCAGTTGCATTCAACGGGACTCCTGCTAGCTTTACGATCAACTCGGATACGTACATAACCGCTGCCGTTCCGGCAGGAGCCGCCTCTGGATACGTCACAGTGGAGACCGCCGGGGGAACTTTGAAAAGCAACCTGCCCTTTCAAATAAGGCCGTAGTTGGATTGGGCTCAGGTGGCTGGAATCCTCTTGCATGTTCAACTCATCCTAGGGGAAGTGTGTGTCAGAATAGGGTCGTAACCAAATCTGCCAGGATTCGGGCTCGCGTGGCACCGGCCGAAACCGGATTTCGGATCGAGTCGAGAAACGGCGTATAAATAGTTTACTTGTGCGGCACCCGAGAAGTCGGGCCCGTAGCTCAGCGGTTAGAGCAGTGGACTCATAATCCATTGGTCCAAGGTTCAAATCCTTGCGGGCCCACCAGTTAACTTTCCGATCGCGGACGGCAGGATTTTCTTGGGATTTAACTTCGCGAAAGGAGATCGGACAGGATGAGCAAACTCAGTGCGATATTCGTGTCGGTTCTTCTCTTGACTGGATTAATCCTTGCCCAGAAGCAAACTGACTGGGTCAATGCGTCGAACAGCCCGGAGATCCAATACCGCGTGCAATTATTTGACGACGCGAAGACTTGTTATCTCGACTTCCGCGACAAAAAACAGGGAAAAGGCTACACCACGTTCGACGCAGCCGTGGATTACAAGTGGATAGACCCGCAATCGGAGAGCCAACAATCGATGAAGACTAAAACGGAGAATGAGCACCTTGTGACTGCCCCCACCCAGACCGGCAGCGCGCGTATCTCCGAGTGCTCTGGCATCGCCGAGATCAAGGTGAACTATATTCAGCGTCATTGAAATAATCGGTATCTCGCCTCTACGTGTGTCTTTACCTGTTATAAGCGGCTGAAATCCAATCATTCCTACGCCCGCCGTTTGCGGAGATTCCCAAGCGATGAAACAATACCCCAATGCATAAATCTATGAAGACAGCAATCAACCTATTGGCGGTTGGAACCTTGTTGCTCGGGCACGCCCTGGCGCAAACTCCGGCGCCGGCGACTCCACCAGCCTCCTCCACCAAGACTCCCTCTTCGGCGGCGAAGCGCCCGGCAACCGCTGCGAAGACCGCGGCTCCTCTGACACTCAAGACTCAAAAAGACAAATTCAGCTATGCCCTCGGGATGAAGATGGGAGCGAATCTTCAACGGCAGTCGGTTCCCGTGGACCCCAACATTCTTGCCCGCGGCTTGAAAGATGGACTGGCCGGTGGCAAGACTCTGCTGACCGACGCCGAGGCGCAGGCCGCAATCAGCGCCGTGCAGGATGACTTGCGTAAACAGCAGCAGGAGAAAATGAAACAGGCCGGAGAAGCGAACAAGAAAGAAGGAACGGATTTTCTCGCCGCCAACAAAGGCAAGGAAGGCATCGTCACACTGCCCAGCGGCCTGCAATACAAAATTCTCACAGAAGGCAAGGGACCGAAGCCTTCAGCGAGCGATTCAGTGGTCTGTAACTATCGTGGCACGCTCATCAATGGAACAGAGTTTGACAGTTCCTATAAACGCGGCCAGCCCGCGACTTTTCCTGTTGGTGGAGTAATTAAGGGATGGACCGAAGCGCTGCAGCTCATGTCCGTCGGCTCGAAGTGGCAGCTCTTTATTCCGCCCGACCTGGCTTACGGTGAGCGCGGTGCGGGCGCCGACATTGGCCCTGACTCTACGCTGATCTTTGAAGTGGAACTGCTCTCGATCGAGGACAAGAGTAAAGAGAAGACTCCGGACAAAGATCAGGAAAAGAAATAGCGGTTAACGGATTCGTTTTACAGCTCAGAGGCGGCGCCGCACCCGCGGCGCCGTTTTCTTTCAGCCCCCTCCACCGCTGGAACAGACTCGGATTAGCCCCGATTAACCACTTTGGGGCAGCGTGGCTGCCCGTCGTTGACAGGCTTGGTACCGCAGAGTAGCGTTGCCTCAGGTCAGAAGGACATCTCAAATTTTAGCGCAGGAGGGGCGGCCATGTTGTGCAGATATTTCTGCGCAGCTGTGATTCTATGTCTCGTGGTGAATAGCGCGACGGCACAAGACCCAACTAAAGCAGAACCCAAGCACTACCGGTTGCTTTTTGAAAATGAACGGGTGCAAGTGGTAAGCGTCCACTATGGTCCGCACGAGAGGTCTCAGATGCACGATCACCCCGGCGGCGTGGTGGTCATCGTCACAGGCGGACACCTAAGGTTCACCGACCCGAACGGCAAGGTCACGGAGGTTTATTCCAAGGCTGGCGAGGCTCGATGGTTTCCGCCCTTCAAGCACGAGGTCGAAAATGTTGGCGATGAACCCTATAACGCGGTCTATGTGGGCATCAAGGGAAAGCTAACCGCCGCTGTAAATAACCCGAAGGAAGAGTCTCCTGTAAGCCCTGAACAATTGGCGGCAATACTGGCTGAGTATTCGCAGGCAATAGCAAAGCCTCAATGACGGCTTTCGACGTCCGTCTTCCCTCCGTGTGCCGACCGAAAGCTAAGTAATCCTGCCGAAGCCGCAAAACCGATAGCCGAAGGCCGTTCTCCATCCGTATAATCGATTTTTAACGATTCTTTTCCTTCAAAGGAATTTTATGGCGCACAACGTCTTCTGCGTAAAACTCAAAAGAGAATTGCCCGGCCTGGACGAGCCTCCGTTCGATAACGACCTTGGCCGCAAGGTGTATGACAATGTTTCCGAGCAAGCCTGGAGGATGTGGGTAGAACACTGCAAGATGCTGCTGAACGAATACCGCTTGAACCCGGCCCGCCGCGAGGACCAGGAAGTCATCGTGAAGCAGATGGATCAGTTTTTCTTTGGAGAAGGCTCGGCCCTGCCCAAGGAATACGTTCCGCCTACTCAGAAATAACAGAACTCAAACGTTCTCGTGCGGTGAAATTTAGCTATTTACACTGTTGAAATATTTCCCCTCCGCCGAGTTAACTCCCTTCCTGCCATTCAATTACCGCTCTGGTTACTACTGCACTAATATTGATGCACATTTAATCACCCCGTAACATTCCCTTGCTACAACGGAGGTGTGGATCTGCATGGCTACAACACGCTGATCCTTTCCGATCTGCATCTCGGTGCAGAGACGAGCCATGCCCGCGAAGCCACGCGCGTGCTTAAGGAAAATCGCTTCCAGCGGTTGATCCTTCTCGGCGACATTTTTGCCGACCTCAACTTCGCCCGCCTGACCAAAGATCACTGGAAGTTTCTCGGCTATATCCGCAAGCTATCGAATCCCAAGCGAAACGTGGAAGTGGTTTGGGTGGAGGGCAATCATGATCACGGGCTCACCAACATCATGTCGCATCTGGTTGGCGTGCGGGTTTATCAGCATTACGCCTGGCAATACGGTGGACTGCGGCACATTGCGATCCATGGCCATCAGTTCGATGGCTTCCAAGTAAATAACGTCCGCCTTAATACGCTTGGCACTTCACTCTATCTGCAACTGCAGAAGCTCGATTTCAAGAACAAGCCGATCGCACGGCTCATTGACCGGCTGAATACGCGCTGGCTTCGCATGTCTTCGAAAGTTTCCGCAGGAGCATTGCATTATGCGCGGCAACACGACGCCAACCGCATTTTCTGCGGCCACACGCACCAGGCTGTCCATGTTGAACAGGATGGCATCGACTACTACAACTCAGGCGGCTGGGTCGATTCCCGCCTGACTTACCTCACCGTTGATGAAGAGGGGGTTCGCATCCATGACTATAGCGAGCATGACTACAACGAGCACGAGTCCATCGAGCGAGCTGACGATCGTGATTCCAGCCAAGAACGAGGCGAGGCTGATTCCTCGGCTACTGACTTCGCTGATGAATCAGGACTACTCGAAGATGTCGAGTACGAGAGTGTTGGTCGCTGACGCGAACTCAACCGACGGCACGCCCGAAATTGTTCTTGGCTTTCGCGACCGCCTGAACGTGAGCGTGATCCGCGGCGGTATGCCTTCGGTTGGCCGCAACCTGGGCGCGGCCCAGGCGGAGAGCGATTACGTGCTCTTCCTCGATGCCGATATCGAACTGGCACATCCTTCCGTCGTACGCCGCGCGGTGGAAGCGGCGCAGCACAAGCAGCTTCATTGCGTCACCACGAACATTCTTTGCCGCAACGGCAACTGGATCGACAAATTGTTTTACGTAGGCAACGATTTTTTTCAATATATGTCACGCCTGCACCATCCGTTCGCCACCGGGATGTTCATGCTGTTCGACACCAAGAAATTTCGCGAGCTAGGTGGTTTTCATGAGCAAGTCGCCTTCGCAGAAGATTACCTGCTCAGCCAGCAAGTGGCGCGCAGCCGTTTCGGGATCGTCCGTGGAGGCGTCTACACTACCAATCGCCGCTTCCAAAGGATGGGACATCTGCGCGTGGGCTGGCTGTTCCTGAAAATTGCGATGAACTATTGGAATGAAAACTACTTCCTACGGGATCACAAGTACTGGCAGACCTAGGCAAAATCTTCGCGATTCTTGAGCGATTTTTTCTGTGGCCACCAAAAGAGAAGGATCCAGCCAACCAACTGGACCCTTTTTTAGCGTTGCGCCTTCAGCCGGCAAAATACTAGATTTTTTCAGAACCGCAACACAATACCCGTCGAGATCCGCACATTGTTCTGCGTGGTGTCGAAGAAACGAGTTTGCACATAATCGCCCTGGACGCGCCAGGCAATGGGCTTGATGATCTTGTAATCGATGCCACCGCCAAGAGCAGTGGCGAATGAAGTATCGCTAGTGACGCCGTTTACATCGACGTGGCCGGCTCCAAACAAAGCTTCCGCGAACGGACGAAACTTACCGGCAGGGAATGAAACTCGTGGACCAAACAGATAATTGTGCTCGGTGACATCGGAATTAAACGTCCCGCAGGTCGTTGCAAACCCAGCGATACACGCTCCTTCGAAGTTCTGCGAGCCGTAGTGGGCATCGAAGTCGGCGACGAATCCGATAAACGGGAGAATCTTTCCTTCAACCGATGCTTCCCAACCATTGGTATTGGCGCGGTCGATCGACGATAGATCAGTGTTGTAGTAGGAGTAGCCGAAAAATACGTTGCCGCTGGGAACCTGGGCGCTGGCCAAACCCGCGAACAACAGCAAAGCAAATACGATGAGTCCAGTCTTTCGCATGACGATACTAACCCTGCCTTTCTAAATTGATAGGTCTAACCCTGATTTGAATTTGATCCGAAAAATTTAGATGCGCGAAGGCAGGATTGGGTCAACTGAGAGTTGCGTCGATTTTGCGCGCCGGTGCTCGGAGGATTGGCGTTCCTGCGCGTTCAAGAATGACAAAAAATTACAAACCACGGATTTGCGCTGCAGCATTAGTTGCTCCAGCCCTGCCGCAAGCAAGCGAATCTCGATTTCCGACTTTATGGTCGCAGAGTGGTAACGAGATCAGGTTTCTCAGAAGCGCCATACCAGTCCGGCCGATCCGCGGTATTCATTTTGGTTCGCGCTGAGCAGGCGGGTATGGACGTAATCAAATTGGAGCCGCCAGGAAAAATTATGCAGGAACAATAAATGAAACTTGCGATCGACTCCGCCGCCGAGGTCCTCCGCAACGGGATAGTGGGTTACGCCGTCCGACGTCTCTCTTTGGAATCCTCCCATGAGTTGCACGAAGGGACGCCACTTTCCATAATTGCGAGAAATCCGCGGGCCCAAAAGCAGGTCGTACTGCTGAATTCCCTTCCGGTAAAAGCCGCTGGTGTCGACCACGATCCCAAGAAAAGAATAACGCGGAAACGGCATATCTTCGGCCGACGCGTTCCAGCCGCGAAATGTATACCGATTTACCACGTCTACGGAATCCGACTCGGAAACTCCAACATAAACATTTCCACTAGGAATGAGCTGAGCTCGTGAGGCGTTAATAAACAGCATGAAACTCAAGAAGCCCAGAACCACGGCTGCGGTTTTCGACACGAAAATAGTTCCTCCCCGGCAATCATGCCAGCAGCAAATTCTACCTGAATGCGTGAAATTCGTTAGATGCAGTGTAGCGGACGTCCAAGATGCCCGTGCCGCAAAATTGTGCGGGGTACCGCTTTGGCACGTCAAATCGAAAAATTACCGTTTTTTCATGGTTCCAAAAGCTCACAAAGCACGTCTATCTATTACGATGATTCCACCAGGACAAACTCGCAAACCTAGTCGTGCCATATAAACATTCTGACCTGCAACACTATTGTAAGGAGTCGACGTTGAAGCTCAATTTGCAAACTCGCAGTCTTGAAGATGTCATGATCGTTCACTGCCAGGGCCGCATCGTCTACCGCGATGAGGCTGCTGCGCTTTCGCGTCTGGTAGGCCAGGTAATTGAGGACCGGGGCAAAGTGCTGCTCGATCTTAGCGGCATCAGTTTCATCGATGGTGCGGGCATGGGTGAACTCGTGCTTTTGCATACATGGGCGCAATCCCGGAATGCGGAGCTGAGGTGCGCCAGTCCCAGCCCTCTGGTTCGCGAACTGTTCGATATTACCAATCTGAATTCGGTGCTCGAAATTCATGCTGACTTGAACGAAGCGCTGGCGGCATTCCAGTCCGGGGCATACGCCTCGGAGGAACTCTGCGCCGACTGCTGATCCGCGTCGCGGATGGACAAAGCGCGTTACGAATCGAATATTAACAACCTCAAGGGCGGGGACGTAGCTCTGTCATGTCCCCGCTCTTCTAAAGCTTTCGCAGAGGTTTCGCAGTTAGGTCTCGCGCTGAAAACGGTAGCGCCCGGCTCGCTCCAGCGCCACAACCTCTGCCACTTTTAGAAACGCTCGCGCCGCATGGGATAGCCCGGCCTCTTTGCGGTAAATCAACCGCAGCTTGCGCTGGACGCGGAGCTCACGTACCGGAATGCGCACCAGTTCCCTACGCGCCAGTTCCGATTCCACGCTGATCTCGGGCATAAAAGCAACACCATTCCCCATGGCGACGAATTGCTTGATGGCCTGCAACGTAGGCAACTCCAAGCCCATATGTAGCGGCGTTTTATGCCGCTGAAACGTCTGCAACACCTTTTCACGATACGGCGAAGAAACAATGTGCGCCACAAAGGATTCCGCACCCAGCTGCCGGATGCTCACTTCACTCGCTGTTGCCAGCGGATGCTTCGGAGGAACCACCAGCACCAATTCGTCAAGATAGACTACGACCGAGTGCAAGCGCGCCTCCTCCGGTTTGTATGAAAGCACTCCCAATTCGGCGCTGTGCTGCAAGACATCGTCTGGAATGTGGCTGCCCAGCGCTCGCTGCACTGTAATCTTGATCATGGGATGCAGCCGAAGAAACTCCGCCAGCACCGGCAGGAGATAAAGCGCGGTGAATTCATTGGCTGCAATCACCAACTTCCCTTTTTGCAGTTCCCGCAATTCAGCCAGCGATTCGTGCGCATCGTGACGCAGGTTCAGCAGCTTCTCGGCATACTCGTAAAGCACCTTGCCGGCATCGGTCAGAACACCTTCGCGGGATGATCGGTCGAACAGGCTCTCACCCAGTTCATCCTCCAGCTTGCGGATGGTCTGGCTTACCGCCGACTGGGTTCGATAAAGCTTTTCCGCTGCTCGCGAGAATCGGCCCTCGCGAGCCACACTTAGAAAGACTTCCAATTGGGAAAGCTCCATATTCGTCCACTTAATATAAACTTAGCGATACATTAGTATAACTTATCATAGAAGCCCGCCTAATGATCGCTTAATAATTATAAGTATTGCTTCAGTCGACCTTCGCCGTACGATAGAGGAGTAAAGACCAAGAGCATTGTTCCGATGGTGATAAAGGAAGAAAAAACGAATGGCCGTTGAACACGTCCGCATTACGGTTTTCGACACCACTCTGCGCGACGGGGAGCAGTCGCCAGGCTGCAGCATGAACCATCAGGAAAAGCTGCGTCTGGCCCACCAGCTCGACCGTCTGGGGGTCGATGTCATCGAAGCCGGTTTCCCTATCGCTTCCGATGGCGATTTTGAAGCAGTAAGAGCGATCTCACAAGTCATCCGCCGTCCCATCATCACGGGGCTTGCTCGCGCCTGCCGGCCCGATATCGATCGCGCATGGGAAGCTTTGCAAGATGCCGCGCGCCCGCGGATTCACGTCTTCCTCGCAACCTCCGACATTCATTTGCAGTACAAGCTGCGCATCACGCGCGAACAGTGCCTTGCGCAAGCCCACGAAGCGGTGGCCTTCGCCAAGTCGCTCTGTCCTGACGTAGAATTTTCGCCCGAAGATGCCACCCGCACCGATCCGGAATTTCTCTGTCAGGTGCTCGAAGCAGTCGTCGCCGCCGGCGCCACCACGCTCAACATTCCGGATACAGTCGGCTACACCATCCCTTCGGAATTCGGCGAGTTAATTTCAACAATTCGCCGCCGCGTCAAGGGAATCGAGAACGTTACGATCTCCGCCCATTGCCACAATGATCTCGGCATGGCTGTTGCGAACACCATGGCCGCAATTGCCGCCGGAGCCCGCCAGGTCGAATGCACGATTAACGGAATCGGCGAACGCGCCGGAAACGCCGCGCTCGAAGAGATTGTCATGGCGATGCGAGTGCGCCGCGACCGCTATCCTTATGAGGTCGGTATTGCGGGTGAGCATCTGTTTCTTGCCAGCCAGATGCTCAGCGAAATCACCGGCGTACCCGTTCAGCCGAACAAGGCCGTCACCGGGCGAAACGCCTTCGCGCATGAAGCAGGCATTCACCAGGACGGCGTGCTAAAAAATCCATTGACCTACGAGATCATGACGCCGCAGTCGGTCGGGGTACCGGATTCACAGCTGGTTTTGGGTAAACACTCTGGCCGTCACGCGCTCGCCATCCGCTGCGAACAGCTTGGCTATCAGTTTGACCGCCGCGCCCTCGATGACATCTATCGGCGCTTCGTTCGGCTGGCCGATAAAATCAAGCACGTCGAAGATCATCACCTGCTCGAGTTGATCCGTGACACCCACAAACCGGCGGCATCGGCCACCCCGCTTTTCGAGCCGATTCCCGCGGTGGCTTCCGCCGCGGCAAGCGTCCCTGCCCGCGAGGCATCGCGCGAAACGCCACGGCCGTTTCCGCTGGCGCAACCCGGCAATGCCTTCGGCCTGACGCTCACAACGCCTGCTGACCCGCACCACGACCAGGAAGATTATCTCTGGGGCGTGTAGATTAGGGCGAGCATGGGTGACCCAAATCCCACAAGCGTCCATTTTGAGGGCAGTCAGCCGATCCTGCGCGTAGAAGACATGCAGGCAAGCCTCCACTTCTACGTGGAACTTCTCGGTTTCCGCAACATTCATTGGGGCACCGACGAATTTACCAGCGTAAACCGCGACCGGGCCGGCATCTACCTCTGCCGGGGCGATCAAGGCCAGGGACGAGCGTGGCTGTGGATCGGCGTCGAAGACGTCGAAAAACTGCACGAGGAATACAAAGCTCGCGGAGTGAAAATTCGCATGGCGCCGACCAACTATCCGTGGGCTCTTGAAATGCACGTCGAAGATCCCGACGGCAACGTGATCCGCTTCGGATCAGACCCGACGTGACGAGAGCAATTCGTGTTTGTGGGGACACTCCTCTCAGGTTGGTAGTGCTCGTTGTGGCGGGATACACTAATTCGGCATGCTTCTGAATCTCACCATCCTCCCCGGCGACGGTATCGGCGCGGAAGTTACCGAACAGGCCATCTTAGTTCTTCAGGCGGTTGCCGAAGCCTTCGGCCATGAGCTTCAACTCCAGCGTAAAAATATCGGCGGCGCAGCGCTCGCTGCCGTAAACGACCCGCTGCCTCCCGATACGATTCAGGCTTGCGTCTCGTCGGCGGCGGTACTGTTGGGGGCGGTGGGAAGTCCCGCGTTCGATCACTATCCCAACCATCTTCGTCCCGAGGCTGGACTGTTGCGTTTGCGGCGCGAACTAGGCGCCTACGCCAACCTGCGTCCTGCGATCTGTTTTACCGCGCTCGAAGATTGTTCGCCGCTTCGTGCTGAACTGGTTCGCGGTACTGACATCATGATCGTGCGCGAACTGCTGGGAGGCCTCTATTTCGGCGAGCCGCGCTCCATCACGGGAGAACCCGGCTCTCGCGTCGCGCTCAACACGATGACCTATGGAGAAGCGGCCATCGAGCGCATCGCCCGCGTGGGTTTTGAACTGGCCACAAAGCGCCGGAAGAAAGTCTTGTCCGTTGACAAGGCCAATGTTCTTGAGTGCTCGCGCCTATGGCGTGAAGTCGTCACTCGATGCGCAAAAGATTATCCCGGCGTGCAACTCTCCCATATGTATGTGGACTCCGCCGCCATGTCGTTAGTTCAACACCCGAAAAATTTCGACGTGGTGCTCACAGAAAATATGTTTGGCGACATTCTTTCCGATCAGGCCGGTGGAGTAGTCGGATCGCTGGGACTGTTGGGTTCAGCCAGCATTGGTGGCCCGGTTGGCTTATACGAGCCCGTGCATGGCTCAGCGCCAGACATTGCCGGCAAGGGAATCGCGAACCCCCTGGGCGCTATCCTTTCTGCAGCGCTGCTGTTGCGCCATTCTTTTCAGCTGGAACGCGAAGCGGTTTGCATTGAGAGCGCAGTCAACGCAGTGTTGGATACAGGAGCCCGCACTGCGGACTTGGTGCGTGCCGGACAAAGTCCGATATCGACAACGGAAATGGGCGCGATGGTTATTGGTGCGGTGAAGTCTTCGGGAGCAAAACAGAAATCAGCGTAACTGGACAGAGCGATTGTTAAAGTCTCGGGGCGGGACCAGGCAGGGACTTCGCGGGCTGGGCCGCACCCATCGATCCGCCGTCATATTTCCCACTAATGTCATACCAGCGCACGCGCAACATTTCCTGAAACATACGCGCGCCATCCAACACGGGATGAATGCGCGTGTCTCCACTGTGCCCCCAATGAACGGCGACTTCTTCAACGCTTAAGCCAAACTTCCGCGCCAGAAAAAGAATTTCCGGATCAAATCCCCAGCGCTCGATGCGCTGCAGCGGCAGAATGGTTTGCGCGGCTTGACGAGTAAAGGCCTTGAAGCCGCACTGCGTATCTTTGAACTTCAGACCGAGAATCATCCGCATGAGCAGATTGAAGACTCTGCCAAAAATCTGGCGATGCACCGATTGCCGCTGCGTCTGCAATTCCGCGCGCAACCAACGCGAACCGATGGCAATGTCGGCGCCCTGCGAGAGCGCGGCCAGCAACTTGGGCATCTCTTCGATCGGCGACGATAAATCGGCGTCGCTGAATACCACCACATCGCCCCGCGCCTTCAGCATGCCGTGGCGTACGCTGTAACCTTTTCCCCGGTTTCCAGGATTCTCTACTAACCGCACGATGGGATTCTTTTCCGCAAACCCGCGCACCATCTCTGCGGTATTGTCGCGCGACCCATCGTTTACCACAATGATTTCCGCATCCCATCCTTGCTGGCGCACATACGCCAGCACCTTCTCAAGAGTCGCACCCAGGCGCGTTTCCTCGTTGTAAGCCGGAAT
>CAYOVU010000271.1:0-39787 GCA_964407505.1 uncultured Acidobacteriaceae bacterium | reverse complement strand
CGCCAGTGGTTCTCCGACGTCGAGAAGCAGCCGGAGCCCGGTGAGAACCTGGTGCTGACCATCGACAAGAATATTCAATACATCGCCGAAAAAGAACTCGATCAGGCGATTCATGATACGCAGGCCATTGCGGGCACGGTGATTGTGGAGAATCCGCACACCGGAGAAATTCTTGCGCTGGCCAACCGGCCGACGTTCAATCCGAATCTGCGGAAAGAAATAACTCCCAATGCCCTGACCAATCGCGCGGTGAGCTATGTCTACGAGCCGGGTTCAACTTTCAAGCTGGTGACAATTTCCGCCGCGCTCGAAGAGAAGCTCACGAATCCCAATGAGGTGTTCGACTGCCAGATGGGTTCGATCGTCTACAACGGAATGCGCATTCGCGATTCCAAACCTCACGGCCTTTTGCCGGTATGGGGCGTGCTGGCGGAGTCGAGCGATGTAGGCGCGATCAAGATTGCGCTGCGTCTCGGCGAGGACCGGTTCTACAAATACATTCGCGCGTTTGGATTTGGGCAGCAGACCGGAATTGAGTTGCCTGGCGAGACTCGTGGCCTGACCAAGCCAGTCAGCCGCTGGTCGAAGGTTTCCATTGCCGCAATTTCTATGGGCCAGGAGATTGGTATTTCCCCGATCCAATTGGCAGGACTCATCTCTACTTTTGCCAATGATGGCGTGTGGGTGGCGCCACGAATCGTCACGGGCAAAGTAGAACCGCAAGGAACACCGCAGACTGTAGCGTTTCATCCCGGTGCGCCGCGCCGGGTGATTTCCAGTTATACCGCGGCCGAGATGCGGTCCATGATGCAAAAGGTGGTAATGGAAGGCACGGGCCGCAAGGCGATTTTGGAGGGCTACACATCGGCCGGAAAAACGGGTACAGCGCAGAAGGTGGATCCGGCCACCGGCGCTTATTCGAAGACCAAGTACATCGGATCGTTCGCGGGCTTCGCTCCGGTAAACAATCCGCAAGTCGTAGTCGCGGTAATTTTGGATTCCGCGGTTGGATTGCATCAAGGTGGTCAGGTTTCGGCGCCGGTGTTTCATCGCGTCGCGCAGCAAGTCCTCGAATACTTGCATACGCCGCACGACCTGCCGCTGGCGCCTCAACATCAATTGCTCATGGCACGGGCTCAGACGAAAGACAATGATCTGGAAGAGGGAACGCCAGACCATCCGGGCGAACCGCTGGAGACCGCGGAATTGGACAACGACGCCTCCGTCGCAGCCAAGCCAAATACGGCGCCGCCTCCCACGCCCGCGAGTGCCAGCGGCGAAGGAAAAGTAGTCCAGGCGGCGATGCGGCAGAGTGAACCGGCGCAGGCAGTTTCGTCGGGAACCTCGGATCAAGGTCAAACAGAGCCGAAAGCTCCCATCGCCGCGGAAGCCAAAGGTACGAGTCCGACCAATCTACCGACGAGCGGAACCGTGGTGCTAGACGTGGAGCAAGGTGGAATCGAAGTTCCTTCGCTGGTAGGCAAGACCGTACGCGGCGCGCTGGAAGCCGCTCAAGACGCTGGACTAGAGTTGGAAGCTGTGGGCAGCGGCGTCGCGCGACAGCAAACTCCGCTCCCAGGAACACATGTGGCCGCCGGAGCACATGTAACGGTGCAGTTCGGACGATAGAGTGCACTGCTTTCGGAAAATCTCTCCTTTAGTCCTGAACGCGTGCCGAGTTCTCTCGGATCCAGGATGCCAGCTCCAACTCCGTCATCTTGCCCTCAGCCAGACGCAGGTTGACAGCAATGGCCTCTATCGGCTCGGCGGTCAGTTCCCAGCCATTTCGCGCGAGGAATAGCCCGACGGCAAGGAAGCCTGCCCGCTTGTTGCCATCATTAAAGGGATGATTGCGCACGACGCCGAAGCCATAGGCGGCGGCCAGACGAGGCAGATCCGATTTTGGTTCGTAGGCATGAAGATGGCGCGGGCGGGCGAGCGAAGCGTCCAGTGCGCCATTGTCTCTCAGACCCGCCAGGCCACCATGCTCGGCCAGCGTTTCGCCGTGCAACAAGACCAGAGCCCGGCGATCAATCCACTTCGGAGTTTTCACTTAGCCAGCGCGCGAAACGTATCGCGGTACCGCGCCATAAACTCGCGTCCTTTGCTCAACTGTTTTTCAACTTCGGGATCGTACGGGGTAAGCAGGTAGCCCTCCGACGTTTCCACGGCGAACAGACTGTCATCCTTCTTCACTTTCAAGCGGACCAGCATCTCTTTAGGCAATAAGACGCCGGTGGAAGTGCCTACGGCACGGAGTTTGAGTTTCATGATTGCATCCTCCACTATTGCTATGCGCATTATAATACACGCCAGCGCCGCAAGAATTAAACGCGCCAGGCTTCAGAGCGAATCTCAAAACTCCGATTTCCTCTCTGATCCCTGTGTTCTCTGTGTTGAAGACTTCCCCGTTTGACCCGCCGAAAAACCGCGTGATACGGTAAACAGTCACACATCCCAGCAGACCATCCACTGCTCGCTGATGAGGTTTGCATTTGTCTTCTGTTGAGGCGACACCCGCTGGCGCTACCATCGTCCGCAAGACCGCGCTGAACGCCGTTCACCGCCAGATGGGCGCGAAGATGGTCGATTTCAACGGATGGGACATGCCGGTGGAGTATCCCGCGTCGATCGGTTGCGGCATTATCAACGAGCACATGGCCGTGCGCACAGGCGTCGGTATTTTCGATGTCAGCCATATGGGCGATATCCGCCTGGCGGGGCCGGAGGCGCTGGCCGCGGTGCAGCATATTTCCATGAATGATGCGTCGCGGCTCGCGGTCGGGCAGGCCCAGTATTCGGCGATGCTCTATCCGCAGGGAACATTTGTAGATGACGTGATCGTCCATCGACTGGGAGAAGATGAGTATCTTCTCGTGATCAACGCGGGCACTCGCGAAAAAGATTTCAACTGGGTGCGCGACAACACGCGGAAGTTTGACTGTAAAGTAGAGAATCTTTCGGACGACTTCACTCAAATTGCGATTCAGGGGCCGAAGTGTGTGAACGTCCTCCAGAAGCTGACCGACGCCAACCTCAGCGCGGTTAAGTTTTACTGGGTCACGCGCGGTACTGTCTGCGGCCTGAAAAATATTTTGATTGCGCGCACGGGATACACTGCCGAGGACGGATTCGAGATTTACATTCCGGCGGATGAGTCTACCGGTGCGCGGGTATGGAATGAGATTCTGACTGCAGGCAAAGAAATCGGCATCGTGCCGTGCGGATTAGGAGCGCGTAATACGCTCCGCCTTGAGGGATCCCTCTCGCTTTACGGTCACGAGATCTCCGATACGATCAATGTGTGGGAGGCTGGACTCGACCGCTTCTGCAAGATGGAGAAGCCCGAGTTCGTCGGACGTGCTGTGCTGGAAAAAGAAAAGGCCGCCGGCCTGAAAAGAACATTGGTTGGTTTAGAGATGACGGGCCGGGGCATCGCGCGCGATGAATATAAGGTGCTGGATGGCGCCGGTCGCGAGATCGGATACGTCACCAGCGGCTCTCCCGCACCGTTCTTGAAAAAAAACATCGCGCTGGCTTATGTGCCGCAGGAGTTCTCGGCGATGGGAACGCCCGTGAAGGTCGAGGTACGCGGGCAAGGTGTGGAAGCGCAAGTGGTGCGGACGCCGTTTTATAAGCGTCCGAAGAAATGAAATTGTAGCGCCCGCTACCAGAGTCGCCGGGCCGGCGCTACGCAAGCCAGGAGCTAGAAGCTTTTATGCCTTATCCAACAGATCGCAAGTACACCAAAGAACACGAGTGGATTCAGGCGAGCGGCACGACCGCCACGATCGGGATCACCGATCATGCCCAGGAATCGCTCGGCGACATTGTGTTCGTCGAACTCCCCAAGGTAGGTGCGGAACTCACGGCCGGCAAAACGTTCGGTACAGTCGAGTCGGTGAAGGCGGTCTCGGATCTCTACGCTCCGGCGTCGGGTATGGTGACCGAGACCAATGGCGATCTCGCCACTTCGCCTGAAAAAGTGAATAAAGATGCGCACGGCTCTTGGATGCTCAAAATCATACTGAAAAACACGAGCGAGCTCGAGGGGCTGTTGTCCGCTGCGGATTATGAGAAATTTGTAGCAGAAGAAGGTGGTCATTGAGACTGGACGTCCGCGCTAAGACATCGGATCTCACCGAACTTTTTCCTGTCATTGAGCAGCCGAGGTCCGGCGTCCGAGTCGGCCGCTGAACCGTACGCAATCGAAATGACTTCGTAATACATCTAATCAACTTCCTATGCGCTATTTGCCAAAATCTCCTGCCGACCGCGAGGCTATGCTGAAGGCGATTGGCTTGCGGTCGGTCGACGATCTGTTCGCGCCGATTCCCGCCGAATACCGGCTGACCCGCGATCTCAAGGTTCCGCGCCAGATGGCGGAATCGGAAATCGTCGATTATTTCCGCCAACGCTCGCGGGAGAACGGCGAGGGCTACACCAGTTTTTTGGGCGCGGGCGCCTACGCCCATTACCGGCCGGTCATTATCGATTCGCTGATCTCGCGCGGCGAATTTCTTACAGCGTATACGCCCTACCAGGCGGAGATTTCGCAGGGAACGCTGCAATCGATTTTCGAATTTCAGACAATGATCTCCGAATTGACCGGCATGGAGGTGGCGAACGCTTCCATGTATGACGGCTCAACTGCTGCGGCCGAGGCTGTGATGATGGCGGTTCGGCTCACGGGCCGGCGATCTGTCGTGGTGGCTCGGAGTTTGCATCCGGAATATCGCGAGGTGCTGGCCACCTATGCGACTCACCAGGGAATGCCGCTTTCCGCTGCCGGCTTCAACGAAAACGGACGGGTGAATCTGGCCGAACTGGAGAAATCGATCACTCCAGAGACGGCTTGCGTGTTGATTCAATCGCCGAATTTCTTTGGCACAATTGAAGATGTGGCGGCGGTTGCCGAAATCGCGCACAAGCATGGGGCGATGCTGGTAGTTTCGATCGCAGAAGCGGTCTCGCTGGGAATTACAGAACCGCCGCGGCAAGCCGACATCATCGCCATGGAGGCGCAATCGTTTGGCGTGCCCTTGGGATTCGGTGGCCCGTATTGCGGCGTGATTGCGACGCGAGAAAAGTTCGTACGCCAGATGCCGGGACGGCTTGTCGGCCAAACCGTCGACAAGCAGGGGCGGCGCGGATTTGTGCTCACTCTGGCCACACGGGAGCAGCACATCCGGCGCGAAAAAGCGACTTCGAATATTTGCACGAATCAGGCGCTGGTCGCGCTGATGGTCAATATTTTTATGACTGTGTACGGCAAGGTGGGGCTGAAGGAGTTGGCGAAACAAAATCTGGCGAAGACGGCATATGCCGCCTCACGGTTCGCGCAACATGGCAAGGTACTGTTTGCTGGGTCGCCACGGTTCAACGAATTTGTGATGATGACCAGCGAAGATCCGTACGCCATCAATGGACGCCTTCTGGGACACAAAGTGGTCGGTGGACTGCCGCTAAAGAAGTTTTACCCGGAGCTGGGCAATGCTGCGCTGTGGTGCTGCACGGAACTGACGACTCGCGGTGCCATCGATGCTGCAGTGGGTCTAGTGGCGGAAGGCGAACGGTCGGTTCGGTCCAGCAAAGAAGAGTCCGATGTGGAAGAGGTGGCGCGATGAAGCCGGTCAACAGAAAAGCCAGCCTCCAAGTCAACCAGAACGAGGGCCTAATCTTTGAGAAGTCTTCCGCGGGAAAAGCCGCGTGGAAACTGCCGCCACTCGATGTGCCCGAGGTAGACACGTCTGCGCTGCTCGGCGACGCCGAAAGAAAAGATCTCGGTAACATGCCCGAGGTGAGCGAGATCGAAATCATCCGCCACTTCACGCGGCTTTCTACGTGGAATTATGCCATCGATCTCGGAATGTACCCGCTCGGCTCGTGCACGATGAAGTATAACCCGCGGGTGAATGAAGCCGTTGCACGAGTGGAAGGCATTGCGAATGGGCATCCTTACCAGCCGGAGAAAATTTCGCAAGGCGCGCTTCAGATTCTGAAGACGTTGAGCGAATGTCTGATCGAGATCACCGGCATGGATGCGATCACGATGCAGCCAGCGGCCGGGGCGCATGGCGAGATGACTGGCTTGCTTATGGTGCGGGCCTTTCATCACTCGCAGGGTCGGCCGCGAAAAAAAATTTTAATTCCCGACTCCGCCCATGGAACGAACCCGGCGACCGCCGCGATGGTGGCTTACTCTGTCGAAAATTTGAAATCCGATTCGCGCGGCATGGTGGATATTGCAGCTCTTGAAGCGCAGATGAATGAGGACGTTGCCGCGCTCATGCTTACCAACCCCAATACCCTGGGAGTCTTTGAGCAGGAAATTCACAAGATTGCCGACATTCTCCACGCGAAGGGCGGCCTACTTTACATGGATGGCGCGAACATGAATGCGCTGGTGGGAAAGGTGAGGCCGGGCGATTTTGGTGTAGATGTGATGCACCTGAATCTGCACAAAACATTTTCCACGCCGCATGGCGGCGGCGGGCCGGGATCGGGGCCGGTCGCGATCAAGAAGAAGCTCGAACCATTCTTGCCGACGCCAGTTTTAGTTGCCAAGCCTGACGGCACGCTCGGCTTCGAGTACAACCGTCCGCAGTCGGTTGGCCGGGTGCGCGCGTTCTACGGGAACTTTGGCATGTTCGTACGCGCCCTTGCTTACATCCAGGCGAATGGGCCGGACGGCTTACGCCAAACCACCGAGGACGCGGTGCTCAACGCAAACTACATCCGCCATGGGCTCGATGGTGTCTATGACCTGCCGTACTCCACGCCGACCATGCACGAAGTAGTATTCAGCGATAAGCTGCAAGCGAAAAAAGGCGTGCGGACCATGGACATCGCCAAGCGGCTAATCGATTACGGATTTCATCCCTACACTACGGCATTTCCCCTGATTGTGCCCGGCGCGCTGATGATCGAGCCGACCGAAAGCGAATCCGTGGAGGAGATGGATTTGTTTATCGAGGCTATGAAATCGATTGCCGAGGAAGTAGAAGAAAATCCCCAGACGGTTCTCGATGCGCCGCACTCCACACGGGTTTCGCGGCTCGATGAAACTGCGGCGGCGAGGAAGCCGGTCCTACGATGGAAGCCGGCGATTTAGTAAGATACATTGCTGAATGCTGATTTTCCGATTGTTGAGTTGAAAACCTCTCAACCACGCGATCGTTCTTGGCTAGGCTGCGCTTCAATCAACATTCAGCAATCAAAAATCAGCAATTGTTTCATTTACTTCGCCATGATCTGTACCGACGCTCTTGTCGTCTCCCACTCCATGCGCAAAATGCAGCTACCCGCTGATTTGTCATAGGCGATCGTGAAGTTCTCCACCGGCGAGGGCAGCTTGGAAACGCTCATGTCAACACGGGCTAGTTCATCGCTCTCATATTTGTAAGGGATGCCCCACTCTCCCGTTTTCTTGTTGACGATCAGCGTCCATTTATCTGCAGCGGGTACGGTAAAGATGGTGTAGCTGCCTGCAGGAACGGTTTTGCCGCCGACGGAAACGTCGCTGCTTGTGACGAAGGTCGTCGCGTCATTCGCACCGGTTCGCCAGACCTCACCGAAAGGCACAAGCTCACCGAATATCTTGCGACCCTTCATGCGCGGGCTGGAGTAATCGGTCTTAATGGTCTTGCCTCCGCCCAAGTCGCATGCAGCCGACGCCGCGGGACTGGGCCGGCCTTGAGCGAACGCGGAGGTTGTGAAGATAATGGTTAGAGCGGCGAGGTAGGAAATTCGTTTTTGCATGGACTCTCCTTTTGAATGCTTCGCAACGCGATTGTTGTTAGACGCGCCGGAAAGGAATATGTGAGTAGACTGGTCATTATGCTCCATTGGCCGCGGCAGTTACAATCGGTGGATGCCGGTATTCGATGAAAAGCAGGAAGAACTTGAGCATTACGAGACGATGATGGGCGTTCCGCGCGGGCGGCTCGCCGTGACCATGGATACAATCACCGATGCCATGGCTCTGGTCGGCCAACACGGCGTTTATTGCCAGAGCCAGCGCTGGCCGGGCAAGCCTGTGATGGATATCCAGATCATCATGAAGAGCCTGACCGACGCGAAAGAGCTGATCCAGAGCGTAATGGAAGAGTTGAAGACCAAGTCCTGATTCTGCGCTAAAATGACACGCTGCAAATCTTGCGACTGCATATGAGGAAGATCATGCGAGTGAAGAAAACTGCTGCAACTCTGGTTTTGTTCTTGGTGTCGGGCCTCTCGGCCATTTCCGGATGGGCCCAGACTGTGGCTCCGACCCTAACGCCGGAAGAGCGCGAGTCAGCGCTGAAAAATTTTCAAACCACGCGTGATAATTTCCTGAAGTCCATTGCCGGACTTTCGCAGAAGCAGTGGACGTTCAAGCCGGCGCCGGATCGCTGGTCGGTGGCGGAAGTGGCCGAGCACATTGCAGTATCGGAATCCTCACTCTCAGGGTTAGTGGAGAAGCAGATCATGATGTCGCCCGCGGCGCCGGAGAGGCGCGAGCAGGTCAAAGGCAAGGATGAACTCATATTGCAGAGGGTTCCGGATCGCAGCCACAAAGCGCAGGCGCCGGAGTTCCTTCGCCCCACGGGCCGCTGGGCGACCGAAGCCGATCTGACGAAAGCATTCGAGGAAAGCCGCAAAGCGACGATGGATTACATTCGTACCACCAACGACGACCTTCGCGATCATTTCTTCGACCATCCCGTGTTTGGAACGCTCGACGGCTACCAGTGGCTGCTTCTGATTTCGACTCACAGTGCGCGCCACACAGCCCAGATCGAGGAAGTGAAGGCTGATCCGAACTTCCCTAAGAACTAACCAGACAAGAATCGACGCGCGCAAGCCGAAGAATGGGAGACGACGGCGTCAGGGTTTCGCCGTCACCATTACCACGCCATGCGAGGGTATCTGCGCGAAAAATTTCCCCGTAAATTTTCCTAGATCTTTGTGCTGCCACAAATCGCGCACTTCGGCGCTAAGGTGCGCGGGATAGCCAAGACTCTCCCAATTGGCTGAGATTTCGTGCTCTGCGTCACCGCGATTTAGCAGCAGCACCGCTCGGCCGCCATCTTTCAACATCTTTGCCCAAACTTCCATGTCGCCATTCTTTTCCACGCGTTCGCCTTCGCGCCCCAGTGGATCCTGATCGACAGCGATCACTTCTTTGTTGGTCAGAATGTCGTGAATCTCTAGCCGCATATTGCGTAGATCGTTTCCCGCAATCAGCGGCGCCGCCAGCATAGCCCACAGACTGAAATGCGAACGATATTCCGTGTCGGTCATTCCTCCATTGCCGACTTCGAGCATGTCGGGATCGTTCCAGTGGCCCGGCCCGGCATAGCCGTAGAGTCCCGCTTCCGCATCGACGATATCGAGTACTCCGTAAGAACAACAATCGCCCGGCTTCCACTCGCGCTTCCCTTGCCATCGGTCCTGGATGTCGCCCGTTGTGCGCCACAAGTTGCCGCCAGCTTCTTTTCCCCAAAGCCAGGGCTTGGCCGTGCCCCATTCGCAAATGCTCAGCACGATAGGGCGGCCGGCGGCATCGAGCGCGGCGCGGATATTCGCGTAGGAAGCCTTCGCATCCTGCGTCGTGGTGTTGCACCAGTCGTACTTCAAATAGTCGACGCCCCACGCCGCGTACTGAAGCCCATCCTGATATTCGTGGCCGCGGCCACCAGGCCGGCCGGCGCAAGTCTTCGAGCCAGCGTCGGAATAGACACCGAACTTCAGGCCGAGCGAGTGAATGTAGTCGCCGAGAGCCTTCATGCCATGCGGAAAACGCTGCGGGTCCGCAACGATGTTGCCCTGCGCGTCGCGGCTGACCTGCCAGCAATCGTCGACGTTGATGTACTCATATCCCGCGTCTTTCATGCCGGACTTGACGATCGCATCCGCCATGCTGCGGATCATGTCTTCGTTCACATTGCACGCAAACTTGTTCCACGAATTCCAGCCCATCGGAGGAGTGAGAGCAAGATTGCTGGATGGACTCTGGTTTTCCTGTGCAACGAGTCCCGTGCACATCAATACCAAGCCAGCGATCACGGACAGTATTCGATAATTTGTATTCATCTTCATCCTAGCGTCCAACTTTTTCGTCGAAAAACTTCGCCATCAATTCGAGCGCTTCCGTAGTTTCGGGAAACTGGAAGTGATACCAGAAAGCGTGCGGCAGGGCTTCAAAAACGACGAGTTGTGCGTCGTTCCCGGCGCGAAGCAGCGCACGGTGAAAGATCGTCGTGCTGCTCAGCAAAAGATCGCGAATGCTTGTTACCAGCAAAGTGGGCGGCATTCCGTGGAGGTCGGCGAACAACGGCGAGAGAACCGGATCTTTCCTGTCCATCTTACCCACATAAGCATCGTCAGGGAGGTGGTCCGGATAAGTCGGCTCCAGCGCGCCCGGAAGTCCATCGAGCGCAAAGAGCTGCCGCGAGTCGCCGGGTTGGCTGAAATCCGCAAGGCCGGAAAAAACTCCGAGCGCGCCCGGCAGCGGCAAATGCAACTGCTTCAGACGCACGGCAACTTCATAACTCAGGATGGCTCCCGCCGACGTGCCGAAAATTCCGATACTGCGCGGCTTGTAGGTTTTGAGGAGCTCTTTGTAAACGGCTACGACGTCGTCGACCGCGGCTGGGAAGGGATTTTCCGGAGCGAGCCGATAATAAACCGATACGACTTTGATTTTCGCCAGATTCGAGATCGGAACTCCTTCGATGAGTGAGCCCGAGTCGGAGTTGAAGCCTCCGCCGTGCAAATTGATGAGCACGCGTCCGCGATTGGCCTCCGGAGTCGCGAGCGGCGTGATGATGTCGGTTCGCACGCCGCCGATGCTGGTTTCTTCAACATTTACCGGATAAATTTTGCGAGCTTCGGCAGAATCCTGCGCACGCCAGATATCGGTGCGTGCGCGCCGCTCGGCTAGAGTTTCGGGTCCAGTTTTTTTTTCGTTAAGCGATGCCAGCCACTTCTGCGCCTCAGGACTGATCGTCGACGGCATCGGGACCACGCGCGTGATATGTGCGGTTCCGTCGGCATCAAAGGTCGCGGAATCTTTTGGCGCGGCCGGATTCGATTGCGCTGCCAGACTTTGAGCGAGCGTGATTACGGCAAGAAGTGACAACACTGGGATGTTCATCTGGATAGTTTTACCAGATGAGTCGCGGGAACAAAAACAGGCGGCGGGAATCGTAAAAATAAAATGGAGAAGAGACCCTAAGTCTCCTCTCCATCTGCGTTTCTCTCAACTAGCACTTGCGGGGTTACACCATTATTTCTGAGCTGGAAGTGCGGCATTGAATTTCGCAATGTCGAACGTCCCCAGACCGGTCACCGCGTCGTAGCCAGGTAGTGCGGTATATAGACCGTTCCCACCCAGAATAATGTCGTGGAACCCAACCGGAGAGGCGGGATTCGGAACAGGCGTGGCTCCGCTGTAAAAAGCTGGACCGGCGAATCCGACCTTATTCGCGTGAGCGCTTTGAAAGCGTGCGAAAGCGCCGAGCGATAAAGGCGAAGACAAACTGGTGCCGCCATAGCAACACTGCTCGGTTCCGTTCAACCAAATATAGACGCCGCTATTAGGGTCCGCGTCCATGGCAACATCCGGCACGGCCTTGCCTAGAGTGGAGAACGGGTTCACGGACGTCTGCCAGAAAGGTGAGGCTTCAAATTGGCTGACTCCGCCGCCTCCGGCATACCACCCGATTTCCTGATCGTAGGTTCCATCGCTATTGGTAATCAAGGTCGTGCCGCCGGCGCCCATGACGTAGGGCGAGGAAGCCGGATACTCGACCATGGGTGCGCCTGCTCCCGTCACGCCGTTCACCCCGACCACGCCACAGGCAGAGCCGTTATCGCCGCTGGAGGCGAAAACTGTCTGGCCTTGCGCCGCAGCTTCAAGAAAAGAATTGTCATCTGCCAGCATCGCGCCATCGAGATAGGGAAATGCTTCACAAATGCCGAAGGAAGCGCTCCCGGCTCTCGCCAGCTTTTGCGCCGCGAAATGATTAAACATCAGCGCCGTGTCGGAGTCGCTCAACGATGTCGTCGTATAAATGTAGAGCCTGGAAACGGTGTCGGCCAGGCCGGTCGAATACTGGGTGTCCATGTCGAATTCGTCGATCCCTGAGGTATCGGTGCTCGCCAGGCCGACCTGCACCACTGTCACCGGAACCTGCGGAAGCTTGTTGTTGGTTTCCGCCAGGCGCAAATCGCTGATCACGCCGCTGACGTTTCCCTCGGCGAAGATTGCGATCGCCGTTTTCGACCCCGTGGGCGTGCTACCCACGTCATAAGCCGTCCATAGATTCATCGGGCGATAAGAGCCAGGAAAATCAGGCACGCTTACCGTGGGCAGGGCCATCACGGCGACGTTGTTTAGTCCCAGAACAGCTGCGACCATTCCTCCAAGACTTGCCGGTACCTGCGCGGCGCTCAAGTTCGCGTACAGCGAAACTCCATTCACCGAGTACGATTCCAGTTGCGTATTGAATGCTTGGCGAACCGCTCCTGCCGTGCCATCTGCCGCGATCATCAAATTGTTTGGTTCGACCTGGACATTTTGAAATCCTTGTTGGTTCAAGTAACTAACCACCGCCTGCACTTGAGTCGAGGACGGGGCATAGCCGGCGACAAAGTCCGATGGTTGCAATTCCTGTCCGTAGAGCGGACTACTCGGGGTCGTAATTGACTGGACATAGTTAACCAATGCCGCGCGATTCTGGATCTCAAGTACCAGATTGACGTGAACCGGAGTTGTGTCCGGCAGAGCGCCTTGCGAAGTTGCGTTCGCCAGCATTGGACCAACAGCCTGGGTTGATGTTGAGACCCAGCCTTGAGCAGCCGCATCTTCCGACAATGACAACGTAAAGAAACATAGAAGAGTCATGGCAACAAGCAGGGGCCCGGTAGAGCAAACACAAGTCTTCGTTTTCATTGCGTCCTCCGCAGTTTTTTTGATTGAAATGAAGACGTGGATAACGGCCGCGAGACGGCATCGAAGTGTGGCGCGCAAGCCAACGTCAAACGCGTAGCCATCTAGCACGCACTATGCCAAAAAAAAGGGCAGCGATTTCGTGATGCAACTTTAGATTGTTTGCGAGCTCACAAATTGTTGAGAGTTCAGGAAATAGTGCGCGCTGCTCGCGAGCGGAATTGAATCGCCGATTTATCAGGTGCGCCGAGGGCGGAATGTAAGCATTACTCAAAGTTATGACATTCAACTTTAAGGTTTGCTTGAGGTACAGGAGATTCCTACATCGACTACGGGGTTTGCTGTAAAAGCAAGCGCGGAGGTGTTCCGCCACGCTTTTTGGAAAAAGACGTTCTTCGCTGTTCTTTGCGGAAGGTTCTACTAGACACTACGCAAGCGTGTACTTCCCTCGTTCGATCACCCTCGTTGCAATCTGCTGTCGCAGTTCGATGGTGTTGAATGGTTCGTGCTTGGCCAGACGGCGCAAAATAGCCATCTGAGTGCGGAGCATGTCGCCTTCCGCGACGGCGGCAATTACTTTCCGGGCGGCGGATTCGACTTTCTCCATCGCCTGCGTGAGGTAAACGCGGGTCATCGCAATCGGAAGAGCGGCAGCCGCTTCTCCATTTGCCTCGGCTATCTTTTGCGCGCGGAGCACGGCCGATTCCATGGCATAAGTTTCCATGGTCATGTCAGCAATGGCGCCCATGATCTCCTGCTGATCCTGAATCGCCTGCATGTATTTCTGTGTGGCCGATCCGGCGGCGAACAGGCCAAGCTTCTTTGCCTGGCTCACGAGTTTGCGCTCTTCGGCGAGCGGGCCCTCGATATCCTCGCTCAGTGAAGGTGCGGAGAGCACTTCGTCCATCAGCTTCTTGATCGCAGGCATAAGCGGTAGCTGTCCGCTCATGGCGCGCTTCAGCAGAAACCCCGTGATGATAAGGCGGTTGATCTCATTGGTGCCTTCGAAGATGCGGTTGATGCGCGCATCGCGGTAGGCGCGCTCCGCCGGATATTCTTCGACGAAGCCGTAGCCGCCATAGATTTGCATGGTCTCATCGACCACGTAATCGACCATTTCCGAAGCCCAAACTTTGATAATGGAGCACTCCACCGCGTATTCTTCGATGGCCTTGCGAGTTTCCTTCATCGCCTCTGGGCCAGATTTATCGACTTCGTTGAGCGCGACGTCCATCATTCCAACGGTGCGATAGATGAGCGATTCGCCCACGTAAGTCAGAGTCGCCATGTTGGCGATTTTTTCTCGTATCAGACCAAAATCGGCGATGACTTTGTCGAACGCCTTACGCTGTTTGGCATACGTAATGGCGTTTCCGAGCGAAACCCTTGCTCCGCCCAGGCACGCCGCACCCAGCTTGAATCGTCCGACGTTCAAAATGTTGAACGCGATCACATGCCCCTTGCCGATATCGCCGAGCAGGTTCTCAGCTGGAACTTTGCAATCATTCAAAATGATCGGACAAGTGGATGACCCGCGAATGCCCAGCTTGTGCTCTTCTGCGCCGACGGAGAAACCCGGAAAGGTTCTCTCCACCAGAAACGCGGTGAACTTCTCGCCATCGATCTTGGCAAAAACGGTGAACAGATCGGCGAAACCGGCATTTGTAATCCACATCTTTTCGCCGTTCAGAATGTAATGCTTGCCGTCCGGAGAAAGTTCGGCATGGGCGCGGCAATTCATGGCGTCGGAGCCGGAAGAAGCTTCCGACAATGCGTACGCGCCAACCATTTCGCCTGACGCAAGTCGTGGCAAATATTTCTGCTTTTGCTCCTCGGTTCCGAAATATACGATCGGCAGCAAGCCGATACCGCTGTGCGCACCCCAAGTCGTGGCGAAACCGGCATATTTGGCAAGGTGGTCGACGATCACCGCCGCTGTTACCTTATCCATTTCGAGCCCGCCGTAGGCCTCGGGGATTTCAACGCCACTCAGCCCCAACTCACCGGCCTTCTTCAGCAGATCCCTCGAAATGGAGAAGTCTTTGTGCTCGATCTTCTCTACGTTCGGAAGTATTTCGTTGATCGCGAACTCCTCCGCGGTCTGGGCGATGAGCCGATGCTGCTCGCTAAAGTCTTCCGGAGTGAAAACTTCGTCAGTGTTGCGCTCTTCGAGCAGAAAGCTGCCACCAGAAATTCTGGTCTTGGGAACTGCTGTAGTTGTAGCCATATATTTGTTGATCCTCTAAGGGAGCCGCACAGCGCTGAGGAACTAAATGAAGTACTAGCTATTCTAATTCGGTCGGAGTGGGAATGATAGAGGCTGGAACTCTGCTGGAAGTGTCTAAAGTCACTGCCATGGCTGCTGGCGCAACTCGCGAGTTCGAGTTTCTTTGGGTATACAAGTCCGGCAGTCGGCTACACCATGCCGATCCAGCCAAGCATCGAAGCCCTAGAAAAAGTTCACCGAAGAATTGTTCGCCCAATAGGGGGTAAAAAGCGATCGCAAACTCTGGCACCGCGAGTATTCCCGCCGCAAGATCTCGCTTTTTGCCTGCCGAGCTTGCTCGTCCTGAATCAAAGCCAGCCTATCCAGAGCCAAAGAGAGCCCGCGGCAATCGTCAGGATAGAGTGGGCCGCAAGCGCCAGTGCCTCCATAGTTTCCTGCTTGACAACTTAGGGCACCCAGGTTCGTTGCCGCGCAAACGCCGTTTCCGTTCAGACTCTGCCCACGCGGACAGATCGGGAGGGTGCACGGCTCCTTCTTGCACACTGGAAGTCGTAAGGAGGTCTCCAGCATAGGCGTGGGTTTCAAGAAAGGATGCCGCAGGTGAGAGAAGAACCCTTGTTTCTCAACTTGCGTTGCAGTTGCCGTGGCACTCGCCTGGCGCATGTTCAAACCGCTCGGCGTCGAGTGAGCCAATTGCGCCCCGGAGCTATGAGGCGCTGAAGCGCCTGAACCGTGGCTGCCCGAGGAGTAGCTCACGGAACTGCTTCCGGCCGAGCCGTGCGAACCACCGCCGCCGGAAAAGCTTGAGGACGAGACTACGGAAGAATGTTGCGCAAAAACGCTGGAAGTAACAACGAGGAGAACCACAACAACCAGGCAGGAGAGCCGCATAAAGCACCTCCGAACCGGACACTTAGTAGTTTCCGCCTTACCGGCATTCGACCACCATATACATTATATGAGCAAAGCCATCTAAAAGGAGCGTAATAGTTGCGTAAAAGAACTGTTACGACAGATTCTCGAATATCCCCGCCGCGCCCATTCCTCCGCCGACGCACATCGTAACCATCCCGTACCGCCCGCGATGGCGCTTGAGTTCGCGGATGATCATTGCCGTCAACTTTGCTCCCGTGCAGCCCAGGGGATGCCCCAAAGCGATCGCTCCGCCGTTCGGATTGACCTTCTCTGGATCGAGACCCGCTTCCTTGATGACCGCCAACGACTGTGCGGCGAAGGCTTCGTTCAACTCGATCACGTCGATATCAGAAAGCTTCAATCCTGCCATCTTTAGAGCTTTCGGAATCGCGAACACGGGGCCGAGTCCCATTTCTTCGGGCTTGTATCCGGCGGTGGCGAACGAAACGTAGCGCGCCAGCGGTTGGATGCCAAGTGCTTTTGCATGTTCGGCGGACATGACCACCGCGGCCGCTGCCCCATCGGACATTTGCGAAGAATTGCCGGCGGTCACCGTACCTTTCACGTGAAAGGCGGGCTTCAAGGCGAGCAGGGCTTCGAGTGACGTGTCTGTACGCGGGCCCTCGTCCATCTTGAAAATAATCTCTTGCCGCTTAGGTTTTGATCCGTTCGGGATCGTAAAGCTCACCGGCACGGGCACAACTTCGTCGTCGAACTTTCCCGCCTGAATTGCGGCCAGCGCCTTCTGGTGGCTGCGCAGTGAAAATTCGTCTGCCGCTTCGCGCGTGATGCTGAAGCGTTGGGCCACGCGCTCGGCAGTGAGACCCATGTTTAGATATGCGTCTGGATAATGATCGACCAGCCAGGGGTTCGGCGAGATCTTGTGGCCCCCCATCGGAATCATCGTCATCGACTCCGTGCCACCCGCGACAATTACTTCCGCACCGCCAGTCATAATGCGTTCTGCTGCCATGGCAATCGCCTGCAGCCCAGACGAACAGAAGCGGTTGATGGTAAGCGCCGATACCTCCACCGGAAGCCCGGCACGCAGCGCCGCAATGCGGGCGACGTTCATGCCTTGCTCGGCCTCGGGCATGGCGCAGCCAAGAATTACGTCCTCAATTTCTTTGGCATCGAGTTGCGGCACGCGCTCCACTGCGCTCTTGATGGCGATGGCTGCCAGTTCGTCAGGGCGGGTGGCGCGGAGCGCACCTTTGTAGGCGCGCCCCACCGGCGTGCGAACAGAAGAAGCGATGACGACCTCACGCATGGGCATCCACCTTCATGATTTCAACTGCCTCGCTGGGTTCTGGAAGCGGGCTCCCTTGTCGGCGCATGCCTTCGAGGTGAAGCTCCATCGTTTCGCGGATGAGTTTCTTTGTCTCCTCCAGAGTCTCTGCCCCTGCTCCGAGGCCAGGTAGGTCGGGAGAATAGGCGCTCCATCCCTTCGCCGACTGCTCGTAGATAACATGATATTTCACTACATTCCTTCCCGCTAAGAAACATTGTTGAATGTTCCCGGCGGAAATTCTACTGACGGCAGTTCTCTCTACGGTAATCATTCTAAGATTTAACGAATTAAGTTTTTCAAATGTTTCACGGAGCGATTCACTTGGAGGGTGCGTAGAAGTAATAGTCGGCTGTGTAACTGCTTTTGCTTTCAGCGTCAATGTGCGACGCGTCGCACCCGTCGGCCGGTGGCTGCCCGCCATGTGTGTGGACGCGTTGAATCGCGGTCACGCTGCTGAGCAATCCGTTGCCGGAATGACTCACAACATTTACCAGCAGCCAGGGAATTGATCCGCTATCCAGCGAATCGACGTGCGCGATGGCCTTGCCTGTAACCTCGCTGCCATCCTTCAGCTTCCAGCTAGGACCGGCCGCGTGTTGTCCGATCACTTTATCTTTCCGGTCGTGAAGTTCGGCGTCGGGAGCCTTGAGCGTCCAACCGAACTTGCCGTCGGCGCCGGCTTTGCAGGTGTAAATCTGAGATCCAGATGCATGGGTGTAAAGGACAACCTCATTGCCCGCGGGAACCTGAATCGCGTCCGGGACGTCGGGAGGGGTCTCCTTGGGGGTCGCAGGCTGCTGCGCTTTGGCTGTTGTCAGTCCGAGAAGGCTTCCTAATGCCAAGACTCCAAGGATGGGCTTAATCGTTCGCAGGAAAGTTCGCATACCGCCGATTGTAGCGCAGGCAGGGGTTTTACGGCTTCGCCTAAAGGATCGCGCTTCTCAATTCCTCAGCGTCTTCCCCGTCTTTAGCGTGTACTGAATTCTCTCCTGGGTTTTCTTCTCGCCGCACAGCGACTTAAAACCTTCGCGCTCGAGATCGAGGATGTACTGCTCGCTCACTGGCGTGCCAGGCGTGATATTCCCGCCGCACAGCACCTCGGCGATTTTTCCTCCCAGCTTCACTTCATAGTCCGTGATGTAGTCGCCCTGCCGCATCATGTGGACGCCGAGGCGTAGCGTGGCCAGAAGACTCTCGCCGGGAGCCGGGATGTCAGTGCGCGGAACGGGAGGTTCATAGCCAGCACCGACCAGTTCGAGCGCGCGAGCCTTGGCATCAGAAAGGTTGCGCTCGCGATTCATGGTGATGCGGTCGCTTTCGGAAAGAAAGCCAAGGCCGCGCGCCTCGGCCGCCGACGTGGCGACTTTGGCCGTCGCAATCGTCTCAAACGCTCGCCTGATCGCCTCAAGCATCTCGATGGACCCGGCAAGTGCGTCGCCGGAACCCTTGCCGCCGCGCGCCGTGGCCGCTCTGTCCACCGCGCGAAGCAACATCTCTTTGCAGCCTCCGCCGCCTGGAAGAAGCCCAACGCCCACTTCCACCAACCCCGTGTAAAGCTCAGCGTGAGGCTGGCGTGCGGCGGCGTGCAAAGAAATTTCCGTTCCTCCGCCCAAACATAATCCAAACGCAGAAACCACCACGGGCTTCGGCGAGAACTTGATGGCCTGCGTCATATTCTGGAATTGCCGGATGGCGAGGTCGACGTCGTCCCACTCTTGTTCCTGCACGCTCATCAGTAACAGCATGAGGTTGGCGCCTACCGAGAAATTCGTGGCGTCGTTGGTCATGACGAAGGCGTCGAAGTTGTCTCCAGCGCCGCCGGGCTTGAGAGTTTGCAGGATGAAGCCAATGATGTCCGCGCCCAGCGAATTCATCTTCGAGTGGAATTCGATGCAGCCCACTCCATCGCCGAGATCGACCAGCGACGCGCCCGAATTCTTCTTCACCACGCCATTCGATTTCTTGGCGACCGTCACCGACCATACCCCAGCTGGCACGGCGACGCGCTTATATCCGTTTGCCGCAAAATCGAAATAAACACGTCCAGAAGCTGCCTGAGGATCGTCCAGATACCAGGTCTTCTTCCCCGACGCAATGAGGTGGGTAACGTTTGCAGCGATGGGCTTGCCTTCTTTTTTCATGCGCTCGACGGTTGCTTCGACGCCGGCAGCGTCCCACAGTTCAAACGGCCCGAGTTCCCAATTGAAACCAAGCTGCATCGCCCGATCGATCTCAACAATCGAATCGGAAATCTCAGGCACCCGATTTGCGGAGTAAGTCCATAGATCGGACAAAGCAGCCCACAAGAACTCTCCCGCTCTGTCGCCCTTCTGCGGAGCTTTGCCTTCAAGACCGAGTAGCGTGCGCAGCCTCGCTCCGGTGTCTTCGATATTTTTCGCCATATCGAGCGCGGTGAACTTTGGCTTCTGCCGCGGACGGTATTCCATCGTCTTCCAATCGAGCGCCATGCGCTCGTCTTCCTTGCCAGATTCGGCGGCTAGGTTCTTCTTGTAGAAACCGCCTTTGGTTTTGTCGCCCAGCCATTTACGTTCGAGCATCTGCTTGTAGAAATCTGGCAAGCTCAGCTCACTGCATTCATCCTGGACATTTGCCATCATGTTCTTCACTACATGCCCCAGAATGTCCAACCCAACCAGATCAATTGTGCGGAAAGTTGCCGACTTCGGCCATCCAACGGCCTGTCCGGTGAGAGCGTCGACATCTTCAATGCTGAGATCCATCTCCTGCATTAGCCGCATAACGTTCAACACGGAGAAAGTGCCGATACGGTTGCCGATAAAATTGGGAGTATCTTTGGCGAGCACCACTCCTTTGCCGAGGCTAACATCGCAAAAATGCGAGACAGCATCGATGGCGGCAAGGTCGGCTTCGAGCGTAGGAATAATTTCCAGCAGGCGCATATAGCGCGGCGGATTGAAGAAGTGAGTACCGAACCAAGCTTTCCGAAAGTCCTCAGAGAAGCCCTCCGCAATTTTGCCCACTGGCAGGCCGCTCGTATTGGTAGTGACGAGGGTACCGGGCTTGCGAATCGCTTCCACTTTGCGCAGAAGAGTTCGTTTGATCTCGAGATTCTCGACGACAGCTTCGATAATCCAGTCGACCTCGGCCAGCTTTTTTAAGTCATCTTCGAAGTTACCGACGGTGACAAAACGCGCCAGTGATGCGTCCATGAAAGCCGCGGGCTTGGATTTCTTCGTGGCCTCCAGACCTGCGGCGGCGATCTTGTTCCGCGCCGCGGATGGCGCCCCGGGCGCAAGATCCTCCGGAATGATATCGAGCAGGTAGCTTGGGACGCCGGCGTTGGCAAAATGTGCGGCGATACGGGCGCCCATGGTTCCGGCGCCGAGAATGGCAACTTTATTAATGCGCTTCATGATCGAGCCTCGATAGGAATAATCCAGCAATTGGCACTCAGTAGTGTATTCCTACGGTAGTTTGTCGACTGCCCAGTCGTTGTGGCCAGTATCGACGACCACAACACTTGAGAACCGGCGTCGTACGTGACTGCTTTTCTCATTCGCGCTGACAAAGACAACGGGGAACTTATATCGCCCGCGCTTTATCAGTTTGCCGCGCCCAATCTCATATGCAGAAATACCGGAGCCGGCGAAAAAACTCTCCAGAACATCTGTGGTTACGTTCTCTTTGGAATGACTCGTAAGTAGCGCCATACCATTTCCAATGTCGCCGGACTGCCACGCCTGCAAGAAGTGATCGGCAGTTGCGAGCGCCTCAACATACCCGGGATCTTGTGTGGGAGCAGGCCGGGTCTTCGCTGCCGAGGGCAACACCAACAGAAACATGAACAGAAATAGGCAAAGAATCCACGAAGTTAGTCGAAGGGGAAAGCCAAGAGGACTCTCAGGCAATCGATGACGGGCTTTGCGTTGGGGCATGGAGTCATTATGCGGCACGAAAATTCTACGATGAATTCCAAGTCTATCGGCTCAGAGCTCAGCATTACTCTGCACGTACTCCAGCGCGCGCCTCGCCATTTGCTTCTCTCCCTTATACGCGAGCAGCGTCGGAGCGTCTTGCAAAGGCACCCAAAGAGCTCGCGCCACTTCAATTCGCATGGCTGGTGAGATTTCGTTAATGCGCCCCGAGCGGTAGCGCATCAGGTAGAAGCTCACAATCTTGAAAACCCGGCTGCCGTCTCCCCATGACCGGGTATAGACGTACTTGATGTCGGCGAGCTTGGCGATCAGCTCTGCAGTTACCCCGGTCTCCTCCTGAACTTCCCGAAGCGCCGTTTCAAGCGGCTTCTCGCCCGGATCGACCAAGCCTTTCGGCAACGCAAACACCGTTTTCGACTTAGCCGCACGCGAGGAAGGTCCGGTTGCCGTCCGGGCCGAGTCTTCGGGAAGTTCGATGGCCGCCATCCACCAGGCATCTTCCCGTTTCCGGATCACGACCCCGCCCGCCGATATCTCGCGCACCATAATCGCAACTTAGCAAAATTGAAGGAGTTAGTCATCCCCTACTGCCTACGGGTAACAACCGGTAACATGTTTGCGGCTCCGCCGTAATGCCCAATAGCACCAAAGTGGACTGCAGCCTTCCCGAAAATCATGGCATCTTATCTGTAGGCGGTAGGGAGAAGTTCCCACAAACCGGGGAACATGGGGTTCCGGTGAAGAGTATTGGCAAGATCGTCCGGTCGGTTCAGGCCTTTGGACGGGAGCTATCCCGCAAGGCCGCCGGAGTTGAGCCACGGATTCCCGCAATCGGACTCGCGCTGGGCGGCGGCTTTGCCCGCGGTATGGCGCATATCGGAGTCCTGAAAGTCCTCGAAGAAGAAGGAATTCCGATCCGCGTTGTAGCGGGCACCAGCGTAGGCGCCTTGATCGGTGCGGCTTACTGCAGCGGCCTTTCCATCGAGGAATTAGAAAAGGTAGCGCACTCTGTGCGTTTCACGACCTTCGCCCGCTGGACAGTCTCCCGTTACGGTTTTGCTACCAACGACCGCATGGTGTCGTTTCTTGCCCGCACTCTGAAAGTGAAGACTTTTGAAGAATTGCGCATTCCTCTGGGTGTTACTGCGACCGACTTCAACAGCGGCGAAGGCATTGTGTTTCACTCGGGTTCGATCGTTGATCCGGTGCGAGCCAGTTGCGCCTATCCCGGAATGTTCTTGCCGGTCAACATTCGCGGACGCTGGCTGGTCGATGGCATGCTCTCTTATCCCGTGCCCACGCGCCCTCTGCGCGACATGGGTGCACAGCGCGTGCTGGCCGTGCATCTCAAAGGCCAGTGGAACAAGAACGGCGCCCCACGCCACCTCTTTGACGTGATTGGACAATCGTTCGCGATTGCGCAGGACCAGATGAGCCATCTCTGGCGGGGACCGGCCGATCTCATCGTCGAGCCCGACGTCGCCGGCTTCGCCTACGACGATTTCAAACGCGCCGGCGAATTGATCACCGCTGGAGAAGCTGCCATGCGCCAGGCTCTGCCGGAAGTCCGCAAGTGGATGGAGGTTCCGGTGGAATCGAGTGCTTCCGTGAAAGCGCATCCCGTAGTGGCGCCGCCGGCGCCCATGCCCGCAGATTGAAGAGCTCGCAGGTAATCAATCGCTTCTGTGCGCAACGAGAGATTGCTGTCGGGCCGTGCCGATTCTGAATCCTTGGGACGACGCTACTCCGTAACAGTTCTCGCCTCTTCACGAATCCTCTTCCAGGCCTTCTCCACATGGCGAGCCTGCGTATTGGTTTGGCCGACACAGAGGCGCAAGGTTAGCTTTCCGTGCAATTTCGTATGCGTGAGAAACAGGTCGCCGCTCTGGTTGAGGCGATCCATGATGGTTTGATTCGCTTCGTCTCCAGCTTTGTGCCGAAAGCAAACCAGGTTCAGCGGCGCTGGCGCGGCCAGTTCGAAGCGAACGTCTTCGCGAACCCAGCCCGCAAATTCCTGAGCCAGTCGCACATGCTCTCGAATGTGATGCCGCAGGCCTTTCACGCCGTAGTGGCGGATCACAAACCATAACTTCAGCGAGCGGAAACGCCGTCCCAGCGGGATGTGCCAGTCACGATAGTCGATCACCGATCCTGATTCTGTGGCTTGGTTGCGCAGATACTCCGGCAGGATGCTTAGCGTCTGAATCAACGACTTGCGGTCGGCGACCCAGAAGCAGCTGCAGTCGAAGTTCGTGAACATCCACTTGTGCGGATTGAAGTTGTAACTGTCGGCGAACTCGACTCCATTCTGCAGATGCCGAAACTCGGGGCACAGCGCCGCCGTGCCCGACATGGCCGCGTCCACGTGCAGCCAGAGGTTGTGTTCGCGACAGACGCGCGCGATCTCCGGAACCGGATCCGTCGCATTCGAAGATGTGGTTCCGACTGTCGCGCACACGAAACATGGAATGAGGCCGTTGCGTTTGTCGACTTCAACCTGCTCGGCAAGAACATCGGGACACATCGCGAAATTCTCGTCGACTTCGATCACGCGAAGGTTCTGAGACCCAATGCCCGCGATCATAGCCGCTTTTTCCAACGACGAATGCGTCTGCGTGGAGGCGTAAGCCACAATGTGGCCGTCACATCCCGCCCGATTGCTGGCGTAATTAGTAGCCCGCTCGCGCCCCGCTAACAGGGCGCAGAGCGCCACGCTCGAGGCGGTATCTTGAATCACTCCGCCGCCGGTGCTCGATGAGAGAAATTTCTCCGGCAGCCCGAGCATGCCCACAAGCCAGTCGAGCACATGCGTTTCGAGTTCCGTGCACGCCGGACTGGTTGACCACAGCATCCCCTGCACGCCCAATCCGGATGACAGAAGGTCGCCAAGAATGGCGGGCCCGGAAGCATTGCAATTGAAGTACGCATAGAAGTTCGGCGACTGCCAGTGCGTCACGCCCGGCATAATCACTTTCTCAACGTCTTTCAGCAATGCGTCGAAGGGCTCGCCTTGCGCCGGAGGATTCGCCGGCAGCGATGCGCGAATCTCCCCCGGCTTCACCTGCGAAAGCACAGGGAACGACTCGATGCGTGATTGGTAGTCGGCGATCCAGTCGACCATCGCGTGGCCGTGGCGTCGGAATTCGTCGGGCGTCATGTGAAAAGACTTTTCGTCTGGCATTGTTCTCCGAGGGCTCTCCAAAAAATTAAGACAGGCGTAGAAAGGTAATTCTATTTTTTACTTCAAGCGGCCGAAGTACAAACGCGTCTTGTACTCGAACGTAGCCCGGCCCTCGATCGCATGCACATCGAAGACGGCTTGCAACTCTTTCAGCATTGCCGTGTAACTTGGATGCTCCGGCCCCGGCGCGTATGACGACGACAGCAAACGGCCTTCGATGCCGGAGTAGTCGAACTCTTGTCGCATCTCGAACTCCAACTCCTGATAAGGGACCGGATCGAAGAATTCGTTGACTTCCGAAGTGGTGTGCTCGTGGCGAATGTCCTGATAGTCGGTACCGTAGGTGAGCAACAACTGTTCGTAGTCACGCAAGAAAGGCGTCGAATTGGTGAGACGCTCGTTCCACAGCAACACGAGCCAGCCGCCGGGCTTCAGGATGCGAACAAATTCCCGCCGCGACTGTTTACGATTAAACCAGTGCGCCGCCTGCGCCGCAGTGACGAAGTCCACACTCTGAGCCGGCAGCGTAGTCGCTTCGGCAGTTCCCGCAATGCTGGTGAACCTCGGAAACCCCGTAAGCAAGCGTTCCCCCGCCTGGCGCATCTCGTTGTTGGGCTCGATCCCGAAGACCCGATTTCCATTCTCCAGCAGCATCCGAGTCCAGATGCCGGTGCCTGACGCGACATCGGCAACCACATGGCCGGGGACAAGGCCGCACTCCGTCTTCAAAGTGTGCATCACTTCCGGAGGATATCCCGGCCGGTAGAGCACATAATTTTGCACTCGGTCCGAGAATCGGCTGGTGGCGTTGGTGGCTGGCATAGACTTAAAAAGCGGCAAGTTCTTTCATCTTGCCAGAAAGCCATTCTAACGGCAGGATAGAAGGGTTGTCTCTCCCCGCCGAGCCCCACGCCGCGCGGCCTCCGGAACAAGAAGCGGAAACAGCCTCCCCGTTATTGCGTTACCATTCCAATCAAGCAGAATGAAAGTTTCCATCGTATGAGGGTTGTCATAAAAGTCGGCACCAGCCTGATCGCGCCCGGCGGCCAGATCGACGCCAATTTGCTGCGCGCCATGGTGGATCAATTCGATCTCAGCAAGAACGAGTACCTGATTGTTACTTCCGGCGCGATCGCCGCGGGTATATCGGGCCTCGGGCTCCGCAAGCGGCCCAGCGACGTACCCGGCATGCAGGCCTGCGCGGCCGTTGGGCAAAGCAAGCTGATGCATACCTACGAGCGGCTTTTCTTCGGCAAGAAAGTGGTCGCACAACTCCTCCTTTCCAGCGACGATTTCACTTCCCCGGTTCGCTACCGCAACCTGCAGAACGCGCTGGCCGAGTTACTCTCGCTGGGTGTGGTGCCGATTGTGAATGAAAACGACAGCGTCTCAGTACGAGAGTTGGAGGGCGCCTTCGGCGACAATGACGAGCTGAGCTCACTTCTCGCCACCGCGGTGAAAGCTGACTGGCTGCTGCTGTTAACCAATGTGGATGGTTTTCTGGCTCAGAACGGAAGGAAGAAGCTGCGCCTGGTGCGAGTTGTGCGCAAGCTGACTCCGGCGTTGGAAGCCCAGTGCAACGGCAAGAGCACTTTGGGCCGCGGCGGAATGATTTCCAAATTGCGCGCCGCGAAGCTGGCCAGTGAGGCGGGAGTGCATGTGGCCATCGTGAACGGGAGGCATCCTCAGGGAATTACGCTCGCCATGGAGCGTAAGATTGGGACCTACTTTCCTCCACAACTGGGGCGAAATTGATGGCGACTACCATTGCAAACTCGGTTTCCACGCAGGAGAAGTTGCTGCGCGCGCGGGATGCATCGGCGAAGCTGGCGATGCTTTCCTGCGATGAGAAAGACGCGCTACTGCACGCGATTGCAGATGTAATCGAAGCGCAGACCGAGTCCATCCTTGCGGCGAACCGTGAGGATGTCGAGGGCTCTGGTCTTCAAGGTGCTATGTGCGACCGCTTGCTGTTAACTCCGGCGCGCATCAAGGATATGGCACAGGGAGTGCGCGACGTCGTGGCGCTCGACGATCCGATTGGCCAGACGATCGAGGAGTGGACTCGCCCAAACGGTCTGCACATCCGTAAGGTACGCGTCCCGCTGGGGGTGGTCGGAATCATCTACGAGTCGCGCCCTAACGTAACCATCGACACGGCTGTGCTCGCGCTGAAAACCGGCAACGCCATCGTATTGCGCGGAGGCAAAGAAGCGGCGCACAGCAACCAGCGTTTGGTGGAAATTATTGCGGCGGTGCCCGGAGTTCCTGAAGGTGCAGTCGAACTTCTCGATTCGAGCACGCGGCAGTCGGTGACCGAACTCATTCAGGCCCGTGGATTGGTAGACGTGATCATTCCGCGCGGCGGCGCCGGGCTGATCGCATTCGTTACCGAGAATTCAATTGTGCCGGTGATCGAAACAGGAGCAGGAAACTGCCACATCTTCGTCGACGAATCCGCCGACTTCGAAATGGCCGACCAAATCGTAATCAACGCGAAGACGCAGCGGCCTTCAGTGTGCAACGCGGCGGAGAAGTTGCTGGTGCATGAACGGATCGCTGCCGAATATGTTCCACGCATCGTGAAGAAGTTGATCGATGCGGGGGTGGAAGTCCGCGGAGATGGGACGTCGCGCAGTCTGGCGTCTGGGTTGAACATCGTTCCGGCCTCGGAACAGGACTGGAACGAAGAATATCTGCGGCTGTGCATTGCGGTTCGAGTCGTTGCAAATGTGGACGAAGGGATCGCCCATATTAACCACCATTCCACCAGAAACTCAGAGTCCATTGTGACGCGCAATGAAGCGAATGCCCGGAAATTCCTGCGCGGAGTGGATTCCGCCGCCGTATATTGGAACGCTTCAACCCGCTTCACCGATGGAGGCGAATTTGGCTTTGGCGCCGAGATGGGCATCAGCACCCAAAAACTGCACTGCCGCGGCCCGTTCGCGCTGGCTGAATTGACTTCCTCGAAGTATGAGATCGTTGGGACGGGCCAAGTTCGTTGAACTCTGGGCGCTGGACCCGTGGCGTTGGGAAATGCCAAATAGTAGTCGTGATTCCGACTCACGTCACTAAGTCCGCTTCCGCCCTTCGCAGTAATCTTAAAAGCTTAAACTTTTTACCCGCATGCTTCATCTGCCGAGCTTAGCACCCCATTGTGCTACCTTATCTACTTTCAATCGAGAGCGTTATGAAATTATTCTCATCACTTTTTCTTGGTTCACTCGCCCTCATGGCTGTTACCTCGCCTACGGTCAGCGGCCATGCTCGGGAGTCTTCAGCTCCCGCCACGCCAATGTTCGGTTTTCGCGATGCCTCTGCTGAAAACGCTGCCGAGACTCGCTTCCTTGCCGTGCCCGATCCAAGACTCGCGGAAGAACACCTGCGCACGCTGACACAAGCCCCGCACATGGCAGGCACGCCGGAAGACAAAGCCACTGCCGACTATGTGGCGCAGAAGTTTCGCGACGCCGGACTCGAAACCGAAATTGTCGAATACAAAGTTTGGATCAACTATCCCGTGGAGATCAGCGTCGATATCACCGCTCCGGCCGGCGTGGAAATGCACGGCCCAACCCGCGAACATGTTGAGGGCGATCCGTATGACGGCGATCCGCGCGTGGTGATGCCGTTCAACGGCATGTCCCCATCGGGAGATGCCGAGGCGGACGTGGTTTATGCCAACTACGGCACACCGGAAGATTTCGAGAAGCTGGAGAAATTGAAGGTTGATGTGCGCGGCAAGATCGTGCTAGTCCGCTATGGCCAGAACTTTCGCGGCGTGAAGGAATTCATCGCGCAGGAGCACGGTGCCGCGGGAGTGATTATTTACTCCGATCCATTCGACGATGGCTGGCGTCGCGGCGATAAGTATCCTGATGGGCCCTGGCGGCCGGATACCGGCGTGCAGCGCGGATCGGTGGGATACATGTTCGAGTTTCCCGGCGACCCAACAACGCCTGGAATTGCGTCGCTGCCTTCGTTGCCGGATAGCAAGCGCATTGCTCCGCAGCAATCGGCCCAGATGCCGAAGATTCCGGTTACTCCGCTTTCGTATCACGATGCCTTGCCCATTCTTCAGCACCTAGATGGTCCTGACTCGCCGCGCGAGTGGCAGGGATCGTTGCCTTTCACCTACCACGTGGGGCCGGGGCCGGCCCGTGTGAAGATGCATTTGAAACAGGACTATCAGTTCCGCACACTCTGGGATGTAATTGGCCATGTGCGCGGCAACGACATGCCCGACGAGTGGGTGGTTGCGGGCAACCATCGCGATGCGTGGGTCTACGGCGCGGTCGACCCCAACAGCGGCACGGCGGCGATGCTCGAAAGCGTGCATGGAATCGGCGAGTTGCTCAAGTCTGGTTGGAAGCCGAAGCGCACAATTGTTTTTTGCAGTTGGGATGGCGAAGAAGAAGGCCTGATGGGCTCCACCGAGTGGGCGGAGCAGCACGAACCCGAACTGGTCAATGCTCCCGCCTATTTCAACATGGATGTCGCTGTTTCCGGGCCAAAGTTTGGCGCTTCCGCGGTACCCAGCCTCAAGCAGTTTTTGCGCGACATCGCCAAAGCCGTGCCCAGCGCCAAGGGCGGGACGGTTTACGACGCGTGGCACAAAGCCGATCAGCCCGGCGCTGCTTCGACACAGTCGCCGACAGAAGCCATTGGCGATTCTCGCCGCACTCCGGCAGCTTCTACAAACTCCGATGTCCTGGTGGGCGATCTGGGCAGCGGCTCCGATTACAGCGCTTTTCAGCAGCATCTGGGAGTGCCGTCCACTGACGTTACTTCCAGTGGGCCGTACGGCGTGTATCACTCGGTTTTCGACAATTTCGCGTGGTTCAAGAAGTTCGGCGATCCAGATTTTGTTTACGAGCAGCAAATGGCCCGAGTGTTTGGCCTGGAGGCATTGCGCATGGCCGATGCTGACGTACTCCCATATGACTACGAGGAATATGGCAAGGAAATTTCTGCGTACCTGGAGGCGGCAGGAAAACGCTCGGAAAGCAAGTTCGGCAAACATGCGCTCGATTTCGGTGCGGTAAACGCCGCGGCTAAACACTTTCAGGAAGCTGGTGCAAAGATTCTGTCGAAGCAGAAAAACCCACCGCGCGATCCAGCACGATTAAATCAGGCGTTGCGCAGTGCCGAGCGAGCACTGTTGGTGCCCGAGGGATTGCCGCACCGTCCGTGGTTTCGGCATTCCATCTATGCTCCCGGTGAATATACGGGATATGCGGCGGTGGTGATTCCGGGAGTCAACGAGGCCATCGACAAAGGGGACGCCGACCGGGCGCGCCGGCAGTTGGGAGTTCTAGCGGCAGCGCTTGATCGTGCGGCCAAGACACTGGAGACCTACCGGTAGTCCGGTCATCGCCGATAATAGACAAATGAAATCCAAGAAGCAAAATGTGGCACAACCTAAGAAATCCTTTGCCAGGCTCGCGAAGCCTCCTAAAGAGAAGAAACGGGGAGTTCCCAGCATCAAAGAGTTACTTCTTAGTGGTCCTCGTTTCGACCTCATTTTGCCAAAGTGTACGAAATGGCATCATCGACCTCCGGTAGAGTTCGACTAACCTCATGAACGCCACTCATGCCCTCGGACAGTTCCTGCGAACGCTGCCGCATTCAGCGGCAGCCACATTTCTCGCGCTGTTTCCCATCGTCGATCCTTTCGGCGGCATTCCGATTTTCTTCACGATGACATCCTCCTGGACCACCCAGGATCGCCGGAACACCGCCCTGAAGACGGGTGCCTGGGTATTCGTCATTCTGGTCACATTTCTGTTCTTTGGCCGTTTCGTACTTTATTTTTTCGGTATTTCGCTCCCTGTCCTGAAGATCGCCGGCGGCCTCATCGTCGCCAACACAGCGTGGGGCATGGTGACATCTCATTCGCGCATTACGCCCGAAGAAAGCCACGAAGCCCAGGACAAGGAAGACATCTCACTTACCCCACTTGCGATGCCGCTCATGTCCGGCCCCGGAGCGATTGGCGTAGTCATGGCTCTTGCCGCCCATGTCGACAGCGCCTCTTCCTACCTCGGCATGGTGATTGGCATCGCGGGTATCGCACTCTCCGTATTGCTGTTCTTCTGGCTCGGCGGACCTTTGGTGCGAAGGCTTGGACCCAGCGCCGTCGGCGCCATCAACAAGATTTTCGGCTTCCTGATTCTCGCCATTGCCGTCCAACTCGTGTGGGATGGCGTGGCCGATTTCAAAAGCTAAGTAGCTCGTGTGGCGCGGACACTCCTGTTCGCGACTACAGCTAGGGGAGCCGAGATTTTCCGGGAACCACCGTTGCATCCCTCTCGTACCCTAAGCCAGCACTCGTGCGCTCCGTGGAGGTATTTTGTCTCAAAGATCGCTGGCCATGTTCTACAAGACACGGTTTCACAAGACAGTCTTGGTTTGTCTGTTCTCGGTGCCTTTCTGCACGGCTTCCGACTGGAATTACGAAAAAACGCACACAGATGCGCGCGATTTCGTGGCCGGCGGCATGGTTCACGTGCGCCTCTCGGTTGGCGACGTGCAAATCAAGCGCAGCGACTCGAACCAGATCCGTCTGCGCTACACCGTGAAGTCGCGGAGGGAGAGCCGCGTGAAGAATGCGCACGTAGACTTCGAGATCCGCGGACGCGACGCAACATCGAGTTTCATACCTCGACCAGCAGCAACACGCAGATCGACGTAGAACTCGAGGTGCCGCAGAACGCCAATCTCGATGTGCATGAGAAGGTCGGCGATCTCACGGTCGACGATATCGAAGGCGACAAGGATCTGGAGCTAGGTATCGGTGACATCCGGATAGCGGCGGGACGCTCCAGCTATCACCTCGTGCAGGCGAGCACCGGCATCGGCGATGTGAGCGGTGATGGATACAGCGAAACCAGCGGCTGGCTGGGCAAGACTCTGAAGTACCACGGCGAAGGCAAGTACGAACTGCGGGCGCACGTGTCAGTGGGCGATATTAAGCTGGACTAGGATGAATTTTGTCCCCGTTTATTTTCACCGCTCTGTGCGCAGTTCTGAAACTCCCACCCTCTCGCGAGAAAGCGAAAAGATGGGAGCGCAGCAGAATGTCAAACTATTTGTAGGTTGCGGTGGTGCGCACCAGATAATCACGGTGCTGGGAGAAATCCACCATCGAACTAAATGCCGAACCGCCCAGCGGATTTGCCTTCACGGCGTCGCGCACGGCTGTGCTGACCTTGTCCAGACCTTCCGCGTTGGCCGCAATATAGGTGATCCAAAACGTTCCCGGAGCCTCGGTGTGAATGGCTTCGGTATCCACCTCGTACTCGTGGATCGCGCCATCCGCCAGCATTTTCTCCATCAAGGGCACGAACAGATTCTTGGAGAGCGTCTCCACCGCGTTATCGGGCGCGTCCGCTTTCAATTTATACATCGACGTTTGCGAGTACACATCCTTCCACGATCCGGCGTGCCAGTTGTAAAACCGGCTCACGAAAATGGAATCCGAATGCTTCGTGGCGCTCACCTGCACCGGAGACGTGGTCATGCCCGACTTATAGATCCCGTCAAGAACGTTCAGCAGCCCAGCCATGGACATTGCCGAGTACCACGTGTCGTGAGTTGGGCTGTCGGGCTGGTGAATCAGGTTCTGGTCGCTGCCGTAGGCCACAAGCGTTCCATCGGCGACGCCCTTCTCCATAAGTTTTTGCTCGGACGCAACCAGCTTTTCCTCGTCGGCCCACTGCGTGCGGGGAAGTTCCCAGAACGCAACGTAGGTGTACATGCGTGGTTTTTCTTTTACTTCAGTCATCTGCGCCGATGCGCAGACGCCCAACATCGCGAGAGTGCATGCGACCGCAAGAGCACCCCACAATTTTTTGTTCATTGTTTATCCTCGCCCTGAATTCGCTGGGGACTTTGCTAATGCCGTCCCAAGCGCGAGCAAGTGTAACACCCACGCAGATCGAACGAGACTTAAGCAACCCGAATTGAAGAAACTCTAATTAAGACCTTCCACCACTGGCCGCGTATGCTTTGGCGATGCCATCACGAGTGTCGGTGGCGTGTGCCGCTCCGGCCAGAAAAGTCAGAGCGCGAATCGTCACGCCTGCAGAGTTCCTGGCGCTCGCGAGTTGTTTCTCCGTGGCCGCTGCTCGCAGGAATCCTCGAATAAACCATGCGGCCGTATCGCCGGTGGAAAATCCAGTGACCCCTCCGTCGAGCACCGTTGGAGCGAAAAAGGGATGCTCGACTCCGAGACGAGCGGCTTCTCGATAGACGATTGCGCCGACCAATTCCATTCTTTGCGCCGTATAGGATTTCGAATCCCCGAGCCCGACGATCAGAAGTTGTTTGGCGGACATCTTTCCGGCCGGCGTGATCAAAAGAGTTTCACCGAAGCTGCCGGCGAAACTCGCCGGATTTCGAATCTGGTCCAACAGTCCCCCCAATTTTTCGTTGATCTCAGTTAACGATCCATGCAGAGTGTTCGCCGAATCGGATTGGAACAAACAGATTACCTGCAGTGCCGTCTTGGTCTCGGCCGGGCTTTGGACTAATACGTGGGTCGGGATCGGGGCATCCGGAACCTCCAGTTGTGTGGGCTGGGACTGGCCGCCGCCAAGAATAGCGCCGCAACAGATCAGGGCAACAACAACTACACTTCGAATTTGTTTCGTCATCATTTATGAATCCTCTCACTAAGATACGATTGGGGAAGCGTGGGGTATTTTTATCGCGGCGAACCGCAGCTTTCGAAAGAGGGACAAAGACCTCGAAGCCACGAATTCGGGCCTCAACCATCATTTGCAAGTAATGTTTTCCGGAGAGTGTGGTTTCGACGGCGAAACCCTCGCCTTTGACGACATGCTCTTTCGCAGAAGCCAGCACCTGACGCGCGGCCGCAATCGGAAAATGCTGCGGGTGACATCGACTGCAGTGTCCTTGCGATTGCGTCCGGATCTAGTAGGGGAATCGCCCGGAAGACATCCGAGTTCCAGCCTGTCAGAGTTGTCTTACCGGAACCGTTGGCTCCAGCGATGATGGTCAGTCTAGGGCGGTTCAACGCGAGGGCGAGGTAGACTGTGACTGCTGTTTCCGCTGGCGCTCGGCACCTGATCCGAATGCGTGGTAGCGGACGCATTCGTCCGCCTGGGTTTGATTCGCAAGTTGCCCCGGACGAATGCGTCCGGGGCTGCGTGATTTGTTATGCCAGGCAGTTCTCCGGCGGAGCATAGGGATTTGCCGCCGGTCTCCGCCATACCCAGGGATACATTTGCCAGTCCTGCACCAGGCCCGCTCGCACTGGGTTTTGGAGAATGTAGTCGATCTTGGCGTCGAGATTTTCTGACGAGCACAGCACATGATCGAACGATTCCTCCTGCCAGATGGCGCCATGTAGTCGGAGGCGTTGGTTAATGGATCGCGCGGAAGCGCCCTTGATGGCTCTCATAATCTCGATGAGTGAAACGATGAGGCGATGGTCCTGGTCGATCAGAGGAGTAAGAATCAGGTGCACATGGTCGGGCATAACGACAGCAACATGCAACGAGTATCTGATTCCGTGGTCGTGCAAGCAGCAGCCGAAGGTGATGTCTCGTGCCCAGTCTGGCAACTCCTGACGGAATTTAGTAACGAATGTGATGAAGTGCGGTTTGTAGTCGCGCTGAAGATGAGGCAGGTTGCGACGATAGAAGGTCACGGCGGGAATTATTCTGCCATTAAAGATGGAGACGCTATCGGAAAACGAGGCGAAATATGCGGGCTCTTCCCAAACAGGAACGCGTAGCGGCGGACGCATTCGTCCGCCAGCGGGCGAAACTCGTGATGATTGAAAAAGCCTAGGCTGGAGCCGGAACCCGGACGAATGCGTCCGGGGCTACGTGATTTGTGGCAGTCGCTACTTAATCGTCACTGACTATTTCTCTTTGACCTTCTCCGCCAATTCGCGAAATTCTTTGGATAGCTTGTGGCTTGCCTTTATTTGCAACTGTGCAAGCTGTCGAGAGTTCTCGGTCGTCAGGATCGGCACCAAGGCCTCCAGCTCCGTCGCTACTTCACGGGCGTGATCGGCCTCTTTCAACATCAAATGTTCAAATTTCCGGACTGCCTCATGGTGATCCATAGACCTCGCTTTGGGGTAGATCCAAGTGCGTATTTTACTTCAGCGAAACCAGCCGATCCACCAGTTCCGAATAATCCTTCTTCTCGATGCCATGCACCTGCTTGTTGTACTCGTCCACCTTCGACGAGTAATTCATCGAGCAGAATTTCGGGCCGCACATGGAGCAGAAGGCTGCTTCTTTGTAGTAATCGTCGGGCAGGGTCTCGTCGTGCATGGAGCGCGCCGTCTCAGGGTCAAGAGACAATGCAAACTGTTTCTCCCAGTCGAATTTGTAGCGGGCGTAGCTGAGGGCGTCGTCGCGGTCGCGGGCGCCGGGACGTCCGCGGGCGATGTCGGCGGCGTGAGCGGAAATCTTGTAGGCGATGATGCCGTCTTTCACGTCTTTTTCGTTCGGCAAACCTAAATGCTCTTTGGGCGTAACATAGCAGAGCATGGCCGCGCCGTACCATCCGATCATGGCCGCGCCAATGGCGCTGGTGATGTGGTCGTAGCCGGGAGCGATATCGGTGACCAACGGGCCGAGCGTGTAGAACGGAGCCTCGTAGCAAAGCTCAACTTCCTTTTCAACCTGCTCCTTGATCTTGTCCATCGAGACGTGGCCGGGGCCTTCAATCATCACCTGCACGTCGTGCTGCCAAGCAATTTTCGTGAGCTCGCCGAGAGTTTTCAGTTCGGCGAATTGCGCTTCGTCGCTCGCATCTGCCACGCAGCCCGGGCGCAGGCCGTCACCGAGCGAAAAGCTGACATCATACTTCTTGAAAATTTTGCAGATATCGTCGAAGCATTCGTAAAGAAAATTCTGCTTGTGGTTATAGGCCATCCACTGCGCGAGGATTGCGCCGCCGCGGCTCACGATGCCAGTAATGCGCTTCGAAATCATCGGCAGATACTGGATGAGCACGCCAGCGTGAATTGTCATGTAGTCGACGCCCTGCGCGGCTTGCTCTTCAATCACCTCCAGCATCACCGCAGCGTTCAAGTCTTCGACGCGCTTCACGCGCGCGATTGCTTCATAGATCGGCACAGTGCCGATCGGCACAGGCGAGTGGCGCAAGATGGCTTCACGAATGTTATGAATGTCCCCGCCGGTAGAAAGGTCCATCACTGTATCAGCGCCGTAGTGCACCGCGGTATGCAGCTTCTTCAATTCTTCGTTCACTTCCGAAGTGACTGCCGAATTGCCGATGTTCGCATTGATCTTGCACAGTGAGGCGATTCCGATGGCCATCGGCTCCAGTTCCGGATGATTGATGTTGGCGGGAATAATCATGCGGCCGCGGGCCACTTCGTCGCGCACGAGTTCCGGCGCGAGCTTTTCGCGGTGGGCTACGTATCCCATCTCTTCCGTGACCACACCCTGGCGGGCATAATGCATCTGAGAGAAATTACCGGTGGAGTTCGCGCGCTTGCGCTGAGTCAGCCAATCGGCACGCGGCTTGGGGACGCCATTGCCGTTTCCATTGCCGTTGCCGGAGTTGCGGTTCATCGGGGTCATGTCGGAGCCAGCTTTCCTGGGGGATTCTACTGGCCCCGATTATAACCGGATGCGCGAGAGGAATGGTACGTCGAGCGTGCCCCTAGCGCAACTCAGATTTCGCGTTCTGGCTGGCTGCATCGTTTACCAACTACTGCATCTGCATCTGTTCGGCGCACTCAATCGACGTGCAACCGCCTGGGCCTTGCGTTTGGACGTTGCCGATCGCATTTTTAAGATGGATTGCCCCCATCGCTGCCGGATAGGCCCACCAGAATTTTCGGATGATCCGGTCGCCGGGAAGCCAGGAGTGGGGCTTCTTCATCTCGTAAGCCACGAATAGTTCGGAAGCATAGATTCCAGCGTACTTGGCGACGAGGTGCTGGTTTTCTGGAACGCTAGGAACCCAGGGAGCGCCGGCGGCGAATTCGTTATCCAACACCAGCTTGCGGGAAGTGAAACGAAAACTTTCGGCGCCTCCAAGCCCGGCCATCACCGCGATGAACTTTTTATCGATTACTCTGACCTTCTGTGGTGTCGGCGCGTTGGGAAGCGACGCTACCGGAGCAGGAGCAGGTGTGTACCCGGCAACTGAGCTGCTTTCCACGCGCACTGCGCTGGGCATTTCGTTCGGCAGGTGCTCTTGAGCCACGGCGCGGGCGGCAAATAGAAGTGTAAGAATCAGCAAGCGTGAAGTCGGCAAGTGTTTTCTCCTTGACTTTTCGTCCGGCTTTTTCATCACGAAGCCCAATTGCCAAGGGGAGTGGCATGTTGCCGAACTGGCGGGGCGATCTCGAGATGTACGGGCTGATTCGGTGCAAGAGCCGAGCCAATTTGGGTGAATCGGTTTTTCAGTGGGATACGAATGGTTTTCCCGTATCGGGAAGGCTTGCGGTGCTTGATGAGCAAACGGTTTGACCCGTTCGACTCTTATTTTTCCAATGGCTGTTTTCGTAATGTGCAGCGTTGTGTGGTCGGCTTACACCGCAGAGTAAGAAGGCAAACTCAGGTACTACCGCAGGTTCAACGAACTTGTTCACGGGAGCGTGGAAGGCTTAGAATCGCGTTTCCGTATTTACAAGACCGCGCTCAGGAGATTGCACAATGCGCCGCTTCCATCTGCTATTTGTTCGTGGAATTTTTGTGATTGGGATTGCCATTTCCGGTTTCGCCCAGGCGGCTTCCTCCGCGCCCGTTACCAAGCCGGCTGCCGGCTTTAGCGTCGATAACATCGACAAGACGGTCGACCCCTGCGTGGATTTCTACCAATACGCCTGCGGCAACTGGATCAAGAATTCCGAAATTCCTGCGGACGAGTCACAGTGGGTAAGCTTTGTGGAGGTCGATCAACGGAATCTCGACATCGAGCACGGCATTCTGGAGAAGGCTGCGGCGGGCGGTTCAGGCCGCAACGCCGTCGATCAGAAGATCGGCGACCTCTACGGCTCCTGCATGGACGAGAAAACCATCAACGCGAAGGGAATCAGCGCCCTTCAGCCCGAGCTCGACCGAGTCGCGGTAGTAAAAGATAAAACCGCGCTGATCGATGAGATTGCGCATGTGCACCTGGTCGGCCCCAACCCGCTGTTTAATTTTTACTCGCAGCCGGACCTGCACAACGCCGAGCAGGTCATCGCCTACATTGACCAGGGCGGACTGACTCTGCCCGACCGCGACTACTACTTGAAGGATGATGCCGACAAAGTCGAGAAGCGGCAACTTCTGGTCGATTACGCCACGCAGATGTTTACGCTCGCCGGCCAGACGCCGCAGCAGGCGGCCCATTCGGCGCAGACTGTGCTATCGATCGAGACTTTGCTCGCCGTGTACTCGATGGACCGTACCAAGCGCCGCGATCCGAAAAACCGCGACCACAAGATGAGCCGCGAAGAGGCGGTCGCACTGGCGCCTAATTTTTACCTGAGCCGCTATTTTTCCGCAGCGGGCGCGCCAAATTTCACACAGCTCAATGTCACCAATCCGGATTACTTCAAGCAGGTGAACGGCGTTCTGGAATCCGAGTCACTCGATTCACTGAAGACATATGTGAGCTGGCATGTGTTGAACACCGCGGCTCCCTGGCTTTCGCAACCATTTGTCGAGGCTCACTTCAAGCTGCAACAGAAGCTCACGGGGCAGAAGGAAATTCAGGCACGCTGGAAGCGTTGCGTCAACCTCACGGACCACGAACTGGGCGAGGCGCTGGGACAAAGATACGTCGACATCACGTTCGGCGCAGACGGCAAGCAACGCATGCTCAAGATGGTGGATGCGCTTGAAACGTCGCTCGCCGAAGATATTCACCAACTTTCCTGGATGAGCGACGAAACCAAGAAGCAGGCCAAGGTAAAGCTCGATGCGATTCGCAATAAGATCGGCTATCCCGATGTATATCGCGACTACAGTTCGGTGCAGATCAAATCCGGCGACCTGCTAGGCAACGTAGCGCGGGCCAATGAATTCGAGTCGAAACGCCTCATTGCCAAGATCGACAAGCCGATCGACCGCAAGGAGTGGAGGATGTCTCCGCCGACGGTGAATGCATATTACAGCGGGTCGTTCAATGAAATTGTCTTTCCCGCGGGCATTCTGCAGCCACCGTTTTTCGACAAGTCGATGGACGACGCCATCAACTTCGGCGGCATCGGCTTGGTTATTGGCCACGAACTGACGCACGGTTTCGATGACCAGGGGCGCAAATTCGATCCGCAAGGCAACCTGCACGATTGGTGGACGGAGCAGGATGGAAAAGAATTTGAGCAGCGCGTAAGTTGCGTGGCCAACGAATACTCAAACTTTGTGGCGGTTGATGACCAGAAACTAAATGGGCGCCTAACTCTGGGGGAGAACACTGCGGACAACGGCGGCGCGCGCATTGCGCTGGCAGCGCTTGAGCACATGATTGCGGACGACAAGACTGGCAAAGAAGGCCAGAAGATCGACGGGTACACGCCGGAGCAGCGCTTCTTTCTGGGGTTCGGGCGGGTGTGGTGCGAGAAGAGTCGTCCGGAGACGAGCCGCATGAGAGTGCTGACCGATCCACACTCGCCGGGCAAATATCGCGTCAACGGCGTGGTGCAGAACATGCCGGAATTTCAGAAGGCTTGGGGATGCAAAGCCGGGCAGCCCATGGTTGCGGAGAATGCCTGCCACGTCTGGTGAGACGTACCCTTGAGATCAGGCCAGCAGGTCGATTACATTTTTCTGTAACTGGTCCGAGGTTTTGAGGGTGCTGAGACTGAGTTGAAGAAGGATCTCCGCCGAACTCATCGTTACCATCTGCGAGGCGACATCGACAACGTTGACGCCTCCCCCGTTCGCAGACGCCCCTGCGCTGGCTAGGCTAGTTGTCGTCGCGTCCAGTTGCATTTCGGCTTGATTGATCCCCTGAAGAGCGATTGCAGAAAGGTCCATAGTTCCTGATCGGCAAGAACCGGCACCGACTTTAGTCGCCTCTGGGACCTTTTTATCCGGGTTGGTTCCAACCGTGCAGACGCGGCCACCAGCGACGTACGTTGCGGCGATATTCTTCGTATTGCTCGCCAAACTTTCCCTTCAACGTTTGGCTCCTCGTAGAAGATGACGAAGAGATCTACGCCAAGGGCAGCAGCCGCGACCGCAGCGATCGCAGCCACGTCTGCGTGTCCGAAGATCACCCACAATCCAATCCAGCCTGCCGCGAAGCCCACGTACATTGGGTTCCGCACATAGCGGTAGAAGCCAACCACAACCAGCCGTTGCGG
>CAYOVU010000270.1:0-9042 GCA_964407505.1 uncultured Acidobacteriaceae bacterium | reverse complement strand
CACGGGAAGCTGAATGTTGGTTTTCTTTGCGGCCTCCACCACACCGGTCGCCAGCGTATCCACCCGCAAAATGCCGCCAAAAATATTGATCAGCACCGCCTTGACGCTCTTATCGCTGAGCAGAATTTCAAAGGCATGCGCTACCTGCTCGGCACTCGCCCCGCCGCCAACATCCAGAAAGTTCGCAGGCATGCCGCCGGCATATTTGATGATATCCATCGTTGCCATAGCCAGCCCGGCGCCGTTCACCATGCAGCCCACGCTTCCGTCGAGCTTGATGTAATTCAGGCTGTACTTCGAGGCTTCAACCTCGAGCGGATCTTCCTCCGTAATGTCGCGCAGTTCGCGGATATCGGGATGCCGAAAGAGCGCATTGTCGTCGAAAGTCAGCTTGGCATCGAGCGCGAACAACCGGCCATCGGTCGTAGTAATAAATGGATTAATCTCAAGCAGCGACGCGTCCGTATCGAGAAACGCCCGATAGAGATTCGAGAGAAACTGCACCGCGGGATTAATCTGCTGCGCCTTCAGCCCAAGCTTGAAAGCCATCTTGCGCGCCTGAAACGCCTCAAGGCCCATGCCGGGATCGATATGCTGCTTCAGAATGGCATCGGGATTTTCCGCCGCCACTTGCTCGATTTCCATTCCACCCGCAGCCGAAGCCATGAACACCGGCTTGCCTTCCGCACGGTCGACCAGAATCCCCAGGTACAATTCTTTTTCAATCGGCAGAGTCTCTTCGATTAGCAGCCGCCGTACCGTGCGCCCTTCGGGACCGGTCTGATGCGTCACGAGCTTCATGCCCAACATCTTGCCCGCGAGCTCTCCCGCTTCATCCACCGACTTGGCAATCTTTACTCCTCCACCTTTGCCGCGCCCGCCCGCGTGAATCTGCGCTTTCACGATCACACCGGTCGCCCCACCACTCAACAGTTCTCTGGCAGCCGACTCGGCCTCTTCGCGCGAAGTCGCCATTGCGCCCCGCGGCACAGTCACACCATACTTCTTAAGAATTGCTTTTCCCTGGTACTCATGGATTTTCATAATGACGCTCGTCAGCTAAGAATCGGAAGGAACCCGCTTGCGGCTTTCAACTGAGGGCAGCAAACTTTCAATTTTATAGAAGGCCGGCAGATTTGAGCAAACTTAGCTCTCCGCGTCTTTGCAATCGAAAGTACATCTAAGCTTAAACTGGAAAATTGAGACCGAACGGAACGAAGGTCGGGGTCGCAAAAACGGGAGCACGAGCGATGAAAATAATTTCGCTGAACGTCGCACGGCCGCGCTTGACAACCTATCGAGGAACAACGATCAGCACTGGCATCTTTAAGAAGCCGGTCTCCAGTCGAATAATCCTGCGCAGCTTGAATCTTGAAGGCGATCAGCAAGCCGACCTGAGTGTTCATGGAGGGCCCTACAAAGCGGTCTATGCGTACCCTTCCGAGCACTATGATTACTGGCGCCACGAATTGCCCGGGGCCGACTTGCCTTGGGGAGCGTTTGGCGAAAATTTCACCACAAAAGGTCTCGCGGAGGACGAAATTCACGTTGGCGACCGATTCCGCGTCGGGTCGTCAATTCTGATGGTCCGGCAGCCGCGGATGCCATGTTACAAGCTGGCGGCCAAGTTTCAGCGGGATGACATGATCGAACGATTCCTGCGGAGTGCGCGCAGCGGGTTTTATTTTTCCGTCGAACAAGAAGGCACGGTCGCCGAGGGAGACCCAATTGAGCGCATTTCCCAGGCTGAAGAGGGAATTACGATTGCGGAGATGAACCGGCTTTTTACCGGCGAGAAATACAATCGCGCTCTCTTGCAAAGGGCGATTGCTACGCCGGCCTTCCGGAAGACTGGCGCGAATATTTCTTGCCCAGACTGGATGACCCCTCTGTCAGCGAAAGCTAGCTTGCTCACCCGCTTTGCAGCTCATACCTTACAATGCCGAGTGATGATGATCCTCGACGCCCTGCACCGCATAGCCAACCACGGCCAATCGCTGGCGCGCATGGAAGCGCGTGAAGTGATGACGGCGGTTCTCGAGGGAAATTGTGCCGACTCACAAATTGCCGCGCTGCTGATGGCTTTGCGCATGAAGGGCGAAACGGTGGAAGAGATCGTGGGCTTCGCCGAAGCGATCCGCGCCGCGGCAACGCCTTTTCCGGTCTCGCTTTCCGGAGAAAACACCGTCGGGCCCACCGCCCTCAATTTAAGTGGCACTGGCCGGGATGCATTGCTGGAATCGTCCGTCGTGGACACCAGCGGTACCGGCGGCGATACCAGCGGAACTTTCAACATTTCGACCGCCACTGCGTTTGTCACGGCAGGCGCCGGTGTTCGCGTTGCGAAACATGGCAATCGCAGCATCAGTTCGAAGTGTGGCTCGGCTGACGTGATGGAAGCTCTGGGCGTGAACATCCAGTTGCCTCCAGAGCGCGCCGCTCAGTGCCTGCGCGAAATCGGAATCTGTTTTCTTTTCGCGCCTGACCTGCATTCTTCCATGAAGCAGGTGCAAAAGGTAAGGCGCGAGCTGCGCTTGCGCACCATGTTCAATCTGCTCGGCCCGCTCACCAATCCCGCGCACGCTTCAGGACAAGTGGTAGGCGTCTACGCGCTCGAGATGGTAGAAAAGCTCGCGGAATCGCTTAGCATGCTCGGACTCCATCGTGCCCTCGTGGTGCATGGCCTCGATGGTCTCGACGAAATCACTATCACCGGACCGACCCGCATCGCCGAGGCTCGCGACGGGTCGGTGCGAACGTATGAAGTCGATCCCGAAGAATTCGGGATGGAGCGCACAACACTAGTCGACATCTCCGGCGGCGATGCGGCTGAAAATGCCACCATCATTCGCGAGGTCTTAAGCGGAAAGAAATCTCCGCGCCGCGATGTGGTTCTGCTGAACTCTGCTGCCGCGCTGGTAGCGGCAGGACGAGTGGATCACCTGGCTGATGGGATTCCTTTCGCGACACATTCAATTGACAGTGGAGCCGCCGCCGCTAAGCTGACGGCATTGGCCAGCTTTACTTCGCAGCATCGCCCGCCTCAACCTTAAACACATTGTTCGTTGTGTCGCTCTCGGGTACGCTGCCGTCGTTGACCACAACTTCCGCCGGAAGAGCCGAAACTTCCACTCGAATCACCGTTTTGCTCTTGGCCCGAACTTCGATTCGCTTCGTGGTCTCCCCCTTGCCAAACTTCACCGTGAGCGGAACTTCAGCCCCAGCTGTGCCCAGGTTGGCGACAGTGATGGTAAGCATATAGGCCTCTTTCAAAGTCTTGCGTGGAAATATCGACTCCACTTTGAAGTCGGGCAGCCCGCGATCGCGATAAACCCAGTCGTCGAAAAACCACTCCAGATCGCGCTGCGTTTGTGCCTGGATTAATCGCGGCATGTAAGACGGCTCTTTATCTTGTTCCACACGATAGGAAGCGATCGTTTTTTTCAACGCCTGGTCGCCGACCATGTCGCGCAACATCCACCACACGCACATCGCCTTGCTGCGATAACGTTCTTCGTCGTAGGTATTCACCAAAGAGCGGTTCATCTCATCTTCAGACTGCGGCGTTGTCTGTTTTTTGTTTCCACCGTCGGCCCCAGCAAACGCGGAACGGTGCAGTCCCATGTAATCGAGTGCAGCCTGGCGTCCTCTTTGGTTTTCTAGATACAGCGCCTGCGCGAAGTGGGCGAAGCCCTCGTTGATCCACGGCCGCGGAGATGAAAAAGCCGCGTGCGTGAGCTGGTGCGCTGCGACCAAGCCTGCCAGCTTGGGATCGGTGCTGCTCAGCGGCGTTAATAAGAAAGACCCGCTTTCGAATGGCGCGGCACTGGTGTCATTGAGATCGGCCGTCTCCGCCTTCAAGCGTGGCGCTCCAAACCAATCGGTGATGAAAGGGACAACTTTTTCCGCCGCATCCGCGTAGCTGTTCGCGGACGCGTCGTGGCCGTGCAGGTAGTGGACTTCGATAGTTGCCCGATCGTCAGCTTCGTAGTTGGCAATGACGAACGTCGGAACGATCAACCCTAGCGAACGGTAAGTGCAATCTGCAAGAAACTGATGTCCTGCCTCGTGCGCCGCTGGGCAGGCTGTTGCGTTGACTATTAACTCCGGCTTTTCCTCGTCCTCAGCGATGGGCACCGTGACCTCCAAGTGCATGGTGGAGGCTATCTCCCGCATCTTCCAACGACCCAAGACCTCGAACAAGTCCGGAGCTTCCGAGAGACTCGCTGCTTCGGTCGCTATCGGATACCACGCCACATAGCCCGCTCCGCGAACCGCTGTGAATTTCGTACTAACCTGGTCCCAGTCCGAACTATTCGCTTGTGCCGTCGGCGTGCCGAGACGTGTAAGCCGCGTCGCATCCAGCGTGATCACACCTTCGTATGCTATCTCCAACTCGACGGTGCCCTTGGGCGCGATCGTCTGAGGCAAAGTAATAATCGCTTCGGAAAGCGCGCCCGTGTGGTCAATGTCAGAAGTGTAAGTTTGCGAGACGAACTGCAGCGGCTTGTCGGCCGCCTTGACCGCGCGCCAATCCAGCGAAGAAGAAATTTGCAGCACCGCGATCTTCTGCGGCGTCGATGAATCGTTTCTGAGAATGATCTTGCCCCGAACCGCCAACCGTTGCTGCTCGGGCTCGGCGCGAACGTTCAGGTCGTAGCTGACGAAAGTAAATGCCTCCCGGTCGAGGGAGAAGGCATGAACCACGGAGACATTGAGAACTAAGAGGAAGCCAAGGCGCAAAACGCGCAACTTCATTTCGCACCCGAAGAAGCCTCTTGATTCAGTGCCCGTTCCTGCAGCTGCCGCTGCCGCACAATTTCATACATCACCACCGCACCGGCAACCGACACGTTCAACGAGGCTACTTTCCCCAGCATCGGAATCGAAACCAGAAAGTCGCACTTCTTTTTCACCAGATCGTGCAGGCCTTTGCCTTCCGCGCCCAAAACCAGAGCACAGTCCATGTTGTAATCGAGGGCATCGTAGGTTTGCTTGCCGCGCTCGTCGAGACCGACCGTCCAAATGTTGCGGTCTTTCAGTTCCTCGACGGTGCGGGCGATGTTGGTGACTTTTGCGATGGGCAGGTACTCGCTGGCCCCGGCGGAGGTTTTTGTGACAGTGCCAGTGACTGGAGCGGCGCGGCGCTCCGGAATGACCACGCCGTCTGCGCCTGCGGCGTCAGCAGTGCGCATGATAGCGCCCAGATTGTGCGGATCTTCCACACCGTCGAGGACGATGACGAACGAGTAGCGTCCGCGCTTAGCGCTCACCACGTCATCGAGATCGCTGTATTGCTTGGCCGAAGTGACGGCGACCACGCCCTGATGGGCCGCACGGCCAGCCATTTGATCGAGTTCGGTACGCGTTAGAAATTTCACCGGCACGCCGAGCTTGCGGCAGTCTTCGATCATCCGCTGCAGGCGGATGTCATGCCGCTCCTTCGCCATCCCCACCCACTGAAAAGCCCGTCCCCGGGCCTTGAGCGCCTCACCGACGGCGTTGATGCCATAGATGTAGTTCATGAATACTCAGTGTACCGAAAGCTGAGGCGGCAGACAGCGTCGAGCTTTGTGCATGGGTAAGAACGGGAAGGGCACGACTTCAGTCGTGCCGACGAGCGTCAATCAATATGTGGGCTTTAGCCTCCGGGGGCCGCGATTAAAACTCGGAGAATGTCTTCTGGTTCCGGGCGCTCAGTGTAATCCTCGTTCGCGGAAGCATAGAGCACAGTGCCGTCGCTGTCGACGATGTATGTGGCGGGAATCGGCAACTCCCAACTTTCATCGCCATTCACAAACGGCAGGTTGACGAGCGCACGTTGATAGATTGCCCGTTGTTCGTCGGGGACGCGATACGTGAGTCCAAACTGCCGCGCGACCTTGTTGCCAGTATCGGAAAGCAGTGGGAAGCGTAACTCGTGCTGATCGCGCATGAAGAATGATTGCTGCACGGTCTGTGGAGAGATGGCGACGAGCGTTGCCCCCGCCTGCTCGATTTCTGGCAGAATAATGAGGTTCATTGCTTCCATCTGAGCGACACAAAACGGACACCAGCGCCCGCGGATGAAGCAGAGTACGAGGCGGCTTTTGGCGAGCAGGTCGGAGGAAGAGATGTTCTTGCCGTCGTGATCCTTAAGTTGGAATCCCGGAATCTTTGATCCGACAGGAAGAATCTTCGCAGCCAAGCGTTGCTGCTTCATTTCCTCGACAGCGCGGGCATGGACAGCCTGCGTCTTCGCAGGAACGTACTTCGCGATCAGTTCCTTGCGCTCGGCGAAGATTTCGCGCAGCGGGCGGAGATCAGTCTCCGGAGACGATTCATCGAGAGAACGCCATTTCATAGGTATGGTGCTGCGAATGATATAGGGGTCCTTCGACTGCGTTGCCGTTCGCTTCGCCCACGGCAACTCGCTCAGGATGTCCGCCAGTTCCGCCTTTTTGAGAAGATCAGCCCCATGATCCGAAAGCTGATGGCTGTCAGCTGAAAGCTCGCCGCTACATCCCCGGCATCTTCATCCCCGCCAGCCTCCGCGCGAAACTCGGCTTGCCCATCTGCTTGAACATCTTCTTCATCTGCGCGTATTGGCGGAGCAAATTATTCACTTCCTGCACCGTGGTGCCGGAGCCGCGGGAGATGCGTTTGCGGCGGCTGCCGTTGATTACTTCGTGGTGATTGCGCTCGTACGTGGTCATCGAATTGATGATGGCCTCGACGCGGTTGATCTGTTTTTCATCCACGTTGTCGGCGGCCTTCTGCAAGCCGGAAAACGGGCCGATTGATGGCAGCATCCCGATCAGGCTCTTCATCGATCCCATCTTTTTGACTTGGCGCAACTGATCGCGAAAATCTTCCAGCGAGAAACCGTCACCACTGAGGGCCTTGGTGGCCATCTCCTGCGCTTTTTTCTTGTCGATCTGTGATTCAGCGCGTTCGATTAGCGAGAGGATGTCGCCCATGCCGAGAATTCGCGACACGATGCGGTCGGGATGAAACGGCTCCAGAGCATCGTATTTTTCGCCAACGCCGATGAACTTGATGGGTTGCCCTGTCACCTGCCGAATGGAAAGCGCCGCGCCGCCGCGGGCGTCTCCATCCATTTTCGTGAGCACGACGCCGGTAAGCGAAAGCTTCTTGTGGAACTCGTCGGCGGAGCGCACTGCGTCCTGCCCGGTCATGGCGTCAGCAACGAACAAGATTTCCGATGGATTCAGCAGCTTCTTTAACGATTGCATCTCGTCCATCAGCTGATCGTCGATATGGAGACGCCCAGCGGTGTCGACGATCAGCACATCGCAACCCGAGACCACAGCCTCGCGCCGCGCCTCCTTGACCAAACGCTCCACCGCTGCCGTGAGTTGCGCGGGCGAACTCGCTTCACCAACTTCGCCTTCGTAGATATGAGCCTTCACCGCCTGCGCCACAATTTTCAACTGCTCGCGCGCCGCCGGCCGGTACACGTCCACTGAAACCAGCAGCGGACGGTGCCCGCCCGCCTTGAACCAATGCGCCAGCTTTCCCGAAGTTGTGGTCTTGCCCGAACCCTGCAACCCGGCCATCAGCACAACCGTGGGCGGCTGCGATGCGAACTTCATGCGCGCCGTATCCTTGCCCAGGGTCTCGACCAGTTCGTCGCGCACAATCTTGATGACCTGTTCGCCGGGCGAAAGCGCCGTCAGCACTTCCTGCCCCACGGCCTTAGCCTGGATGCGGTCGATGAGCTCTTTGACCACTTTGAAGTTGACGTCGGCTTCGAGCAGCGCCAGCCGGATTTCGCGCAGCGCGTCGGCAATGTTTTCTTCGCTAAGCCGCGCTTGGCCGCGAAGGGATTTAAACGCGCGTTGCAGTTTTTCCTGTAGATTCTCAAACATAAGATTAGAGTTTATTTTAGCAGCGAAGAATGGATCGCATCGATGGAGACCTACCCAACCTTCGGCCTGACCATCTCAAACCGTTGTGTTGTCCGTGCGTACTGAAGCCCGCCCATGCGTCCGACAAGATCCAGCGAGTTGCGATCGAGCTTTCCATCCTTAATATGAGCATCATTCATGTGAATCGAAACGATCTTGCCGATCACGAGGCTGCTGCCGCCGGGCACGGGAGAGAAATCGAGAATCTGATGAAGCCTGCATTCAAAGCTGACCGGGGATTCACCCACTCTAGGCGGGCGCACGATCTTCGACGGTTGCGGAGTCAGCTTCGCCAACTCGAATTCGTTCACCGTCGCGTCGTATTCACCGCTGCTTACGTTCATCGCTTCGGACAGGTCGTAAGTGACGATATTGACCACGAATTCTTTGGTCTCGCGGACATTCCGCAACGTGTCCTTGGCTTCGCCTTGATCTGATTGCTTTTGCTTCGGCTGCCGAAGCGAAGGCGCAAATGCCAGCAAAGGTGGTTCGATGGAAACTACATTGAAAAAAGAAAAGGGAGCGAGATTCAACTGGCCCGAAGCACTCATGGTTGAGACCCAAGCGATTGGTCGCGGCGCTACGGAGTTCAAAAGGATGCTGTGAATTTCATTCTGTGGTAGGTCGGACGGACTGACAATCATATTGGAGTATATCGTTTGTAGGAAGTTAATGTGCCGAAGAAAATATTTCCTTCGCCGCGATCACTGTGTTGCAGTGAATCGTGACCGTATCTTCAACTCGCCGCGCGTAGCCGCCAGCGTAAGTGACCATGACCGGAATATTGCGAGTGCGGGCCACCCGGAAAACCAATTCGTCGCGACGTTTCAATCCTTCGATGGTCAGCGAAAGCCCTCCGAGCTGATCTTCGCGGTAGGGATCGGCGCCGGCGATGTAGCAAATCAACTCTGGATCGAACTGGCGCAAGCCTGAGCTGAGCGCGTTGTCGAGCCATGCCAGATAATCGTCGTCGCCAATCCCGTCGGGCAAGTCGACATCGATCGAAGATGGCGGCTTCCAACTCGGATAATTATTCTCCTGGTGCAGCGAGATGGTGAACACGTCGCCTGCATGAGCGTTGCGCACCTTCGCGGGCATAGCAGGGCTCAGAGTCGAAGCAGAAGTCGAGGGC
>CAYOVU010000269.1:0-6954 GCA_964407505.1 uncultured Acidobacteriaceae bacterium | reverse complement strand
CCTCCCTAGTAACCACGGCTTGGGTGATCCGGCTCTGCTTACAGGACCTGCATATCCGCTAAAGCGCCTCACGAGAGAGACGCAGTTTTTCTATTGATTCTCTTCGTCTTCGTCTTGATAGTTCTTGCCGTCGTCTTGGAGCCATGTCACTGTATCCATCGGCGTTTTCGTAGCCTTTTATTTCCTCCTCCTTGGCTTTGCGCTTAACGCTAGATCCTGTCGAACCGGACCTAGGAATCTTGATCGGAGACTTCCTTGCCTCTCTACCTCTAACCTGCCTTTGGATCTTGAGAAGAAGGTGGCTCTCATCCGTATCGCACCCTCTGATATCACCCATAAGAATTATGAATTGGACTCCCCGGACCCCAGCCTTTATCGTTCTGCGGATTAGGGAGAGGACTGCGATTTGAACGCTCAAGCGCTCGTCGGGGTCGGGTCACTTTCTCGCCGCTGTCTATGCCCGCACTTATCATTACCCGTTAGGAACAGGAGCAACCTGGAAATGACAAAACGAGCCAGCAGCTCCTCTTCGCGCCTGTCGTTGAGAAAGCCATGTTTGAGCAAGACATGTTTACTGGGGCGCGGCGCCGGGATCCTTTTACTCGTCGGATTATTCGTCGCGCTATCGTCGCCCTGCTTTGCCGATGAGCCCAAGCCCGATCCCTCCGGCATCGCCACCGGCGACAAAACCACCGCGGTCGATGCTGCGGGCAATTCGTTCGTGGTCATCGAGCCAATCGACAAATCGGCTCCGGATTATGCCGCGAACAAGAAGGCCTATGACGACTATCAGGCCCAGGTGGCGAAGGAGCCACTCGCCGTTAAGCTGGCCGACAGTGTCGGACATGTGCGCGTGGCGACGAATTTCGCCTGGACTCTGAACACCGGCTATCTCGTCCTGTTCATGCAGGCCGGCTTCGCTCTGCTCACCTGCGGCCTGGTTCGAAAGAAAAATGCCGCCCACTTAATGATGCTGAATTTCGCGGCCTATGTTTTTGCGTTCCTGGCTTATTACGCGGTCGGATATGCATTCCAGTTTGGAGCAGTTGCCATCAACGCCGCGCCCACCAATCTGGGCGGCGTCCCTACACTCAATCATTTTCTGATTGGCAGCGGGCAGTGGGGCTTTGTAGGCGGGAAGGGCTTCTTTCTAACGGGTCCGGCCTACGACAGCGCCAGCAACTGCCTGACCCTATTTGAAGTCGTCTTCATGGAGACTGCCGGCTACATTATCGTCGGCGCGGTATGCGAGCGCATTACGTTTTGGGCATTCGTGCTATGTGAGCTTTTCATCGGCGCGATTCTTTACCCGATCTCCGGCTGCTGGACTTGGGGTGGGGGATGGCTCTCACAAGTGGGTTCCACTTTGAATTTGGGCCACGGCTATGTCGACTTCGCAGGATCAACCGTGGTGCATGCGGTCGGCGGTTTCTGCGCGATGGCCTTGGCGATTATTCTGGGACCGCGTTTGGGCAAATATGGCCCCGGAGGAAAAATCCGTGTCTTTCCAGCGCATAACATTGTTTATGTCGTCTCTGGCACGTTTATCCTCCTTTTTGGGTGGATGGGTTTTAACCCTGGTTCGACGCTCGGAGCCACTGATCTTCGCATCTCGGTGGTCGCAGTGAACACGAACCTGGCCGCCGTCGCGGGCTCTGCGGCTGCGATGCTGGTGTGGTACTTCCTGTTCGGAAAGCCGGATATCACTATGGCTTGCAACGGAATGCTCGCGGGCCTGGTCGCCATTACGGCGCCATGCGCCTTTGTGTCTCCCACGTCGTCGGTAGTGATTGGTGTGATCGCGGGATGCCTGGTCTGCGCTGGCGTTCTCTTCAACGACCGCGTTCTCAAGATCGACGATCCCTGTGGAGCGATCTCAGTGCATGGTTATTGTGGATGGCTTGGCGCTGTCAGCGTAGGAATCTTCGCCGATGGCGCCTATGGAGCGGGATGGAACGGCGTAGGCGCGACTTCTTATCTCGGGCATGCGGGTCAGGGCGTGACCGGGCTAATCCACGGCGATACCCGCCAGTTTTTGTGCCAACTCATTGGGGCGAGCTTATATGCCGCGTGGGCATTCGGCGCGACCTTCGTTGTCTTCTGGGTGGTCAACAAAGTGAAGAGCATGCGTGTGGCCCCGGAATCGGAAGAAGAAGGTCTCGACGTCCCGGAATTTGGCATGCCCGGTTATCCTGAAGATGCGGTGGTGACATCGTCGTACTGATAGCCAACTGGCCACTCGACAGTCACAACCTAAAAATTTTAAAAAATCTCAACGGCGCAACGTCGCAGCCCTCGGCGTGACTCCCTACAAACATGTAATATGAATTCCGCGTAGGTGGCCTTCCGCAACGCGAAACGTTTTGGAGAGAGTTACGAATGCGACAATTGCGCTCTAGTTTCGTACCAATACTACTGACATTTTCCATCCTTTTTACCGCTGCTCACGCGCAAACTGCCGAGAAACCTGATCTCAGCAGACAGCCGACCCTCTATGTGGTTGGCTATGCCCACCTCGACACGGAGTGGCGATGGGAGTATCCCCAGGTCATCAGCGAATACCTGCGCAAGACCATGGAGGATAACTTCATCCTCCTCGACAAGTATCCTCATTATGTTTTCAACTTCAGCGGCGCCAATCGCTACCGCCTCATGAAGGAATATTTTCCCGCCGATTTTGCCCGGCTAAAAAAATATGTCGATCAAGGTCGATGGTTCCCGGCGGGTTCGTCGATGGAAGAGGGCGATGTGAACACGCCCAGCGCCGAGGCGATCATTCGTCAGGTTCTCTACGGGAATACTTGGTTTCGCAAAGAACTGGGCAAGGCCAGCGTGGAGTACATGCTGCCCGATTGCTTTGGATTCCCATCCTCGCTGCCGACGATCCTGGCGCACTCCGGTGTGAAGGGATTCTCCACGCAGAAGCTGGTGTGGGGATCGTCCGCTCCCGGAGGAGGTCTCGAATCGCTCGAGCGGACGCCGGAAGGCACGCCTTTCAACGTAGGCGTGTGGGTGGGTCCGGATGGGGAAACCGTGCTCGCAGGTTTGAATCCGGGCGATTACAGTGCCGGCATCTATACTGATCTCACACGGTCGTTGCCTGCTTTGCCGCAGAGTGCAGCTCTCGCAGACGTTCGGAGAAAACTCGAGCCGCTGGAGCAGAAGGAAGATGAGGCTGTAAAAAAGGGGCGCTTCCTTGACCCGAAAGATGCCGAAGAATTGGCAAGTCTGCGGAATCAGAAGGCAGCATTTACTAAACTTGAGCAGGATCGAGATCTCAGCCATTTCCAGGCCGATTGGGCGTCCCGCGTGCTGCAGAACGGGAAAGTCAGCGGCGTACTTACCGACTACCACTACTATGGCACCGGCGATATCGGAGGTACGCCCGACGAAGAATTTGTAAAGCGTCTCGAAGCCATCGTAACCAAGGGCATGGCTACGCTTCCTCCTTTTGATCAGGTTCTCTCCCGAGACCAGCAGCGAATACCCGGTGCTTCGGAGAAAGTCGGTGACGGTCCCGTGCATGTGATCTCAGCCAACGCCGACCAAATGTTTCTCGACATCGCTCCCGCCGAAGCTGCGGGATTGCCACGCTATACGGGCGAAATGGAACTGACGAACCATTCGGCCGGATCGCTGACATCGCAGGCTTACCAAAAGCGCTGGCTCCGAAAAGAAGAGTTACTGGCCGATGCGGCGGAGAAGGCGTCGATCGCAGCGGAGTGGCTGGGCGCGCGGCCCTATCCCCTGCAACGTTTGAATGCCGCATGGACGCTGGTGATGGGCGGCCACTTTCACGACATCGCGGCGGGTACTGCTTCTCCCAAAGCTTACGAGTTTGCCTGGAACGATGACGTGATCGCCATGAACCAGTTTGCTGGCATCCTCACGAACGCCACTGAAGCAGTCGGTGCCGCGCTGAATACCGAAACGAAAGGCATTCCGTTGGTGGTCTTCAATCCGCTGAACATCGCGCGGGAAGACGTGGTGGAAGCTAGCGTCGAGTTTCCGGAAGGCATGCCGAAAGAGGTGCACGTCATTGGCCCGGATAACAATGAGGTTGCCGCGCAGATATCGAAGGGTAAGGTTATCTTCTTGGCGAAGGCGCCATCCGTCAGCTACGCGGTTTACGATGTGCAGCCTGGCGCCGGACCCGCCGACCAGTACCGAATGAAAGTTTCGGAGAATTCACTCGAGAACGAACACTACCGCGTGAAATTGAACGCCGACGGCGACGTTGCGAGCATCTTCGACAAATCAATCAAGAGGGAACTGCTGTCCGCGCCCGCGCGTCTCGCCATCTCCTACGACAATCCTGAGCACTGGCCTGCCTGGAATATGGATTGGGAGCAGGAACAGGCTGCGCCGAAAATGTACGTCGGTGGTCCGTCGAAGATCCGAGTTGTCGAAAACGGTCCGGCGCGGGTGGCCGTGGAGGTTTCGCGCGAAACAGCAGGCTCCAAGTTCGTCCAGACAATCCGCCTCTCTGCAGGTGACGCGGGAAAGCGTGTGGAGTTCGCGAACGTTGTCGCCTGGAATACCAAAGAATCGAATCTCAAGGCGACTTTTCCGCTGGCAGCCTCAAATGATTTGGCGACCTACAACTGGGATATCGGCACGATCCGGCGCCCTAGCGCCGAGCCAAAGAAGTTTGAAGTGCCGTCGCACCAGTGGATCGATCTAACGGACGAGTCCGGCGAGTACGGCGCGACAATCCTCACCGATTGCAAGAACGGATCGGATAAGCCTGACGATCATACGATCCGGCTCACGCTGATCCGCACACCCGGAACGCGTGGCGGTTACGCCGACCAAGCTACGCAGGATATCGGACATCACGAGTTCACCTACGCAATCTCCGGCCACGCCGCCGACTGGCGTCACGCGCAGACCGACTGGCAAGGGCAGCGCCTCAACGATCCTCTCATTGCTTTCGTGGCTGCAAAGCATGAGGGCGTGCTAGGCCGAGAGTTTTCTTTGCTGAAGGTGAGCAACCCTCGTGTCCGAGTCCTCGCACTGAAGAAAGCGGAAGAAGGAGACGAAATCATCGTGCGTCTGGTAGAACTCGACGGCTGGCCGAAAACGGATGTTCGGATATCATTCAACACACCCCTTACCGCCGTGCGCGAAGTGAACGGTCAAGAGCAGCCGATTGGGCCTGCCACTCTGGATGGTGGCGCTCTAGTCACTTCATTCTCGGCATATCAACCGCGCACGTTTGCGGTTCGTCTGGCCGCGCCGCAGGCCAAGGTCGCCGCTGTACATTTCGTACCGGTGGCGTTGCACTACGATCTGGCCACTGCCAGCAATGACGGCACGAAATCGGATCGTGGATTTGACGGAAAAGGCAATGCGTTGCCCGCGGAAATGCTGCCGGCGGAAATAACTTTCAATGCCGTCGAATTCTATCTTGTTCCGGCGAAGATTGGAGTGCTGAATGCGGTCGCAGCGAAAGGCCAGACCATCAATCTGCCGCCAGGATCAAATAACCGCCTCTACCTGCTTGCCGCGTCGTATGACGGCGACCAAAAAGCAACTTTCAAAGTGGGTGACAAAAATGTTGAACTGAACATCGAGGACTGGGGTGGATTCATCGGTCAGTGGGATGACCGCCAGTGGAGTTCGAAGGATACCTCGCAAGACGATTACGGCGACATGCTCGGCCTCAAGCCAGGGTTTATCAAGCGCGCTGATCTAGCGTGGTACTGTTCGCACCATCACAACGCCGCCGGCGAAAACGTGCCCTACCGGTATTCTTATCTATTTGCGTATCAAATTGATATTCCGGCCGGTGCATACACCGTTACTTTGCCGAAGAACAAAAAGGTCCGAATTCTGGCCATGTCTGTGGCAGACGAGGCCCCGGCGGTGCAGCTTGCACAGCCGCTTTATGACGTTCTACCGTCTTCTGAGTCAATGATGGCAACGAAGTAGCACTGGTGCCCTAGGTAATACCCAGAAAGGGCTATTGCGAACGGGTACCCCCCACGGTACCCTCGCATTGTTAGCCTTTCGTAACGGTGTCGCAGTAGTTCCCCCCGGCGGCAGCGAAAAGATTACTCCCCTCGTGAAATCTCTCCCCTGAGCTTTCGTGTTTTTCGGCAATTCATTCGTGTGCGGCGAGGCCGCGGTTCCTATCTTGAAGACAACTCTATCGAGGTGCTTAATGTTGCAGCGTACGCTTTCAGGACTTGTGCTTTACATCCTCTCCGCGGCTCTGGTAGCCCATGCTGGCCAATTCTTGGAGGCGCCTGAATACCCGACCGGGACCAGTCCTCAAGCAGTTGCCGTGGGAGATTTCAATGGCGACGGAAAACTCGATGTTGCGGTCGTGAACGGCAACGCCAACACGGTCAGCGTAATGCTCGGGAACGGCGATGGCACGTTCCAGGCTAAGACGGATTTCGCGACCGGAAGCACGCCCAGAGGCATCGCGGTCGGGCATTTCACCTCGAGCGGCAATCTGGATCTCGCGGTAACCAATTTCGCAAGCAACACAGTCAGTGTTTTACTCGGCAAGGGGGACGGTACCTTCCAGGCGAAGAAAGATACTGCCGTCGGCAGCGGGCCGATCGGCATCGCCGTGAGTGACTTTAACAACGACGGAAATTCCGACCTTGTAGTCGCCAACTCGACCGACCCTGCAGGCACGGTAAGCGTGCTCTTGGGCCAAGGCAATGGCAGCTTTAGCTCTCAGGTAGCCTACGCCGTAAATTCCACGCCGGTCTCAGTCGCCGTGGGTGACTTCAACGGCGACGGCGTGATGGATCTGGTGGTAGCCAACAATAATACCAACGCTAATGTGGTCACCGTTCTGTTAGGGAATGCGAACGGCACATTCGGGGCAAAGGCATCGCTTCCAGTAGGCAGCGATCCGGTTTCGGTGGCGGTGGCGGACTTTAACAATGATCTCAAGCTCGACATCGTGGTTGCAGACCAGCAGGGCAATACGGT
>CAYOVU010000268.1:0-3507 GCA_964407505.1 uncultured Acidobacteriaceae bacterium | reverse complement strand
GATTGCCGCAACCGGAGTCCGCGTCAGCGACAGCAATGACGGTGGACAGAACGTGACGGTGTGGAAGAGCGAAGCTCCACAAACCGTGGCGGGATTCAGCGTTGGCCGATTCAAAGTCGAGCAAGCGAAGCTGGACAAGCCGGAATATCAAGTCGAGTCGTATGCCAACCAGGAGTCGCCCAACTGGGTGCAGGGCTTGCAACACGCAGCCAACGGGGACGATCTTCCGACTATGGGTTCTCATGGCGCGGACGTGGCCCTGGGCACGATGAGCACCACGGGGCTCAACAAAAAAGCCCTCGCCGAAGGCGAACTGGCGGTCGAGCTTTACAGCGACTACTTCGGTCCTTCCCAGTTCAAGCACCTGCAGCTGACCCAGCAGACCGCGTGCGACTTCGGGCAGTCGTGGCCCGAGCTGGTCTGGATTCCCATCTGCTACTACTTTGACACGACCGTGCGCCATCAGTTGGGAATGGATTTTGGCGACCGCGGCTACTGGAAGGTTGTCACGCCGCATGAAGTGGCGCACCAATGGTGGGGACACACGGTGGGATTTAGTTCCTATCGTGATCAGTGGATGAGCGAGGGGTTCGCCGATATGTCCGCCTCACTGTACCTGACCATGATCGAGAAGAATCCCAAAAAGTTCATCGCATTCTGGAATGACGAGCGCGAGTTGCTGTTGGAGCGTGATGCGCAAGGCTATCGAGCGATCGATGCCGGGCCGCTCACCATGGGATATCGCACCAGCAATACGCGCACCGGATTAGACACGTACCGCCGCCTGATCTACCCCAAGGGCGCCTACATCCTCCATATGATTCGAATGATGCTGCACGACAACCACACCGGCGACCAGCGCTTCAAGGAGCTGATGCAGGACTTCGTCAACACCTACCGCGGCAAAGCTGCCACGACTGAAGATTTCAAAGCCATGGTAGAGAAACACATGACTCAGGAAATGGACCTGCAGGGCAACCACAAGATGGACTGGTTTTTCAACGAATATGTTTATGGAACTCAGTTGCCCTCGTACCAGATGAACGCAACTTTCGACACAGGAGCGGACGGCGACGTGGTGATGAGCATAAAAATGACGCAGTCAAACGTGAACGATAGCTTCCGTATGCTGGTGCCGATCTACGTGGACTTGCCGAATGGAATGCTCTTCCTGGGAAGAGCGCGGCTTGCGGGCAACAGCACGTTCGATCAGAAAATTCCCTTGAAAGGCCTGAAAGACAAGCCCAAGCGCGCAGTCATCAATTACTACGACGATGTGCTGGCGTCGCCGAACTAGAATCGCCGGACAGGATGCCAGACTCAAAAAAGGGGAGCACGCAAATGTGCTCCCCTTTTTCTATGCGATTGCCCCCCTGGCAACCGGACGAAACATTACTTGCTCGAACTTACTTACTCGAACCAGCCTGCATGCCGTCGCCGGAGTCGCCCAACTCGAGTCCGAATTTCTTGCCTTCGAAGCGGACGCCGGCCAGCGCGCTGGTGCCGTCATCGTTGTTCTTCAGCAAAGCAGCGTTGTATTGCGCGGGTGCTTGCAGGTCCACAAGTTTTGCCGCAACCTTGGCCACCACCGTCTTGCCTTGCAGGATGCTGACTTCCACGTTGGGCCCGCTGCCGTCCCACTCCAGTTTGTAGTCGCCCGGTTTGAGTTTGGTTCCGTTGACCGTGGTCGGACTCCGCAGACTCAATTGAGCTTTCGTCGCCGCAAACGCACTCGAGGCCAGCAGCAGAGCCAACCCCATGATCAGACTTTTCGAAACTGTCGCGAACTTCATAGCTGCTCCTTATTTTCTTTCCCGAAGTTACGTCGGGAAACGGTTGGGGCGGCCCGGCTCGCGACCAGCGCAAGAAAACACTTGTGTTTCCCAGCGAATCGCCTACAATGCTGCCGCCGGGGTTGTGCGCAAAAGCCGTGCAGAAAAACTGCATGACTTATGCCGCCGCGATGGGGGTTTTCTCACCTGGGCCGCCAAACCGAGTGTGAGAGAATCCCCAGACCCCGCAATCAATATCGAATCAATCCTGACTGGCGTCACCTCGGCGCCGGCCGCTTCATTAACTTTGAGAGGTTACGTATTCGGTGCCCTCAAAGTTCCCTTGGCTTTATTCCGTGTTCACTTCTTTGGACGCAGCCATCGTCTTTCCGATAGCAAGAATCTCGCGCGATTTCTTTTCTGCGGGAGGGCGAACAGAAGGCGGATGTTTTGTAGAGCCGTGCGGTGACTTGTGTGGCGCGGGCACTCCCGTCGACAAGCTCAGGGCAGGCTCTGCCCGCGAATGCCGACGGCGGATCAAGTCTTGTTAACCAAATGTGAAAATTAGGTATGACTGGACGACCACGTCCCGCAATCAGCGAATCAGTCCGCGTCGCCGTGCTGCCGCTCGACAGACCAGATGCTCGCCGAATCCTTCTCGAACGGATACACATGCACCATCCAGTCCAGCACGACGGGATGGAACGTGCCGCCAGCGGCGTCACAGGCCTGCTGCGTGGCAATCGATCCGCGAAATCCAAACTGCGGATTCGCACCGAGGCTATCCCGCCACTTGCCAAACGGAGGCACGCAGAAATTAACGTGCTCGTGCCATCGCGCTATGCTGAGCGGGATACGCGCATCAAGTTCGTCTTCAGTAAAGCTCTTCGGCGCGGTGTACATCACGCCCACCAGTTTGTAATCGTCTCCATGCTTTTCATACAGCAGAGACGTCGGATGCTCCGGATTGAAGTGCTCGAATGATTCCCGTCCATAACGGTAATTGGTGAAGTGGTACATCTTCTGCGGAACTCTCGGCAGAAAAATACGGAAGCCCTCGGCCAGTGCAACATGGTAATCCATGTATTTTTCCGAAGCCTTGCGCGCCGCTTCCACAATCTGTTGTGCGCGTGCGCTGTCGTCCGGCTTGGCCGCGCGCAGATCGGTCATCTTCATGTGCGGGCCCATGTCCATGTGGCCCTCCATAGCACTCATAGCATGAGCGCGGGCGTCGCTGCCATCTTTGTCGTCGCTGCTCATGGGCATGTCTTTGGTCTGCATCTGCATGTCATGCCCCGCCGACCCCGACATATCCATCCCCGGCATCGATTGCTGGCCGGCCGGTTGCGCACCGCTCGCGGGAGCGCTCGAAGCTTGTCCCCAGGCAATGCTGCACAACATGCCGCCGATCAGAATAGATTTCAAAACCACGATTGGATGACGCATAGAAGATCCCTCACAATCTCTGCTGCTATTAACCCTGCCGCACCACCAATGTTTCTGCAAGACTCTTGCCGGTTACCTGCGATTACAGAGGTAATCGCATGAATATCCCGCGTAACGGCGCAGCCGTGAGAATTCAAGTTTCGTATCAGGGCATGCCTTCAGGCATGCCACACGGTTACGCAGTTCATACCCGCCTTTAGCCGCCGTCGCGCCAAGCGCAGCGGCCTGTCCGACGCCATTGGCGGCGCACAAGAGTTTCTGGTACACCTAGCAACTTGACGATCGAATC
>CAYOVU010000267.1:0-39521 GCA_964407505.1 uncultured Acidobacteriaceae bacterium | reverse complement strand
TCATCAGAGTCGCGAACTTTTCTTTGTCGCGTTCGAGGATCTCGGCGGCTTTCGCCATGCGGCTAGCGCGCTCGGCGAAGGGGGTCTTCTGCTCGGCGCGGAAGGTCGTGACGGCTAGCTGGAGTTTCTGCTCGATTTCAGCCGGGGATAAAGGTTGAAACGTTTTTACGACTTCGCCGGTGGCGGGATTCGTGGTCGCGATGGGCATGATGGCGGTTCCTTCGGGACGTGCTCTTCGTTCGATGTTGCCGAAAGCAATTCGGCTATTGTGTGCCGGAGCGGAGGGAAGAAAAACCGCAGCGGTCATACCACTATACCATCGCTAAAAGCGTGGATCGCCGGCAACAACGATCTTTGGATTGCCGCGCACGCTCTGGCTGCCGGGTTGACGCTGGTTACGAACAACGAAAAGGAGTTCCGGCGGGTACGAGGGCTGAAATTGCAGAACTGGGCCGACTAAGCCTAGGGCTCGAGCAAAGCTGCCAGCAAGGGATGCGGATTTGCTGAAAAGGGATTGCAGACCGTTACTCCGTTCCAGGTGAACCCGGCTTGAAGGTCCTCGGAGAGCAGCAGACGGCATCCCGCAGCGGACGCGGCAGAGAAGATTATGGCGTCCCAGATGCCGAGGCCATGGCGAGAGGCGAGGTCTGTGGCGGCAAGCAGAATTGCCGGTGAAGTTTCGATCAGCGGGAAGGCATCCTGCCAGCTGAGAATCGCGGCCCGTGCCCGCTCCGGCGGACGTCCCGCCTTCCGCACCAGAACATGAAAGAGTTCGCCCAAAACTTGCACTGGCAAGAAGGTAGAAGCGGCGGGCAGTTTAGCGATGATCTCCAGCGCAGGTTTTTTCTTTGCCGCACCGTTCACGCCTTCCGCGTAGGCCAGAATATTGGTATCGAGAGCGAGTCTCACCGGGTTGCCCTAGTCGTAAAGCTCGTCCCTTTTCCATCGTCCGATCCTGACGACACGCTCAGCGCGCAATCTCGTTAGCAAGGACGCTCGGGCGTGTACAGAAGTGTCGGAATCTTCTTTGCAAGGGGCGATGCGAGCCACGGCTTTTCCGTGGCTTGTGATCACGTAGCTTTGTCCTTCGCGAACATCCCGCAGTAGCTGAGAGAACTTCCGGTTGGCATCGGCTGCTGAAATCGCCTTTTCCATGGGTTGATCTATAGTAGTTATATTACCTACTTTTAACGTATCGAGTCAAGGCTTTTGGTTTACAATTGAGGGTTTAAAAGCACTCATCTTAAGCGGCAGATTCGGAGGAATCCTATGAAACTTACCCCCGGCAAACTTGCGGGTCTCAAAAGAGTATCGAACGAACGCGGCGTGATCGCTGCGGCCGCGATGGATCAGCGCGGGTCGCTGCAGAAATCGCTGGGCAAAGAAAAGGGCGGGGAAATCAGCGATGCCATGATGGAGGAGTTCAAAACGCTGGTTACGGAGGTTTTGACGCCGCATGCCAGCGCGATTCTTCTTGATCCTGAGTGGGGGCTGCCGGCGTCGAAGCGACGGGCGAAGAATGCTGGCCTGCTTCTGGCTTATGAAAAGACCGGATACGACAAGACCGGTCCAGGGCGCTTGGGAGACTTGCTCGATCACTGGTCGGCACGGCGGTTGAAAGAAGCGGGCGCGGACTGCGTCAAGATTCTGCTTTACTATTCGCCGTACGATCCTAAGGACGTGAACGACAAGAAGCACGCGTGGGTGGAGCGCATTGGCGACGAGTGCCGCGCGAATGACATCCCCTATTTTCTGGAGTTTGTGGGCTACGAAGAGGGCGCCGACGAGAAGGGATTGGAATACGCAAAGAAGAAGCCGCACATTGTCACCGAGAGCATGCGCGAGTTCAGCAAAGACCGCTATGGAGTCGATGTGCTTAAGGTGGAAGTCCCGGTCAACATGAAATTTGTGGAAGGTGTGAAGTGCTTTGGAGGGCAGAAAGCCTATACGAAACAAGAGGCGATTGACCTGTTTCACAAGGCGGCAAACGTGGCGACCAAGCCGTTCATTTATCTTTCGGCGGGCGTTAGCAATGCGGAGTTCAGCGAGACGCTGGAGCTGGCTGGGGAATCGGGAGTGAAGTTTAACGGAGTGCTGTGCGGGCGCGCGACCTGGAAGGACGGAATTCCAATTTATGCCAAGCAGGGTGCGGCGGCTTTCCGCAAGTGGCTGGAGACGGAAGGCGTAAAGAATATCAATAACGTGAATAGCAAGCTGAAGTCTGCTACCTCGTGGCACTCGATCTACGGTGTAGAACCGGCATTGGTCGGAGCGTAATCCCAGTCTCGTTTGCGCGCGCGGTCGCTAAGCTCTAGATGGCCGCGCCTTGCGATCTTCAGGTTGCGCGTCGGCGTAGTCGTTCTTAGTTCGTCCTAGTCGTTTCTACGGCTAGTCGTTGCTGGCGTAATATCCCTGTTTTGCTCGCGCCTGTAAGGACGTGAGTTTCTTGGGAAGCCTAAGCTTTACGCTGATCTTGCGCCATTTTCCGTCGTGTGGCGGGTTACTGGGGTGGTAGCCCAGAACGTACTGAGTTCGCAGTTCAACTCCAATCCTGCGGGCCACATCTGGCATTTCGATCAGATTATCCAGAACGAAAGCACGTCCGCCGGTGACCTCGGCAATATGGGCTAACAATTCCGGCCCCAACATTTCCTCGACCGTAGGAAGGTTGCGGTCGAAGGTTCCGATGGCGTAAATCATTACGTCGGATTCTTTCACAGTTGATTTCAGTTCGGCTTCGTTGTAACGGCTATGATTGTCTCCACCGTCGGAGACGATCAGCAACGCCTTTCTGTTGTACTTGGCTTCCCGCATTTTTTCGATCCCCATATAGATTGCGTCGAGAAGAGCCGTACGCCCCTTTGGGAACGCGAAAAGGAGTTTGCTTTCAAGGTCTTCTGTAGAATCTGTAAAGTCATGCACGAGATGGGGCGTGTCGGAAAACGTAATCATGAAGAATTCGTCCTGGGGGTTGGCGGAGTAGCAAAATTGCTTTACCGCCTCGCGCACTCGTTCCATTTTGTCTTTCATACTGCCGCTGGTATCGACGATGATGCCGAGAGAAACGGGAGCGTCGTCGCTGGAAAAATGCCGGATCTCCTGAGGTTTCTTGTTTTCGAAGACCTGAAAATTGTCCGGTCTCAAACCCGTTACCAGCCGCCCCAACGGGTCGGTGACGGTGACTGGCACCAACACCAGGTCCGCGCTTCTCCTGATGACCGGCCGGATTGCATCGTATGCCTTTGCCCCGGGTTCGACCGTGGCGATTAGCGGCGTACGTGGCACAACGTGTACATCATCCAGCGAGCTCTGGCCGAACGCCGCAATTGGTAGAAAGGCTAGAAGGCACAACACGATTGAGGCCTGTTTCAAGAGTCCGTGGTTTGGTGGGGTGGCGGTATTACGAATGTTAGACATTGCTTCACTGCCATCGAACCCATCGGCAATCGTTTCCCCTGTCGTGCGGCTTTCATTGCATCCCTTGGGACAATGTCTCGAGACGGATCATCGATTTGGGAATGGAATCGGCTCGGGAATGGTTCCGATTCGATCGTCTAATTCTTGGATCGATTTTTGTCAGCGGTATGGAAAAAGCGTCGTACGGAATAGCTGAGAGAATGTCGGACTGCATCCTAAGGCAGCCGAAAACCTGCCTTCAGCTTGCCGAGGGGTAGTTGTCCTCGCACGAATAGTTTCCCGGTCTCATACCCATTACTGCGTCGCTTGCAGTTGCGAGGTTAGCTGGTTCACAGCGGAGACATCGAAGAAGTTAGACAGGTCGGCATGGCCGGCCAGAGTTTCGCGTTCTTTCCCTTCAACCAATATCTTCATCCGAAGAATGCCGGGGATATTAGCCGCAAGGGTCTGGATAAACGATGCCACAGTGAGTTCCTCGGCGAGGACGCCGGAGCGGTGGCCGTCGGCAAAGGCGGCATTGACGTCGACGACGGCGAGGCCGGGATCGACCATGTAGATGCCGCGGATATCGGCGCCGGGCGGCAGCGGGTGAGGCGAGGCTTTGTCGAGATAAAGGGCGATCAGGGAGCGGAGCAGTTCTTCAGCCCGCTGTTGACGGACGCTGGGCATCGGAATTCGAGCGGATTGTGGCCGAAGCACGCCCACATCGTCATAGGCGACATATAGTGTCACCTGTTCGGTGGGTCCGGCCACGGGTGCGACGACGGGACGAGTATCGGTGGCCGCGACTGGAACGGCGGCGGCGCGTCCACGCATATGCCACGCGTAAAAGCTCATTCCCAGCGCGGCTGTGAGAAGCACAAACACTGCGATCACCAGATAGCGCGGAATCATGTTAGGAGGAATCGTAATGCGCGCTCTCATGGCGCGGCTCCAAGCTGTGAGCGAATGGCGGAGATTCCGTTGGCCACGGCGCTGGTAACGAGTTGCTGATAAACCGGAGAAGCTAGTTGCAAGATGTCGGCGGCGGAGGGCGCGACCTCGACAGCGATGGCGGCGGTGTCGACATTATTCAACGGCCGCAAAGGTGCAGTCAGAGAGCGCACATTGATTTCATCCTTTTTCAATTCCGTGGCCACGCTGGCGGAGGTGGCTTTGCTAAGTGGGATGGAAGATTGCTGGGCAGTGGTCCAGGAACGGAAAGGGCCGCTATCATAATCAATGCTGTAGGGAAGCAGCGCGGTATAGAGGCGAACGCCGTGCCCGCTGGAGGCGGCATGCAGGGCGATATAAACGGCGGCGTGAACAGCGTTGGCGGACGAGGCGCGGTCATCGAGTGAGAGGTCGGCGTCAGAATCGCGCAGGACGAGAGTGGATAGGCCGCGGCTCTCGAGTTCCTGTCGCAGACGGCGGGCGAAGGCCAACGTGACATCTTTTTCGGCGAGCGTGGAACTGAGAGCCTCACCGCGATCGTTGCCACCATGGCTAGCATCTACAATCGCGAAGTAATGGCGGGTGACGGGGAGTGACGGATTGGCCGCAGGAAGTTGCGCGGGTGGGCTGGCCGGCGGCAGAGTTGTGGAGGCGCCAGCCGCGGTTGAGGCAAATTGAGATTTTGCCGGCGCCAAGACAATCGTCTGACTGTCATTGCTGAAGCTCGCCAACAAAGGGATGGTGCTGTTGACGGTGATTTTGGCGGCGCCATTATTTTCGGAATAAGTGGCTGAAGGAATGGCTTTGCTCGCAAAGGTAAGAGTTGGGGACGCGGGTGAAGTGACAGGTTCGCGGTTGAAGGTCAGATAAACCTTGCCGGGCTCGGTGGCGACTGTGGGATTAACCGGTGAGGTGAAGTGAAAAACGAGGCGCGACGGATCATCAGGAGAAACTGAAGCGGTGAAATGAGTGGCAATGCTGCCGACGAAGAGGCGTCCGGACTCTTCATGCAAGGTTACCGGACCGCCGAGTATTCGCGGCAGGATGGAAGCGAGCGAAGCGACAGGGACGAGACCGCGTCCGTTTTCGAGTAAGAATCTTGCGGAGAGAACTGCATCGCGCCCCTGAATGCGAGCGCGAGGGCTGCCCACGGCGAACTCCGAGAGGACATTGTTGTAGTGGAGACGCCAGCGTGGAAGATCGGATTTTGCGCTGACCGTTCCGAGAGGTTCCAGGAGTTCGAGCAGACCGATATAATCTTTGCTGTCGCGATCGACGATAGGCAGAGAGTAGTTGGCGGCGGTGGAATAGATGGAGAGATGCTTCTCGGGAACAGCGGCGGAGAGTAAAAGCACTGCGAGGAGCAGCAGGAGTCCGACGGCAAACCATTTGCCACAGAGGACCCAGAGGGTTTGCGTCTTATCCGTTGCGCTGCGAGCGTTCATTAAGGGCCCACCTCGTCGCGGTGCATAATCCCGTTTCGTCGGGTCCAAGCACTACTAATCGAGAGCATAGATGGTCAATCCGCTGAGCAGCTTGGGGTAGAAGTCGGTGGATTTCTGAGGCATGACCTCGCCGGCGAAAGCTACGTTGCGCAGGTGCGTCATGGGGCAGGGGTTCACTAAGAAGGCGATGTTGGCCGGAGTTCCGCTTGAACCACGAACCAGCGACAGGGCCTCTCCGGGATCGCGGATGTAGGAGAGATTCTGCTGGTTGCGGATGGATTCCTCCGAGAGGCCCAAGACCTTTTCCAACAGACATTTGTGCAACTGGACCACATCGAGGGCTTGCTGCCGCAGCGATAGGCCATTGAATATCTCCGCGGCTTTCGGATTGGGATGGTGCAGCAAAAAGGCCCGGTTGGCGGCAACGGCAAGGATTGCGGTTCCGGCACGTCCGGCTTCGCGGAGGATTTCGGTTGCGTGGGTCGAGTCGAGCGAGGAATGGATTTCATCGATGTCGAAGAATGCCCGGGCCGCATTGCGAAAGCCTTCTTCAGAGAACGATGGCAAACTATGAACGATGCGATGGGTGGGCAGAATGAGCAGAGCCCGGCTGTTCATGTTGACAAAGGTCATCATCACGAACTCGTGTGGCGAGTCGGCGGCTGCGGAATTCGGCTGCGAAGAGTCGATGGCGCGTCGCTGGTTATCTCGGCATTCATCGCGATAGTTGAGCGCCGTTTCATAACGGTGGTGACCGTCGGCGATGATGAGCTTCTTGTGGGCCATCGCGCTGCGGACGGAAGCGATCACGCTCGGATCGGAGACTGGCCACACGCTGTGCAGAACTCCATACTCGTCGGTGATCGAGATGACTGGGGCGGCCGATGGGTTAAGGAGGGATTCAACCTGGCCGGAATCTTCATAAAGCATAAAGATCTGGCCGAAATGCGCGCGGGTGGCGCGGAGTAGATCGAGACGGTCGGCCTTGGGTTTGGCTAGGGTTTGCTCGTGGCGGAAAACCACTCCGGCGGAATAGTCCTCGATGCGGCCTAGGGCGATGAATCCGCGGCGTTCCAGTTCCTGGTGTGAACTTCCTTTCACTGCGCCCGGAAGCGTAAAGCGCTGGGAATAGACGTAGAGCGAGGGCTGAGGGTCCTGGCGAAGGATGCCTTGCTCGTGCCAATCGCGAAAGTGGTTTGCGGCGCGGGAATATACATTATTCGCTGGATTGTCGGCTACTTCCGTGCGACCGAGAATAATGCGCACCAGATTATACGGGCTGGCGGCATAATAGCGATCTTGCAGCGCGGGGGTTATCTTGTCGTAGGGTTGGGTGACGACGTTGGTGAGTGCGACCCGAGTGGGATCGTATCGAAAGGCGCGAAAGGGATGAATATCTGCCATGGAAACTTCTGATTGTAGCAAGGTGGCGCGAGCGAATGGTTAGACGGTTGTTTCGGTGTTAACACACCGTTGTAAAGAATGATCCGAAATGGCCGCTCCGTTTTTGGATTGTCTCTAATTTTTGACAAAAAAAACGGCGTCATTCGGACAAAAGCATGATACTATCGCGGCCAATTGAGGTGTTTATGGCCCTCCTGAACGGATGCCGGTCTTCTCTCCCTCCGGCCCTGGACTTTAAGTTCTTCGAAGTTCGTCCCTGTCTTGCACGCTCGGGTGCGATGGCGCCTAATATCTCTCTGTGCCTGCTATTTTTCGCGTTGTGTATCTTGCCGTTCGCTGCTCTGGGGCAGACTAACGTCAATGATATTCACGTGCCGCCGCGGGAAGTAGCCAAGGAAAATAATCCGGACGAAGTTTCAAAGCAAGACGTCGTCTCCCCGTCTCTCAAGACGCATGTGCGTCCGCTGAAGGTAGCCGTTGATCTGGTGCTGGTGCCAGTGACCATTACGGATCCGATGAACCGGCTGGTGACCGGTCTGGAAAAACAGAACTTTCAGCTTTTTGAAGGCAGTGCGCCGCAGGACATCAAGTCTTTCTCCAGCGAAGATGCACCGGTTTCTCTGGGGGTGATTTTCGATTCCAGTGGCAGCATGAGTAGCAAAATGGACCGGGCGAAAGATGCGGTGAGCGAGTTTTTTAAGACCGCGAATCCTCAGGATGAGTTCTTCATGATCACCTTCTCCGACGAACCGGAAGAGGTGAGCGACTTTACCAGCTCGGTGGACGAGATTCAGGGCAAACTCATCTATGCTGTGCCACGGCGGCGCACGGCTTTGCTGGACGCCATATACATGGGCGTGACCAAGATGAGGCAGGCCAAGTACGCCAAGAAGGCGCTCTTGATCATTTCCGATGGAGGAGACAATCACAGCCGCTACACCGAGAACGAGATCAAGGCTTTAGTTAAGGAAGCGGATGTAATGGTATATGCCATTGGGATTTATGACCGCTATTTCCCCACGGAAGAAGAGCGCCTTGGTCCGGAACTGCTGGGGGAGATTTCAGAATTGACCGGCGGGCGGGCGTTTACGGTGGAGAATCCCAACGATCTTGCGGATGTGGCGACCAAGATTGGGGTCGAACTGCGCAACCAATATGTGCTGGGGTATCGTCCCAGCAAAGTGGTGCGCGACGGCAAATGGCGTAAGATCAAGGTGAAGTTACTGCCGCCGAAAGGATTGCCTCCGCTGCGAGTGTATGCCAGGACTGGATATTACGCGCCCGAAGAATAGCCGGGTCGCGATATTCTTTTTTTTGAAATGGGTGATCCGAGCCTGGGCTACGGTCGCAGTGCTGAGCCAACTTTTCGCTGGGCAAAGCGCATCAATTCCGCAGCAAAACCCGCAGTCGAAGCCTGCTCCGACTGAGCCCGCCACAAAACCACAACAGCAGACCTCCGACGACAATGGAACCTTCGTCCTCCGCAGGAACGTTGACGAGGTCATGCTGCATGCCACAGTGATCGACAACAGGCAGCGCATAGTGACCGACCTCGACCGCAATGCCTTCACGGTATTTGAGGACGGCAAGCAGCAAGCTATTGTTTCGTTCCGGCACGAGGATATACCCGTAGCGATGGGGATCGTGATCGACAATTCTGGCTCGATGCGGGAGAAGCGCGCCAAAGTGAACCAGGCAGCACTGAACCTCGTGCGATCGAGCAATCCTCAAGACGAAGTGTTCGTGGTGAATTTCAACGACGAATATTATCTCGACCAGGATTTCACGAACGACCTGCTGAAGTTGAAAGAAGCACTGGAGAAAATTGACGCGAAAGGCGGAACGGCGCTCTACGAAGCGGTTGTAGCTTCAGCCGAGCACCTGAAGAAAAACGGCAGGCTGGAAAGAAAAGTTCTTTTCGTGGTAACCGACGGAGAAGACAATGCCAGCCGGGAAACCTTGGAGCAGGCCGTGAAGCAGTTGCAGGAAGAAAACGGTCCGTCCGTGTACGCGATTGGAATTCTGGGGGATGAGGAACACCCGAAGCGTGCCCGGAGGGCACTGGATATCATTGCGCAACGCACAGGAGGGCTGGCATTCTTTCCCAAAACACTCGACGAAGTGGATGAGATCAGCCGGCAAGTGGCACACGACATTCGTAATCAGTACACGATCGGCTACCAGCCTACCAATCCCAGGTCGAGTGGCGGTTTCCGAACGATCCGCGTAGAAGCCAAGTCGAAGGGGCACGGCAAGCTGGAAGTGCGAACCAAGAGCGGCTACTACGCAGGTTTGCAGCCGGCGGCATCGGGCGCGAAGTAGAAGCGTTTCGAAAGCTCGAGAATATTCAGTTACAGCATTCTCGGAAGTCGTCGAAATCTTCTTAGTAAAATTTGGGCGCACAAAGTGGTAAAGGTCCTGTTGCTGGGCGGCAATCCAATTCTAGGCAACGCCGCCATAGCTGCTGTCGAACAATGAATCTATTCCACTGGGCACGCGCGTACCACCGTTGAGGTTACAATTCCCTTCGAGGCGCACCACTGAATTTATGGACATAACCAGGAAGAGCAATCCTGTGAAAATGACTAGAATAATGCTTTGGGCGGCCAGTCCACGCTGGAGCAATTGACGATTTCAAACTCAACCCTTAGTCTGAAACGTGCGCCTGAAGAATTCTGAAGTCTCTCATCTGCGCGTCGCCGACGACATTACCGCACTGGTCGGCGAGACTCCAATGTTGCAATTGAAGCGTCTGGTTCCGTCCGGCTCGGCGGACGTGTTCGCCAAGCTGGAATATCTGAATCCGGGCGGCAGCGTGAAGGACCGCGCCGCGATTGGGATTATTCGCCGGGCAGAGCAGGACGGGAAACTGGCACCCGGCGGAACGATTGTTGAAGCGACCGCGGGAAATACCGGGATCGGGCTGGCCCTGATTGGAGTGAATCGCGGATACAAAGTGAAACTGTTTGTGCCAGAAAACTTCTCGCAAGAAAAAGTAATCATCATGCGGGCCTTGGGAGCGGAGGTTGAGCGCACGCCCGATGAAGAAGGAATGCAGGGAGCAATCCGGCGCGCGAAAGCGTTGGTGGCCGGTGACCGGAATGCTTTCATGGCAGGCCAGTTCGAGAATATGGCGAATCCCGATTATCACTACGAAACCACCGCAGTGGAGATGTTCGAGCAGATGGACGAGAAGGTGGATGCCGTAGTACTCGGTTGTGGCACGTGCGGAACTTTTAGCGGGGTCGCGCGCTACATGAAGAAGCATGTGCCGGGAGTACAGACGTTCGCTGTGACCACCCAGGGGTCGGTTCTGGGCGGCGGCGCACCCGGCCCGCATAAAGTGGAAGGGATTGGGAACAACTTCGTTCCTGAGACGTTTGATCCTGCCGTCTGCGACGAAGTGATTGCGGTCACGGACGACGACGCTTTTGAAATGGTGAAGCAGCTAGCGGGGCGCGAAGGTGTACTGGCGGGCTCGAGTGGCGGAGCCGTGGTCTTCGCGGCTTTGAACGTAGCGCGGCGACTGGGAGCAGGGAAGCGGGTGGGGACGATCATCCCGGATTCGGCAGAGCGATATTTGTCGAAGAAGATTTTTGAAGGCGGGGTTTAGATGGCACGTTTGTCGAACTCATGAAGAAAAATAGGCAGTATGGTTTTGCAACTCGCGCCATACACGATGGACAGGAGCCGGATCCTCTCACTGGAGCGGTTACCGTTCCTATTTATCCGACTTCCACCTACGTGCAGCAAGGCATTGGCGACAACAAAGGGTACGAGTATTCGCGGGTATCAAATCCTACGCGAGACCGGCTAGAAGAGAATCTGGCATCGCTCGAAGGCGGGGTAGCAGCGCCGGTATTTGCCAGCGGAATGGCGGCGATCAGCGCGATTGTCACCATGCTGAAATCCGGCGATCACGTAGTGTGCGGGAATGACCTTTACGGTGGAACGCCGCGGTTGTTCAACCAGGTGATGACGAATTTTGGGCTGCAGTTCACCTATGTGGATACGTCAGACGCGGAGAACGTAGAGCGCGCGATGCGAAAGAACACGCGCATGGTTTATGTGGAGACGCCGACCAACCCGTTGATGAGCTTGAGCGATCTGGAAGCGATCAGTAAGATTTGCCGGCGGAAGAACGCTGAATTCGTAGTGGATAACACGTTCATGTCTCCCTGCTTTCAGCAGCCGCTGGCATTCGGCGCGGATATGGTGGTGCACTCAACCACGAAATTTCTAAACGGACACAGCGACGGCCTCGGCGGTGCAGTAGTGTGCAGCCGGCCGGATCAGGCCGAAAAGTTAGCATTTCTGCAAAAGGCGGTGGGGGCGATTCTCTCGCCGTTTGAATGCTGGCTGGTTTTGCGTGGAGTGAAAACGCTGGCGGCTCGCATGGAGATTCACGACCGCAACGGGCGGGTGGTCGCAGAATTTCTGGCGAAGCAGAAAAAGATAAGCAAGGTGTTCTATCCAGGGCTTCCGGATCATCCGCAGCACGAGTTGGCGAAACGGCAGATGAGCGGCTTCGGAGCGATGATCACGTTTGAGACAGGATCGCTGAAGAATGCCAACAGGATGCTGAAGAAATTGCGAGTATGTTCTCTGGGAGAGTCGCTGGGAGGAGTGGAGACCCTGATTTCGCATCCCGCGACCATGACGCACGCAGGCCTCGGCGAAAAGGGACGCAAGGCAATCGGCATCACCGATGGCATGGTGCGAATCTCAGCAGGCATCGAAAACGTCGAGGACATTCTCGAAGATCTGGAAACGGGCCTGGCCGCAATTTAGCAAGATTTTAATTGTGAGTTTTCGGCTCATAGTTCTTCCCACCGGTCACTCCGAAAAATTTCCGCGGAGACAGATTCGGCAATCCACTCCAGATAGGCAGAAGATCCATCTTCAATCGTCAAGCAAATGCATTCCGGAAGTTCGTAGGAGTGCAGTTCCTTGATTACATGGCTCACTTCGGCGAAAGCCGCAGCGATCGTCTTGATTACCAGGAGCCACTCGCTTGATTCTTCGACTTTACCCTGCCAGCTATAAATGGATGTGATCTGCGGAAGAATATTGACGCAAGCGGCAAGGCGTCTCTCCACCAGTCGGGTTGCGATCTTGCGGGCTTCTTCTTCCGAGCCAGCGGTAGTTAGAACGATGCGTTTGTCCGTCATACGAAATCAGCTCCCGGCCGTCGGCTTCCAGCCATGCTATGAACAGATGAAAGCGTAGCATTTTAGACCAAGATCGTGCTTCCTGCGTAGAGGCCGAATGACCTTGTAACTAGATTGGTTCCCAACATGGCCGCGCAGCAACTTTCGCTTGACGCTTGGAGCAATGAGACGTTCACTGGGAACTTGGGGTTCGATCAGCGAGGGTCACCAGGTAATGGATTTTCGGGCAAAAGATTTGGCGAATATCCGGCGATTTCCAACGGCGCGAGCTGGTATGCGCGTTGTGGCGGAAAGTGTTCCACAGGCCGAGGCGATGGCCGCATCTTGGGTAGAAATTGTGCGTCCTCTGGGCAGGCGAATCTATGGCTTGCGGCGGCGCGTTGCAACCGTCACAGTTGCGGTGCTGGCTGGCTTGCTCTTCGTGCATGTAATGTTCGGCGCGAATGGCATGATGGTCTACAAGCAGAAACGGATGGAGTATCAATCGCTGCAGAAGCGGATCGCGCAGCAGCAGAAGGAAAACGATCTCTATACCCAACAGATTCAAGGACTGAAGACCGACGAAAAATTCATCGAGAAAGAAGCGCGCGAACAACTGCATTACGCGCGTCCCGGCGAGTATGTGTACGTCCCGCCCGCGCCGCCGGAGCCAGTTCCAGCTAATCACTCGGCGAAAAAGTAAAGATGAGCTTCGTTCCGAATCCCGAAACGGAAATTGGCTTTGACATCAGGCAGCGATCCCTGTGGTATAGTTCGGGCATTAATCAATAAATCGGCGGGTTGAGCTGCCGCCGACGTGCGATTTAGGACTCCTGCCATAACCTGCGGCTTGGGGCCGTGCTGAGAAATCCAAATGAAGAAGGTCTAAACACTAAGGAGAAAAACGGTCATGAGAAAAGTGCTGGTACTTTGTCTTGCCATTTGTTTTGTATTCGCCCTGACGGCGATGGCGTTTGACGACATGGGGAAGAGCTCAACCGTAAACGGCTGGGTGAGCGACGACAAATGCGGTGCCAAGGGCGCCAACGATAAGGCTGAGGCGTGCACCAAGAAGTGCATTGCCGCGGGCGCGAAGCCTGTAATCGTGACCGACAAGGATCAAAAAGTTCTGGCGGTGGAGAATCCCGACGCGCTCAAGGGACACGAGGGACACCATGTCGCCGTGACAGGACACGTGATGGGCGACTCCATTCATGTGGAAAGCGTGAAGATGCTCTGATTGAATTTGACTGTGTCTAGGGGCGGCCGCGGCCGCCCTTTTTTTTACTAGTAGGGTATGCTACGAAATCTGATCGGTGGCCCAAAAGAATCTTGGGCTCGTCTATTCAAGCAATGCCTCCTATATCCAATCTGTAGCGGCATTTCCGAGGATGCCCGCTCTGATGGATGATGCAGTCCTCAGGAACATCTAGGATCTCAACAAACTTTGCACCCGCGCGTTCGCAACTGCGGCGTGACGCGAAGTTGTCGGGATCGCACGTGATCCAGAGTGGATCGAGCCGAAGATCGCGCGCCAGCGGCATCAGCAGCCGCAGCGACCGCGAAGCGTATCGATGTCCGCGATAGGCGGGATGTACAGAGAACCCTACGTGCCCGGCATAAAGTTCGATGTGCGGGGTTGAACTGGCGCGAAGGTTGATGATGCCGAGCTCCTCGCGGGATTGCGCGTGCAACATGCGGAAGTGGTAGGTCGGGACTCTGTGAACACGATGAGGCGCAAAGTCAACGAATTCCAGCACCAGTTCCGTGTCTTCAACCGGGCGGAGAACGAGAGGGGGCCGGTTTGGTGTCTCGGTCAAACTGCTGTACACCTTCTCGTTCATCCGATTAACGCACCACGCCTTCAAGCGGGGAACTGGCCGTCGCGTATAGCTTCTTAGGCATGCGGCCTGCGAGATAGGCTTGGCGACCGGCTAGGACGCCGTGGTGCATGGCTTCCGCCATCAGAACTGGATCTTGTGCGTTGGCGATGCCGGTATTCATAAGCACGGCGTCGGCGCCGAGTTCCATGGCAATGGCAGCATCGGATGCGGTGCCTACGCCGGCGTCCACGATAAGAGGGACGCCGGTGATCATCTCGCGCAGAATGCGAATATGCGCTTGATTTTGAATACCCATGCCGCTGCCGATTGGAGCGCCCAGTGGCATCACGGCTGCGGCTCCCGCATCGATCAGGCGCTTGGCGAAGACGATGTCATCAGAAGTGTAGGGTAGGACCGTGAAGCCTTCGCTCACCAGCACCCGCGTGGCTTCGAGAGTGGCCTGCACGTCCGGATAGAGCGTGGCCTGATCGCCGATTACTTCAAGTTTCACCCAGTCGGAAAGGCCGACCTCACGCCCAAGACGTGCCGCGCGGATGGCTTCATCGGCGGTGTAGCAGCCGGCAGTGTTGGGCAGCAGAAAATACTTCTTCGAATCGATGTAATCGAGCAGAGATTCTTTGCTGCGATCGAGATTCACGCGGCGGACGGCGACCGTGACCATGTCGGCTCCGCTGGCTTCGAGGGCGCGTGCGGTTTCCTGGAAGGATTTGTATTTTCCCGTGCCGACGATTAGGCGGGAACGGAAAGAGCGTCCGGCAATCACGAGTTGGTCGTTCATACGAGCATTGTAACGAAAGAACGGCCAGCGTACACAATCAAGAGCTGGCGTGACTATTTTGCGAACCGCTGAAATTGCGCTTGCGAGGTTACATTACTTGCCGTCGGGAATTCCATCCGAGGTCATCGATCCGAGATCATCGATTTCAGAGGGAGCGTCACAACAACCTTCGTTCCTTCGCTATTCGAGACAATCTGAAGAGTACCCTCGAATTGCCGAACCCTCTCCTCCATGCCGCGCACTCCCACGCCGGCTTTTGCTGTGCTCATTCGGCGTTGTTTTTCCGGAGGAATCCCTTTGCCGCGGTCGCTGATTTCAAATTGCACAAAACTCTCGGTGCGGACGAGGTGAATTCTCGCGGATGAGCTGCCGGAATGGCGATGGACGTTCGTCAGGCTCTCCTGCACGACGCGAAAGATTACAAGCTCCAACTCTCTGGGAAGTCGACCTAAATTTTGTGGCAGTTCCAGATCGACCTGGATTTTGCTTCGCTGTGCGAAGCCGTCCACATACCAGCTCAGAGCGGAGGTTAGGCCTGCTTCGTCCAATAACGGTGGATGCAGCAGATAAGAAAGCGTGCGGATCTCCCTCGACAGCTCATCTGAAAGCTGCTGGCCCTGAGCCGCAAGATTTACAATACTTGAATTCTTTTCCTTCACTGCGTTCTGCAGTTCGAAAAGATTCAATCCCAGGGCTATCAGTGTCTGTCCCGCATGATCGTGAAGTTCGCGAGCCATATGCCGGCGTTCTTCGTCCTGGGTACGCAGTAACCGGCCAGTGAGTTCCCGCAGGCTTAGCTCCGCGCGTTTACGATCGAGCACCTCAGATTCGAGTTCAGCCGTGCGCTCCGCGACTTTCTTCTCCAGGTTTTCATTGGCCTTGCGCAACTCTTCTTGAGCAGTTCTTAACGGCGTGAGATCGGTGAGGTAGGCTGCGACTTCAAGATCGTCTCCCGAACTCTCGATGATCGATGCGCCCACCAGGATAGGAATTCTGCGACCATCCTTTGCGATATAAGCCTTTTCATAAACATCGCAACGCCCCGAAGTGCGAAGCTGTTCGACTGCACGGGCATCGGCGGCAGCATATTCTGGCGGAGTCAGATTGTCCCAGCGCACCTTTCCGGAATCCACTTCATCTTCGGAATAGCCGAGAGTCCTGAGAAAGGCGGGATTCACATATTTCAATTTTCCGCTCAGATCGCCGATGAACATGCCGAAAGGATCTGCTTGTGCCAGGCTGCTGAATCGCTTTGCCGCCCGGGCGATTTCCAGTGCATGGCTTTCGCTTCGCAGCAGACTCTCGATGCGGTGTGCCACAAGCTGAAAATAAGTCTGATACCTGTCATCGAATGGCAAACAAGGACTGATGCCTAAAACCAGAACGGCATTAACCAATCCGGAAATTCGAAGGGGAATCAGGTATGCGAGTGAAATGGGTTCGGGCCAAGGCTCGCAGGGCAACTCCCCAAATCGCTCACCAAGATCTTTCAACAGCAATGGAGTCTGAGCCCTCGCCACAGTCAGAAGCGGCCACTTTGCGGGATCAGACATCGGGCGCTTCGACTCAGTAAGAGCGACCTGGACAATCTCGCCTTGCGGCAAGAGATAGAGCGCAGCAAAAGGAACGTCGGACGAATTGTCTTCGAGCTTCTTTACAAGACTTTGCGCAATGGGAAGCACGGATTGTTCTTCTGAAAGCTGGCTTTGTAGCGCGGGATCCACGTTAATGGCCAGCAGACTACGGAGCCGCCGTTCACTGAGGACTTGTTCTGTCGTTTCGCTGCATACAACGAGCGTTCCCTGGATCGTGCCGTCTTTATCTCGAACCGGACTATAGCTGTAGGTCCAGTAGACTTCTTCCAGTTTTCCATTTCGATTGATGGGAACAAGCTGATTAGTATTCCAGGTGGATTCACCTCGGCTCATTACTGCATCGATTTGCGGCCCGATGATGGGCCATATTTCAGGCCAGCATTCGATTCCGCGCTGACCAACCGCAACGGGATGTTTGTCGGCACGGATGCTCGGCCGGTAACCGTCGTTATAGAACTGGATAAGATCAGAGCTCCACCACAGAAACATGGGATGGCGAGATGCGAGAAGCAAATTAACCGTCGTGACCAGCGTGTCGGACCAGGCTTCCACCGGACCGAGGGGTGTTTTTCTCCACTCGAATTGCCGGATCAGATCGGCGAGTTCGCCCTCCCCCACAATTCGGGAAGACGAAACTCTCTTCATCACGGTTATGGATTTTGTTCTGCGACTTGATTTACGCAATGACTGTGACATAGTTCGGTCGCATCGCGCTGATCCAGAAGCAGCGCTGAGCCTATTGGAAACGCCATCGGCTGGCGGGGGCCATAATGTCATCCTCGGCCTAACTTGCGCAGGAATCAACCCTCATCTAGTAAACCACAGCTGAACTATACGAGCGAGCGTTCCCGAGGACGCTGCGAAAAAGTCGTCCGGAGGAACGAACAGCCACCACGAGGGCTGAAGCCCGACAGATTTTCAACGGCTTACGCGGCCCTAAAAGGGCCGTTCTCCCACGGTCGTGGCTCAATTCTTTCCACGGTGGTGGGTCAATTTAACGAGTTTTCCCGCAACCTTCTAGTCACAGGACTGCTTTCCGCCTGGGCATAAATCTCGTCGATCTGCTTGCGGTAGCGGTCTTCGATAACACGGCGGCGTAGTTTCATAGTCGGAGTTAGTGCGCCGTTTTCGGCGGTGAATTCGTCGGCTACGAGCAGGACACGTTTCAGTTTTTCGAAGCGGGCGAGGTTCTCGTTTACCTCTTCTACGATTCCTTCGTAGAGCGCTTGTACCTTGGGGTTTGCGATTAGTTCAACTCGCGAAGAGAACGCCACATCGTTAGCCCGCGCCCAGTCTTCGAGCATCGCAAAATTCGGAGAGACGATGGCGAAGGCAAACTTGCGGCGGTCGCCGATGATGGCAGAAGTTGCGACGAAAGGATTGAGCTTCAGAGAATTCTCGATGGGCTGCGGGGCGATAAACTTTCCGCCGGAGGTTTTGATCAGTTCTTTCTTCCGGTCTGTGACCGAGAGATATCCGTCGGCATCAACGTTTCCGATGTCGCCGGTCTTGAACCAGCCATCGAGAAAAGCGTTCTCGGTTTCGTCAGGACGATTCCAATATCCCGTGAAGACGGATGGACCGCGCACCAGAATTTCGCCATCTTCGGCGATGCGGACTTCGAGGTTTGGAAGAATCTTTCCGGCCGTGCCGATGCGATGATTCACGGGTGTGTTCACCGCGATTACCGGAGAAGTTTCGGTGAGGCCGTAGCCTTCGTGAATGCGGATGCCGACCGTGGCGAACCACTCGGCGAGTTCGCGGCCTAAAGGCGCTCCACCGGAGATGAAAGTTCGGACACGGTCTCCAAGGCCCTTGCGGATTTTCGAAAATACGAGTTTGTTGGCGAGCTTCCAGGTTGCTGAAGTGGGAGTCTTTCCGGCGAGAATTGCCGGTTTGTTAGCGCGACCGACGGAAAGGGCCCACCGATAAATTGCATACTTCGGTAAAGCGCGGGTACTCATCTCAGTCTTGGCATAGATCTTTTCGTAGACCCTCGGCACAGAGACGCAGATCGTCGGCCGCACTTCCAAAAGCGTCTGGGGAAGATGCTCCATGAAAGGGCAGTAGGCGAGAGTCACGCCATGGTAGAGCATGGTCAAATCTACGTGGCGAGCGGTAACGTGCGATAAGGGAAGAAATGAAACGCTGCTATCGCCGGGTTGAATGCCGAAGCCAATCAGCGAGCACAAGATGTTGGAGGCCATGTTGCCATGAGTAAGCATGGCTCCCTTGGAGGTTCCTGTCGTGCCAGAAGTGTAGATGATGGTGGCCAAGTCGTCGGACTGAATGGAACGAGCGAAAGACTCGGTCTGAGAGTCGAGCGCGCGCGGGCCTTGCGCGCTGAACTGATCCATGAGCAGGCAGGCTGCAGCCAGATCGTCAGTGATCTGGATACGATCCATGATCACAATTTTCTGAACTTGCGTCTGGGCAAGAATAGCCTCCACTTTGCGTAGCTGAAGTTCGGTCGAAACGAAGACGACGGTGGCGCCGGAATCGCGAAGAGTGTAAGCGGTTTGTTCGGGAGTTAACGTGGCGTAAACGGGAACGGTGACGGCGCCGAGCAAGAGAATCGCGAAATCGACGATCGTCCACTCTGGGCGATTCTCGCTGAGAATCGCGATACGGTCGCCCTTGCGAACGCCCAACTTCTTCAACCCTTGGGTTGTTGCGGCGACTCTCCGAGCGATCTCCGACGATGAAATAGGTACCCACTTGCCCGATTCGCGGTAGAGCATGGCGCGGTCGAGATTGTGTTCCGCGGCGGCAAAGAAAATATCGTTCAGCGTGGCAATGCTCATTGAATGCTCGTTGGGACGCGAATGGGAGTCCGAAAAATGAATTTACTGGTTCGGGTGACTTTCGGCAATGCGAATGTTCAAATACCGGATAAGTCATTTATAGGTTGCGCGGACGGAAGCGACAATGTTTTGCAGAAGGTGAGTTATCATGCGGTCTAGGAGGATCATGATGCGTAAGAGACTCACGAGGAGGGTGGCAGGGTGGCTCGTGGTGGGCGGGTTGGTGTTGGCAGTGGGCGCTCCGATTGCATCGGGGAGCGAAACCCCGGAGGCCGCGGCATCGTCCATGCCCAAGGTCGGGCAAATGGCGCCGGACTTCACGCTGAATTATTTTGATGGTAACGACTTAAAGAAGATTTCGTTGAGCGAATATCGCGGAAAAAAGAATGTAGTGGTGGCATTTTTTATTTTTGCCTTCACCGGTGGTTGAACCAAACAGATGCAGGCGCTCCAGCATGATTTAAAGAGGCTGGACGCCACAGATACCCAGGTTCTGGGTGTGAGCATGGATAGTGCCTTTGCCAACAAAGCCTTTGCTGACCAGATTGGCGTGACGTTTCCCCTGCTAAGCGACTGGGGCGGTGAAATTACCCACAAATACGGACTTTACCTGGATAAATACAAAGCCGCGCGCCGGGTGAACTTTCTGATTGGGAAGGATGGGAAGATCCTGGAAGAGCAGGTTGACGGTGATGCCATCGATCCCACCAAGATTGTCGACACTTGCGAGAGGCCGAAGCTGAAGAACTGACAAGACCGTTCACGCGGTGGGCAGGTCGAAGGAAAATACCGAGCCTCGGCCGAGCTGGCTGGTGACGCTCACTGCCCCGTTGTGTGCTTCGACCAGGGCTTTGGCAATCGCCAGGCCCATGCCAGTGCCTTGCGCGCTGTAGCGCTGGTCGCGGCCGCGGTAAAACTTGTCGAAGACCAGCGACTGCTCGAAGTCATCGATTCCGTATCCTTGATCGGCGACGCTGGTAATGACGCGCTCTCCCTTTTGCTCGGCGGTAATCGTAATCGGGGAATTAGGCGGAGAGTATTTGGCGGCATTCTCCAGCAACTGCTTCAGCACTTCGGCAATGCGTTCGGAGTCCACACTAACCTTGGGTAGTGCCGCGGGCACTCGCAGCTCCAGGGGATGATCGGCGAGAACCGTTCTGGATTGTTCCACCGCAAGCTCGATCACGGTGGCGATATCCACCGGAGCCATATTGAGTTCGACCTTATGGGCATCGAGCTGTGCCATCTCTGTGGCTTCCCCAACTAAGTGATCGAGGCGATCGGTTTCTTCGTTGATGACAGTCAGTAATTCGCGACGCTCGCTCTCGTCGAGATTGTAGTCCGAGAGCAAACCGGTAACGGCCGCCTTGATGCCGGTTAGCGGCGTTCGTAGCTCGTGTGTCACAGAATCGAGCAGAACGGCGCGAAGATTTTCACTTTGGTGAGCCGCCTCAGTCTGCGAGAGTTTCTCTATGGCTCCGGCGCGCTCGACGGCGATCGCGATCATGCTGCCCAAAGCCTCAAGAGTCGCGCGGGAAAGAGCTACGCCGGCGATGCCCACAGCGCCAGTCGTTCGGGTGCCCAGATGTAGAGGAGAAAGGGAAATCCCACGCTGGGCATCAATGACCGGCTCGCCCCGCGAACTTACCATTTGAAGATCCTGCAGGGCAAGCCATGTGGCCTGCGGATCGGTGCGATAGATCTGCTGCGAACTAAGCAGATAGATGGCAGCGGACTTGCCTCCGAATCCCTCGCACACATAGAGAGGAATTGCGTTCAACAGTTCGGCAACGTTGTCGGTGGCGAGCAAGCGCTGGCTGAAACTGTAGAGCCGTTCCACATCGCGGCGGCGTTGGACGGCATCGGCGGTCTGGCGGCGGGCGCGGTCCGCTAGTTCGCTGGCGATGCCCGCCGTAACCAGAAAGGCGAACAACGCCACCCAGTTCTGCGGGTCCGCCACAGTAAAGGTTCCGACGGGTGGGAGAAAATAATAATTGAAAGCCAGCGTGGCCAGTATCGCGAGAAAGACGGAGAATCGAAATCCCCAATACGCCGCGACCCACAGCACCATTAAGAGGAACGTCAACGCCACCGTGGTGGGATTCACGTGGACCAATCGCCGGTAGATTTGTGCCACCAGTTCGGCGGCTACGATGCAAGCGGCGTAGCGGAACAGGTGTTGTGGCCAGCGAACTTTCACGGCAGCGATTGTAACGTGATTGAAAGGCTTTCACCACGGAGGTACCCTTTGGCTGCACTCAGGGCAGTCTCCGACACGGAGAAAATCTCTTGTTATTTTTGTTTTCTGGTTTCTCTGCGGTTCCGCGTCCTCTTGGTGAAACGATTCGACATTTTCCGCCTCGGCGTGGAGAATAACGGCGATGCCTAAGAGTCCCGAACAATGGTTGGCGGAAGTGGACACAGCGCAACGGCCTGCGGTGTTCAAGTTGTTTCTGGGCTACGCCCCCGGCGTGGGAAAGACCTACGCCATGTTAAGTGAAGGCGTACGGAGGGCGAGCCGCGGTGAGGAAGTGGTGATCGGCGTAGTCGAAACGCACGGGCGCAAACCGATCGTGGAATTGTCCTCGCGCCTGGAGACAGTTCCACGCCGCAAGCTGGAATACAAATCGACCATTTTTGAAGAGATGGATGTCGATGCGATACTCGCCCGTAAGCCGCATGTCGTGCTGGTGGACGAGTTAGCGCACACCAACATCGAAGGCAGTAAACACGCCAAGCGCTACGAAGACGTATTCGAACTGCTGGATGCTGGGATCGACGTTGTCTCAACATTGAACGTGCAGCACATTGAGAGCCTGGCACCGACGATTCGGCAACTGACTGGCGTGCAAGTGCGGGAGACGGTGCCGGACTGGGTGATCCGGCGCGCTGGTGAGATTGTGATGGCGGACCTGACGCCGCAGGCGCTGCAGACCCGCATGAAGCGGGGAGATATTTATCCGTTGGAACGGGTCGAGCGCGCGCTGGCGAATTTTTTTCGGAACACGAACCTAGTTGCCTTGCGTGAACTGGCACTGCGGCAAGTGACGCAGGCAGTGGACCGCACGCTCTCCGAATTGAAGACCGAAGATGGACAGCCGCTGCAGGTGCGGGAGCGGATCGCGGTCTGTATCAGCTCGAATCCAGCGGCGCAGTACCTGATTGCCCGTGGGGCGCGCATGGCGCAGGCGATGGATGGCGACCTGTTCGTGCTTTACGTGGATACCGGTGCGGATGAGAGCGACGAGAACCAGCGGACGCTGGCCGACAATATTCGTTTTGCCGAGAGCGTCGGCGCGAAAGTAGTAAAGAGCGAAGGCAAGGTGGTGGCGGAAAAAGTTGCGGAGTTCGTCCGCGAGAATCACATTACGCAGGTAGTTTTCGGCAGGTCGGCGACGAAGGGTTGGAAACGATATTTCTATCTTTCCGCGATTCACAAATTCCTGCGCGATACGCCAGCGGTGGATGTGCATATTGTGACCCAGGAAATGCGATGAGTGACGAGCATAAGAGAATTCTGGTGGTCGATGACGAACCGCAAATTACCCGAGTGCTGCGCACTACGCTTTCGGCGCAGGGATATGACATTCGGGTGGCGAACGATGGCGAAATGGCCTTCGAGCTAATGAAGAATTGGACGCCGCACGTAGTAGTGACCGACCTGGCGATGCCAAATCTCGATGGTGTCGGCCTGTGCCGCCAGCTTCGGCAGACGTCGCAGGTGCCCATCATTGTGCTGTCGGTGCGCGGGCAGGATCGCACAAAGGTGGAGGCGCTGGACGCAGGCGCTGACGATTACGTGACCAAGCCTTTCAGCATGAACGAACTGCTGGCGCGAATTCGCGCGCAATTGCGGCGCAGTCCGGCGGTGGAGGAAGAGTCCAGCGTGATCACGGCTGGGGATTTTTCCATCGACCTGTCCGCCCGCTCGGTGAAAGTTGCCGGAAATGAAGTTCATCTCACGCCGAAAGAATTCGACTTGCTGGTCTATTTGGCGCGCCGTCCCGGCAAAGTGGTCACACACCGGACCTTGCTGGCCGCCATTTGGGGCCCCAACAGCGTAGAGCAGCCGGAATACTTGCGCGTTTTCGTAGGGCAAGTGCGCAAGAAAATCGAGGTGGACCCCTCCTCGCCGAAATATCTGGTGACGGAACCCTGGGTCGGATATCGCTTCGAGCCGGGCTCCTAGCGTAGTTCTCGCCTTTGCATCTTTACGAACATTTTACGAAGTCCTTATCTGAACTTTCCGCCGCCCTGTGTCAAATGGTTGTGGAGCTGATATGCAGCCCACGCGGTCGACGAGATAAGGAGAGATTCCATGTGGATTAACGAAGTGGCGCCGGAACGGTTGGCACAGCTTTTCCATCACTATCACCAGGCACTTACGCCGGAAGCTTCAGGCAAAGGCAGCGAAGGGCGTGCGGAGTGGAAGGAAGTTCCACAACAAGAGAAGAACCGCATGGTTGCGGCAGCACGCCTGGCGCTGCTCGAACTGGAATCGATGACTAACGAAAGAGCAAAGTCGCGCCAATATTTTTCCCAGCCGGGCGAGGCTGAATGGGGATGCTAGTCGCCGCGACGGTAAGCCGTCGCCCTGCCTAAAATCGGCCAGTCCTGGCCGAAAGTAACCACTTCCCCGCCTGGTTACCAAGGGAACTAAGCGGTCTCTATCGGGTTTACATAGACTGGGTACGATTAAAGAAGAGCTTTCGTATCCATTGAGGCAAGACACTATGAAAACCTGCAAGCAGTGGTGGAATTGGGCGGTGATCGTCGCGAGCCTGGCATTCATGCTTCAGGTTCCGCTCACACTAAAAGCGCAAGATGCGCAGGTCGCGCAAGACTCACAAGCGACGCAGGGTGCGCAGGCGCCGCCTGACCAGGATCCGCCGAGCCGCGTCGCGAGACTGAATTTCATGGAAGGCGCCGTTTCATTTCAGCCCGGCGGCGAGAACGACTGGGTCGATGCTGAGATCAACCGTCCTCTGGTCACCGGCGATAATCTTTGGGCAGATGACAATTCGCGCGCCGAGGTTCACGTTGGATCGACCGCGCTACGCCTTGGCCCGAAGACTGGAATTACACTGCTCGACCTTAACGACCGGGCTGCGCAGATTCGCCTCGCGCAAGGATCGCTGATCGTGAAAGTTCGTCACGTGGATGATGAAGACTCGTACGAGGTTGACACGCCGAATGTGGCGTTCGTTGTGATGCAGCCGGGCGACTATCGCATCGATGTCGACCCGGACGGAGGCCGAACCGACGTCATGGTCTGGCGCGGACGCGGCGAGGTTACGGGCGGTGGATCTTCTTATACGGTTGTGGCAGATCAGCATGCATCATTTACCGGTACCGATCAGTTGAGCTACGACCTTGGTCAAATTCCGGCACAGGATGGACTTGACACTTGGGCCTTCAACCGCGACCAAGCGGAAGAAGGTTCCGATTCCGCGAATTATGTTTCGCGCGAGATGACCGGATACGAAGATCTCGATCAGTATGGCGACTGGAGCTACGTGGCAGGTTATGGAACCTGCTGGCGTCCGAGGGTGCTGGCGGCGGGATGGGCGCCCTATCGTTTCGGACACTGGGTTTGGGTTGGTCCGTGGGGCTGGACTTGGGTGGAAAACGAGCCTTGGGGATTTGCACCATTCCACTATGGGCGCTGGGCCTATGCCGGGACGGGTTGGCTATGGGTTCCGGGACCGAGCGTAGTGCGACCGATTTATGCGCCCGCGCTGGTGGCATGGGTTGGCGGCGGGCCAGGATTTAACTTTGAGTTTTCGTTCGGAGCCGGAGTGGGTTGGTTCCCCCTCGGTCCCGGAGAAGTATTTATCCCGGGCTACCGGGTGAGCCGCACTTATGTGAACCGCGTGAACGTTACGAATACCAACGTGAATATCACGCGCGTCACCAACGTTTACAAAACGGTGGTGATGAACCGGACTACGAATGTGAGCAACATCACTTATGCGAACCGGAATGTGAACGGTGGCGTGACGGTCGTTTCACGCGAGACGTTTGTGAATGCGCACCCAGTGGCGGGAAATGTGGTATCGGTTCCAGCCAGAGAACTTGCGGCTGCGCCGGTGTCGCATACGGTTGCGGTTGAACCGGTACGCAGCAGCGTGATTGGTGCAGGCAGGCAAGTTGCGATCCGGCCGCCGGCAGCAGTGACCAGCCGTCCGGTCGTAGCGTTAAGGACGCCGGCCCCCATGCCGGGTTCCTTTGAGCAGAGGCAGACGCAGGCTGGCGGACACTTAAACCAGCAAGCGACGTCTCAATCGTTGGTCCGGCAGGAAGCGCCGGGGCGGCCGGTCCCAAATCCCGGGACGCGGCAGCCGCAAGCGCAAGACCCAGATGGATTCCGTTCGTTCCGACCGTCGAATGCCGGAGGCAATCAGACGAAAACGGCGCCTCGAGTGTGGGAAGAGCAAGGAACTCCCGAGCCCGAAAAAAATGCAACCGAACAACCCGGAACTCGCAGCGCTCAGTCTTCGCAGCGGCAACCAGCGCAGCAGTGGTCCCATCCACTCGCCAAGCCGGTCGCCCCTGTGCAGCAGAGAAACCAGCAGCAGCAACGGGAAGAAGAGCAGAAGTTCAGCAGTTGGCATCAGCAAAAGGAGGCTTCCACGACTCAGCGGCAGCAGAGTTCGCATCCTGCATCGCAGAGCCATACGAGTCCGCCGCCCAAGAAGTGACATTGATGCGGGTTGCTGCGCGATCAACTAGGGGCTTGATAAGTTTGGATATGGCGTGATCGTCCAAGTAGCCATGAATCGAAGCGAGAACGATCGCGCCGGGAGGCTGTAAACACTCCGCTCCCGGCGCGATTCTTTTTTCGTTGTTACCATGATCTTTTTCTTATGAGCGAACAGAAACGACCGGTGTTGAACTGGATGGATGTTCTCTGGTTATTGTTTCTAGCCGGCCTGGCTGCGCTGCCTCCGGTGGCGGAGATTCATAAACAACTCACCCTGCTGGCGATTGGAGTTGTGCAGTTCAGCGAAGGCTGGCTGTTGGCGCGGGCTCCGCGGCGCGGAGCGGCTTATATTGTTCTGCTTAAGATTGCCCTGGCGACTCTGCTCATCGATCACACCGGCGAAGTCGGAATCAACAGTAGTTACTATCCGATCTTCTATGTACCGATCGTTACCGCGGCGGAATATTTCAGTCCCTGGGGCACGTTGCTGTGGACGGCGCTAGCGTCGACTGCTTACTGCTCTTACCTTTATCCGGCACTGCAGGAATATGAAATCACGACGGAGAGTTACGGCCTGCTCGCCATCCGTATTCTTTTCTTTTTTCTAGCTTCTATGGTAGTGAACCGGTTCGTAGTAGAGAATCGACGCCAGATTAAACGCTACCAGGAACTGGCGGAGACGTTGGCGGAGACGAATAGACGGCTGGAGCAGGCACAGGCGGAGGCGCGCCGTTCCGAGCGGCTGGCGGCGCTGGGGCAGATGTCCGCCGGATTGGCGCATGAGATACGCAATCCGCTGGGCGTGATCAAAGGGTCGGCGGAAATGCTTCACCAGAAACTCGGGGAATCAAATCCGCTGGCAAGCGAACTTGCGGGTTACATTTCGAGTGAGACGAACCGCCTAAGCGCATTGGTGACGCGGTTTCTCGATTTTGCGCGGCCCTTGCACGCTGAGTTAGCTCCGCAGGAAATCACAGCAGTTCTGGAGCGGGCGCTAAACGATGTTTCTCTGGCTGAAAAAAATACTCTCGTGCGTGTAGAACGTCATTATCAGGACAACTTGCCCTTGATTCCGTTGGACGAGAGCCTCTGCGAGCAGGCATTTGTGAATCTGATTCAGAATGCTTACGATGCCATGGGCACGAGTGGCGGAACCTTGCGGGTGACAGCGACTAAAACAAATTCCGGACAGCGGGACGGGGTGGAAGTGCGTATTGATGATACAGGTCCTGGAATTCCGGCCGAACTCCGGGAGCAGATTTTCAATCCCTTCGTAACGACAAAAAAGACTGGAGTGGGCCTGGGCCTTTCGATCGTGTCAAGAATTATTGATGGACATCATGGAACGATTCGCATTGAGAGCGGAAAAAATGGAACGAGCGGAACAGGCTTTGTGATCTTTTTTCCTGCGAAGGAAGAAGCCGTTGCATCTTAGAGAGTAGAAACCCGTAGCGTTTCGTTCGGGACAGTTGAAGAAGAAGCATTCGTACGCCAAAATGCCAACCATTTTAATTGTCGAAGATGAGGCCAAGATGCGCCGTCTGCTCGAGCTGAATCTCGGGGAGGACGGCTTCACTACGCTTTCTGCGGGCGAAGCGGAGGCCGGATTGAAGCTTCTGCGCGAGAATCCGGTGGACCTCGTCCTGACCGACCTCAAACTGCCGGGCATGAACGGCCTCGAATTCCTGCAGGCGATCAAGCGGCAAAATGCGTCATTGCCCGTGGTAGTGATGACGGCCTTTGGCACTGTCGAAACCGCAGTGGAAGCCATGAAGGCAGGTGCGAGCGACTATGTGCTGAAGCCGTTTTCCTTGAACGAGATGCGCATGGTGATCCGCAAGGAACTTGACGTACGCGACCTGCGGGAAGAGAACCGGACTTTGCGTGAGGCGCTGGGCAAGCGCTATGCACATCCCAACATGGTGGCGCGAAGCACGAAAATGCAGGAGGTGCTGGCGACGGTTGAGCGCGTGGCACCGACGAATTCGACGGTACTGCTGGGCGGAGAAAGCGGCGTAGGAAAGGACCTTATTGCGCGCGCAATTCACGAGAAATCGCGGCGGTCTGCTGGGCCTTTTATCAAGATCAACAGTACTGCAATTCCCGAGAGTCTTTTGGAGAGTGAATTGTTCGGCTACGAGAAGGGCGCGTTCACTGGAGCCGCTGCGAGCAAACCCGGCAAGTTTGAGTTAGCCGATAAAGGAACCTTGTTTCTCGACGAAATCGGCGACGTTCCGCCGGCGATCCAGGTGAAGTTGCTGCGGGTGCTGCAGGAGCGCGAGTTCGAGCGGCTGGGTGGCACGCGAACCATCAAGGTGGACGTGCGGTTGATCGCGGCCACCAACCGCGATCTGCGCGAAGCGCTTGAGCAGGGAACCTTCCGCGAGGATCTGTATTATCGATTGAATGTCGTCCCTATCGATATTGCGCCGCTGCGCGAACGCAAGGAAGATATTCCGGACCTGGTGAATCTTTTTATCGCGCGATTTGCGGCCGATTCCGGCGAGCCCGTGAAAAGCATTTCGCCCGAAGCGATGCGGATTCTGGTGAATCATCACTGGCCTGGGAATGTCCGCGAGTTGCAGAACGTCATCGAGCGAGCCTGCGCGCTGGCGAACGGAACTGTGCTCGAGCCAGTGGATATTCATTTGGATGTGCGCCCCGCCAAGGCCACGAACGGCGCGAGCGGATTTCTTCCGGAGGGCATGACGCTGGAACATTGGGAAGACGGAATGATTCAGGAAGCCTTGCGCCGCGCCAATGGAAATAAGAGTCGGGCCGCGCGTTTGCTCGGGCTATCGCGAAACGCTCTGCGCTATCGGTTGTCGAAAATTGGGATTTCGGATGAAGCTGAGAAAGATACGTAGGAAGGAAGCGTTTGTGCGGAAATCTCAGCGGATAATCTTCTGAGCTGCTCTAGCTATGACGGTGGTCCGGTTGAAAATCGCCTCCCTGCGCAGATTCCGGCATGCGCAACTCGTCCATTTCTTTTTTGACCCGGTCGATCGCTGACAGATTGGATTCTTGCAAAATCGGTCCGTATTCTCTCTGGACTCGTGACGTTGTGCGAGTGTGCATAAATGCGAGACGAAGCGATAGAGTTTCCATTCTGTTGCGCCTCACTTGAAAGATACGACTAGCCTTTAGGTGCCACTTCGGGGATTCGCGTTTGCTACGAACCTTTCTAGCATGTCGACCCTAGGTCAGCGACATTACTGAAGTGTTCTATTTCTCGGTGGCACTGCTGGCCGAGAACCACCACAGTGGCCAGCATCGGCCACCGTCCTAGGATTCCGCTGTCGGTTGCTACAAGTCCTCGCCTCTTTATTCTCTGAAAACAAACCATTTAATGGAATTGGCGTTTTAGCAGTGTTTGGTACGGCACTTGCTTTAAACATAGCGCATCAATCTCTAGAAATTAGGGTCTAATCCAGCAAGGGCAGCTCCGCAAAGAGGTAAGTTATGAAAAATAAACTCATAGCAAGTTTTGCAGTATTTGTTTTAGCGCTGGCGGGGGCGCTTACGGTTAGCGCATATGCGCAGACCACCGACGAGGGTGCCGGTCCATCCGAGCAGCCAAGTGCGCCGATGGAGATGGGGCAGCCACAAGCTCCGCCGCCGCAACCCGGCACGCCAGCCCAACCTGGGCAGCCTCAAGCCGGACCGCCGCCACTGCCGGGGCAGCCGCCGCAAATGGAAGGCGAGGCGCAGCCCGGCGGGCCATCTGGTGAAGGTCCGGCAAAGGTTGATCAAGGCGTGGGCCGCATCAGCATGATTCACGGCGATGTGTCGACCCAGCGCGGCGATTCGGGCACGTGGTCTGCCGCGATCCTGAACCAGCCGCTGGTCAATGGAGACAAAGTTTCAACCGGCGCCAGCGGACGCGCTGAAGTGCAGCTTGATTACGCTAACATCCTGCGCCTGGCATCGAATGCGCAAGCCAACATCGCAAACTTCACCCAGAAATATATTCAGATTCAGGTTGGACAAGGTTTGGCGAACTACTCCGTTTTTGGTGAGAGCGAAGCCGAACCCGAAATCGACACGCCCAACGTCGCGTTGCATCCAGCGCATAAGGACGGAATCTTCCGCATCGAAGTGCGGCCCGATGGCGACTCAATCGTTATCGTGCGCAGGGGCGAAGCTGAGATTTCGACCCCGCAGGGCATTGCCACCCTTAAGCAGGGAGACATGGCAACGGTTCGGGGCGCCGGCGCTGACGCACGTTACAAGGTCAGCCCGGCTCCTGATCGCGATGACTGGGACCAGTGGAATATCGATCGCGACCACATGATCCATAGCGCGAAGGGGTGGCAGCACACGAACAAGTATTACGTTGGAGCGGAAGACCTTGACGCCTATGGCCGTTGGGAGAACGCGCCCGATTACGGCCAGGTTTGGGTTCCGAACGAGTCGGATGATTGGGCCCCATATCGCGACGGCAACTGGACCTACGAGCCTTACTACGGGTGGACGTGGGTCGGCTTCGAGCCCTGGGGTTGGGCGCCTTACCACTACGGGCGCTGGATGTGGTATGGCGGCTCGTGGGCGTGGTGGCCGGGACCGGTGTGGGGTGCGGGATTCTATCGTCCATTCTGGTCGCCGGCGTATGTGTCATTCTTCGGCTGGGGCGGGGGATGGGGTATCGGATTTGGCTGGGGCGGATGGGGTGGCTTCGGCTGGCTGCCGCTCGGCCCATGTGACCGCTTCTTCCCCTGGTGGGGTGGATACGGCGGCCGCTTCGGCGTGGTAGCTTTCAATCGCTTTGGCACGTTCAACCGCTTCGGCGGGATTGCGCCGCTGCACGGGGGCACGCAATTCTCGAACGTTGCGCATATCAACGATGCACACATTAGCCGGGGCGTATCGACCGTCGGCGCTGGGCAGTTCGGTTCGGGCCGAACCGCGGCGGTGGCGGCCACTCACGCTCAGTTGAGCAGTGCGCATATGATGACGGGCAACATGCCTGTGGTGCCCACGCGCGCCAGTCTGTCGGCGAGTGGACGAGCCGCAGCTACTTCTACGATTCATAGCACTGCAGCGGAGCATTTCGCGGGCACACAGACCACCGCGCGAACCGAATCGTTCCAGCAACAGACGGCGCATCTTCAACAATCGATGCAGCAGAGCCATTTCTCGCCGGTGACAGCGGGACGCTCGACCGGCTCATCTTCATCGGTCACAGAGTCTCGTGGAACCGAATCGCAATCGCGCAGACCGTCTGGAGCGGCGACTGCGAATTCTGGCAAACCGAGTGCCGGTACGGCCTCGTCCGCCAGGGACACGAGCAATGCAGCTTCGGTGGCGCAGGCGTCCTCTCATGGCGAGCCCAACCGGAGCGAGTGGAAGACCTTCACGCCACCGTCGCATAGTAGCGAGTCCACCGGTCGCAGCGAGAGCAGCGCTGCGACCTCAAGCCGCGGCGAGAGCGGAAGTTACTGGAACCGAACGACGCCGAGCTCGGGTTATTCGCGTGGGTCGGCTTCCGGCGGCTACGGCGGAGGCTATTCGCGTCCTCAGCTCAACATGCGGCAGCCCATCGTGCAGCCGAGGTCCTCTGATGGCTACGGCGGCTATCGTGGGGCGTCGCCGAGCTACGGCGGCAGCCGTGGTGGGTATAGCGCCCCTTCGCACACCGCGCCGAGTGGCGGAGGCAGTCATCCCTCCGGTGGAGGCAGCGGGCATTCCGGTGGCGGAGGTCATCACTAGGAACCAAGAGCAGATGGTTTTCGCAGGCATCGAGTCGGAGTGTGAGGATGAAAAACCGGACCGAGGTGGTCCGGTTTTTCATGTGTTCAAGATTTTCAGCGAGTCTACAGGCCGGTTACTGTCCCGCGCTTGCCACAGCCGCCGGTGTCATACCCAGCGGACGGTTCAATTCGATGGTCAGCGTAGAACCCGCAGGCAAAATCGCCGAACGGTGTTTGCTCAGCCAGTGTGCTCCAGTAGAGCCTGCGCCCACGATTCCGCCAATCAGAACTCCCGGAGGCCCGCCGATTAGACCGCCGATCAGCATGCCGCCCGCCGTTCCGCCGCCAGTTTCCAGTTGATCGCGCCGGTCGTGACCGGAGCCTTTAAATTGGCCTTCCTGGTCAACGTCCGTTCCGTTGCCAACGTTGGTGTCGACCAATGTGGCATCGAGAAAGAGGCGTTCGCCGCTCGGCAGAATCAGAGCTTCCGGCAGAATTCCGATCACCGGCTTGCCCGCAATGCGGCGTGGTTCGACCACCTTGGTGACTCGGCCTTCCACAACGGCCCCGGCGGGTATCACCGTTTTGCCGTCGAGCACCACCGCCTGAGTCAAGCTTCCGCGGAAGGGATCGCCAGCTTTGTTGCTGAAAGTCGCAAGCGTCGTCTCCAGCTTCACCATCAACGCGGTTCCGGCCGGTACCGGCGAAGCTGTCTGCGCCGCAGCCATAGCTGCCAGCAGCAGACTGCAGGGTAGAACTGTCCATTTCCTCATAGATCCTCCTCGGGCTTTCGACTACTAGAACCCGCCACTCTTGCTTTTGACTCTAGACCAGGTGAGGGATGGGGGCAAGACGCTGCCTAGCAAAGGAACCTGCGAAGGTAAGAGAGCAGATGTTCAATGGAGATGAGTCTGCCTCTGCCGCGGGCCGGTTTAGGCAGCAATAATATACTCGCGGAATCAGGCCAGCTCGGGAGATGATGGGCCTAAAGGAGAGCTTTGCTATCCTCATCTATCGCCATCGTATGCGGCTATTCCAGCGATGATCGGAAGCGGAAGCTGCCAATGATGATGCGGCCAGTCGCACCGTTAACCGCATTTATTGACGATTCTTCTAGCTCCGAAGACGATCAGATCCTCCTGCTGGCAGGGTATGCCCAAACCGCACAGGTGTGGGCAGCATTCAGCGACGACTGGGATAAGGTTCTCAGAGAGAAACCCGTAATTAGGTATTGCCACATGACGGAGGCGGAGAGTCTCAAAGGTGAGTTTCTGGGTTGGGATGGGGAACAAAGAAACCGCAAATTGGCTGCACTGGCGCACGTGATTGTAGAGCACGACCCGTGGTCGATAGAGTGCTTCGTGAGCCGCAAGAAATATGAGGAAATTCTGGAACCTGTCATCGCCTATGATTTGCGTGGCCCGTACTTCCCATGCTTCTACGGCACAATCGTGAGTCTCGTTCGCTATCACGCACAGACCGGTATCACGCTCCCTACAGACTTCGTTTTCGATGAGCAAGGGAAGATCGGCGCGGAGGCGGTCCTTTGGTATGAGGTTATAAAGGGACTTCAGAAACCGGAGGTGAGATCCCTCATGGGCGGTACACCGCTCTTTCGAGATGACAAGAAGGTTCTGCCACTTCAGGCCGCAGATATGATTGCATGGCATCTCCGCAGGCGCCGGGAGAGTCGAAACGCAGGGGAATATCGTGAAGTAATGGAAATCCTGTCACCGCTGACTCGGGTCGAAGTGGAGATCACCGAAAGCATCCTGCGAAAAGAAGCCGAGCAAATGGCAGCTCTGCCCTTCCAACATCTAACAAAAGGCAAGGGCGGCTCAATCAAGAGGTTCATGGTTGCTGGAAAGCTCCCTGCGATGGTCGCAGTCGTATGCAAAAACAAACAGTGCGGCAAAACGTTCGATGTAATGCAGCAATACCTTGCCGCCACGGGAAGGGCTACTTGCACCTTCTGCGGTCAGAAGAGCACATACATTCCAGGCTGGGTTCGGCTCATCCGATGGATCAGAGGGACATTTGGCACTGAAAAGCAGCAATGAATTCGAGAACTTCGACCGCACCGTGCGCGACCCTAATGAGTGTTCCGCACAGTGAGATCAAGGCCGTCCTCCTTGTCACAGGTCCCTAATCCCCCATCCGCTATAATCATGAGTTTCCTAGACACTGCATGGCGAGAACATACACGGGCACCGGCTCTCTTACGGGCCGGCGTTTGACTTTTAATTCAGGCGCTCCGCGGCACGCCGTGCGCGTCGACGACGATTCACAGGTCATTCACTCAGATTCAGACAAGGACGGCAGGAAAATGATGACAAATATTGCGGCAATCATCGGGCGCGAGGTGCTGGATTCGCGCGGCAATCCTACGGTAGAAGCGGAAGTTCAGCTGGCGGACGGAACGGCGGGACGAGCCATCGTCCCAAGCGGAGCATCGACCGGCGAGCATGAGGCCGTCGAATTACGCGACGGCGACAACACGCGTTTTCTCGGCAAAGGCGTTCTCAAGGCCGTTGAAAACGTGAATGGCGAGATCGCCGATGCGCTGGCGAACTGGGACGCCGTCGACCAGCGCGGCCTCGACCAGAAGATGATCGAACTCGACGGCACCGAGAACAAGGGCCGGCTGGGTGCAAATGCGATCCTCGCGGTTTCCATGGCTGCGGCGCGCGCCTCCGCAAACGCATTTGCCCTGCCGCTTTATCGCTACCTCGGCGGCGCGGGCGCAAATACGCTGCCCACGCCGATGATGAACATCCTCAACGGAGGAGCGCACGCGGACAATAACGTCGACTTTCAGGAATTCATGGTGATGCCGGTGGGCGCGCCCACATTTGCCGATGCGCTGCGCTGGGGCGTGGAGGTCTTTCACACTCTTAAGGGAGTGCTCAAGAAACGAGGCTATAACACTGCCGTTGGCGATGAAGGCGGCTTTGCCCCCTCGGTGAAATCCAATGTGGAAGCCATCGAAGTCGTGCTGGAGGCGATTCAGCAGGCGGGTTACAAGCCAGGAGAGGAAATTGCAATCGCGCTCGATCCCGCGGCCAGCGAGTTCTATCAGGACGGTAAGTACGTTTTCAAGAAGTCCGACAAATCGGCGAAGAGCTCCGACGACATGGTGAAGTTCTGGGCAAAATGGGTGAATGATTACCCAATCGTTTCTCTGGAGGACGGATTGTCAGAAAACGACTGGGACGGCTGGGCGAATCTGACGAAGGAACTCGGCGGCAAGATCCAGCTCGTTGGTGACGATTTGTTCGTCACCAACGTTGAGTTCTTGCAGGAGGGAATTGACAAGAACGTTGCGAATTCGATTCTGATCAAAGTCAATCAAATCGGCACCGTCAGCGAGACGCTTGATGCAATCGACCTGGCGCGGAGAAACGGGTACACCTCGGTGATCTCGCATCGCTCGGGCGAAACCGAAGACACGTTCATCGCCGATCTCGCGGTTGCGACCGGAGCCGGGCAAATTAAGACAGGCTCGGCCTCGCGCACCGACCGTATTGCGAAGTACAACCAGTTGCTGCGGATTGAGGAAGAATTGGGCGACTCGGCAAGGTTCCTGGGGCTGAAGGCGCTGAACTATAAGGATTAACCGAGAAATCGAAGCTAAAAGGAGTCTTCCATGCGATTCAAGTCATTGCTAGGCGCGTGTGTGCTGGCTGCATCCCTTTGCTCAGCTCAAACCACCGTTTCTATTGCGCCCGACGCGGCTTCCAAAGAAGACATCAAGAAGCTTTTCGATGTCATGTTAAGCCGTGATCAGATGACCCAGATGATGCAGCAGCTTTTCACGCAGATGCAGAACATGAGCCGCGAACAGATTAAGAAAAAGCATCCGGACATCACTGACAGCGAGCTCGCTCACATGGATCGCGAGTCGGAGGACCTGATCAAGCATTTCCCTCTCGAAGAAATGCTGGACGATATGGTTCCGGTCTATCAGAAGCACTTCACAAAATCTGATATCGATGCCATGACGGCTTTTTATTCTTCACCGGCGGGGCAAAAGTTTCTCCACGAAATGCCTGTGGTTACCTCTGAAACTATGCGCGCGGTGTATCCGAGAATTCAGAAGGAAGTGGATGCTGCGATGCGACGAGCCGAGGAAAAGGCCGATGCGCCGCAGAAATGAAGCGCCGATCTCTTTAGATACGCAATCTGAGACTAGAAACCCATCGTGTCGTCGGCGGAAGGTCCGTAGGTTGCCGGCACCGGTTTTCCGTTCAGGCGCAGATACACTCCCAGTTGAGCGCGGTGATGAATCAGGTGGTTTAGGAACATTTCGCGATAGGCGAGGAATCGCGATCCTTCGAAGATGGATTTGCCCTGAAAACTTAACTTCCAGTTCTCTTTCCAGGCTTGGTCTGGAGTATTTTGCAAAGCGGCGCGCACTTTGGCCGAACCTTCATCCAGAGCCTTCACCAGTTGATCGACGGACTCGAACTGCAAAGGAGTGAAGCTGCCCTTCGAGAAGTCAAGCTCGGGTGTGGTGAGTACGGTGAGCCCAAAGCTGGGAAGCTGGGCGACGTGAGGTGCCAGTTTTCCCAACGGCATAGACTTGCTATGCGGTGCAAAATCTTTCTTGTCCGCGGGCACCCGTTCCAGGGTCGTGCGCGTGGCCTTCATTTCTGCATCAAACTCGGGAACTAGAAATTCGCTGATTGACATTGATTTATCCCTCGTGTTCATTATGAAAATTGGATTGCCGCCTAAGCTAGTAGAATTCTAATACTGATTTGAAACCGTCGCTGCTCTCCTAAATAGATTATCGGTAATTGATTACCATCAGATATGCTTCATCCTAAACCACTCGTTCTCATCATCCTCGATGGCTGGGGTTATCGCGCTGAAACCAAAGCCAACGCCATCGCGCTCGCCCGCAAGCCCACGTACGACCGCCTGCTGCGCGAATATCCCAACACGCTGATTCATACCAGTGGGCCGTTTGTCGGCCTTCCCGAAGGGCAGATGGGCAACAGCGAGGTCGGTCATCTCAACATCGGCGCGGGCCGCATCGTTCACATGGACATCACTCGCATCGACTTGATGATCCAGAACGGCGAGTTCTTCTCCCACCCGGTACTGCTCGCGGCAATGAAGCATGCACGCGTGGGCGAGCGCAGACTGCATCTCTTCGGCCTGGTCTCCGACGGAGGCGTGCACTCTCAACAGGCTCATCTCTATGCGCTGCTGAAAATGGCGAAGCAGAACGGCGTCGATCGCGTCTTCGTTCACGCTTTCATGGACGGACGCGACACTCTGCCCACCAACGGCGCAGGATATCTCGAACAACTACAGCAGAAAATGCGCGAGTACAACTCCGGCAAGATTGCTAGTGTGAACGGGCGTTACTACGCGATGGATCGCGACCGGCGCTGGGAGCGTATTTCCAAAGCTTACAACGCCATGGTTTTCGGCGACGCGGAAGGCGGAAAGTGTACCGACCCCGTGCAGGGAATGAAGGACGCCTACAACCGCGACGTGACAGATGAGTTCGTCGTGCCTTTCGTTTGCACTGATACGAAAGGCCAGCCCCTGGCGACGATCCATGATGAGGATACTTGTGTCTGCTTCAATTTCCGCGCCGACCGGGTTCGCCAGATTACACGCGCCCTCGCGCGCAACAGCGGCCTCAACGAAAAAGGCGGCAGCGATCTTCCTGGCGCGGCCGATCTCGACTCCGCGATTCCGCGCGACCGTGTTCCGAAAAATCTGCACTACGTTTGCATGACGCAATACGACAAGAACTTCAGACTGCCTGTGGTGATTCCCGCGGAGTCGATGGCCAACATTCTGGCCAACGTAATGGGTGGTCTTAACCTGCGCAACCTGCGCGTAGCCGAGACGGAGAAATATGCGCACGTCACATACTTCTTCAACGGCGGCGTGGAGCAACCATTTCCCGGCGAAGAGCGATTGATGGTGCAGTCTCCGAAGGTCGCGACCTACGATTTGAAGCCGGAGATGAGTGCCTCCGGCGTCGCCGATGCCGTCGTGAAAGCGACTGAAGAAGGAACCTTTGACGTGGTCATTGTAAATTTCGCCAACGCCGACATGGTCGGGCACTCGGGCAAGATTGAGCCGACGGTGAAAGCAGTCGAAACTGTTGACTCGTGCCTGGGACGCATCGAAAAAGCTGTCCGCGCCAAAGGCGGCGCTATGCTGATCACTGCCGATCACGGCAACGCTGAAATGATGATCGACCCCGCAACCGGAGGTCCGCACACGGCGCACACAACCAATCCTGTGCCGTTCATCGTGGTTGCGGAAGATGCCAGGCAGTACACGCTAAAGCCGAGTGGCTCGCTGCGGGATATTTCACCTACACTGCTCGGAATGCTCACCATCGATGAGCCAAAAGAAATGACGGGACAGGATCTGCGCTTGTTTGTGAAGAACAAATAACAGCTAGCAACGCCAAATAGTCGCAGGAACAAATTAACACCTCCCTCGTGCTACAGTTTTCTGAGCAGAACCTCTCTAACCTAAGCGCATGGAACCCCAGCTCATTCTGATCCACCTCGTGCTCAAGCTGGGCGTAGCTGCGGCCGTTTCCAGCAGTCTGGTGCGCTCCAAAGAGTTCAAGTCTCTGTTGTTTCGCGAAGAGCGCAATCTACGCCAAAAGATTTATCTAGTGCTGTGCATGGCCTTGCCGATTACCATCGGCGTCTGGATCAGGTTTTCCGTCAAAAGTTTTCTCGCCGGTGATTTAAGTTTTGAGACCGTGCTTCTACTGGGCGTAATTGGCGGCCGCTGGGCGGGCGTTCTCGGGGGCATCGTGATGGCCGCACCGGCGCTGCTTCACGGGGAGTGGGCGGCGCTACCCTTCCTCGTGCTCTGCGGCTTCATCGCCGGTCAGCTGCGCACCATGGCATTGGATAAAGATGATATCTGGTCGTTCTCTCCGTTTATCGATCTCAGTATTTATCGTTTGATCCGCCGCAACCTGCCGACACCGCGCTTGTTCGATTGGCAGATCATGTTCTTCACGACCATCTTCGGTCTGCGTTTTGTCCAGAGCCAGATGGCTCGCTATTTTCCCCAATCCATCTTCAGCTTGGACAGCGGCAAGCTATGGGTCGAGGCAACCATCTATGCTGCGTCGGCGATGGCCATTGGAATTGAACTCAAAATCTTCAACAGCGTTCGCATCCAGATTAAACTCGAGGAGCAGGAGCGGCTATTGCTGCACGCCCGCATGGAAGCGCTGCAGAATCAGATCAATCCTCACTTTCTTTTCAACACCCTCAACTCGATTTCGTCTTTGGTTCGGTTCGACCCGGATACAGCTCGCGAAGTGATTACCAAACTTGCCACGATCCTGCGGCGTCTGCTGAACAGCGCCGACTCGTTCGTTCCGCTGCGCGAAGAAGTAGAATTCATCGACAACTATCTCGACATCGAAGTAGTCCGCTTCGGACGCGATAAACTTCGCGTAGTAAAGGAACTCGCACCGGCGTCACTCGATGTAATGGTGCCCAGCATGCTTTTGCAGCCGCTGGTGGAAAACTCGATCAAACACGGGCTCTCGTCCAAAGTGGAAGGCGGCAGCATCTACCTGCGCAGCCGCTTGTCTGATTCCGGCCTGGTCATTGAGGTGGAAGACGATGGCGTCGGCATTGCAACCAGGCAACTCGTCGAGTCGACGAATTCGCGAGGCGCCGGAATCGGCATGGCCAACATCTCCGAACGGCTCCAGGTTTTGTATGGAGATACTGCGAGCATGACCATCGA
>CAYOVU010000266.1:0-5296 GCA_964407505.1 uncultured Acidobacteriaceae bacterium | reverse complement strand
CGCAGCGAAACCTCCCCGGATTCGTGCTTGGGTTGTATTTGGAGCTGTACGAGGATCCGGCCGGAATCGATTAGAACTCCCGTCGTGAAATGACAGGACCGTAGTGAGGCAGGCTTGGGCGGTTGTTCGCGGATTAGAGCCAGGTCTGATGAACGGATTGTGGCGAGCGTAGCTTAATGAATATGGCAATCTTCCTAGCGGTTCAGGCGGGTGGTGGCAGCATGGGCTGGTTGAGCGTTGCCCCGCTCATTTTCATCTTCGGAATCTTTTACTTCCTGTTGATCCTTCCGCAGCAGCGTCGCCAAAAAAAATGGGCGGCGATGCTGGAATCTCTGAAGACCGGCGATCGAGTGACAACCAGCGGCGGCTTGCGGGGAACGATCATGGCGCTCAAAGACGACTCGGTACACCTGCGCGTCCCGCCGAACAATATCGTCGTGGAAGTCACCAAGGCGTCCGTAACACAGGTCACAACCGCCGACGAAGAGGCAAAAGCGAAGTAGTTAATGTTTATTAATTCGGACTATTTTTTATGAATAAGAATCTGCTCTCGAAACTGGCTCTTATCCTCGGAATTCTTGTCGTTTTTCTGTTCGGAATCTTCGGCATTCCCCAAAGCTTTTCGGGTCAGGGCCTGCTGACAGCCCTCACCAGCCACATCCATCTCGGGCTGGATTTGCGGGGTGGAACGCACCTGATTCTGCAGGTGCAGGTCAATGACGCGGTGAACATTGACTCCGACAATGCGGTTGAGGTTCTCAAAGAGCAGCTCAACAAACGCAAAATTGCTTTCTCGGATATCTCCAAGCCTGATCCACAAAATAATCCCGACCGGGTTGTGCTCAAGGGCGTTCCGCCCGATGCGCGCAAAGATCTGTTGGAGATCGCTTCTGAGCGCCTGCCTGAATACAACCTGACTTCTGGCGCGGAAAATACCTTTGCGCTGACCATGAAGCCTGAGATGCTGAACGATGTGAAAAATAAGGCCGTTACTCAGGCAATCGAGACCATTCGCAACCGAATTGACTCGCTCGGCGTGAGCGAACCTACCATTCAAGAGCACGGCCTTGGGCAGTATCAGATTCTGGTGCAGTTGCCCGGCGTGGACGATCCCGGCCGGGTGAAAGATATTATGCAGTCCACCGCCATGCTTGAAATCAAGCAGGTGATGGGCGGACCTTTTCCCAGCGAGCAAGCCGCCTTACAGGACAAGGGCGGAGTTCTGCCGGCCGATGCGATCCTTCTGCCCGGGCATGGAGCACCCGGAGCCGCAGCGGGCGATCAGTCGTGGTACTTGTTGTCGCGCGTGTCAGCGGTTCGAGGCAAAGACTTGCGCGACGCGCAGCCGAGCACCGACCAGAACGGCCAACCGAACGTACGCTTCCAGCTGACTGGCGAAGGTGGGCAACGCTTCTACAATTTTACCTCCGCGCACGTTGGCGAAAGCCTCGGCGTAGTCCTCGATAATAAAGTTCAGGAAGTCGCCAACATCAAGGAAGCGATTCGCGATACCGGCGAAATCAGTGGCGGCAGCATGAGCCAGCAGCAAGCCAAGGACCTGTCAATGATCCTGCGCTCGGGCGCGCTGCCGGCGGGCATCAAGTATCTGGAAGAGCGTACGGTGGGTCCGTCACTCGGCACCGATTCGATTCGTCACGGCGTGAACGCTGCCATTATCGGCATGCTTGCGGTGCTGATTTTCATGCTGGTTTACTACCGCGCTGCTGGCATCAATGCCGACATTGCGCTGCTGCTGAATCTGATCATCCTGCTCGGATTCATGGGTTACTTCGAAGCGGTGCTGACGTTGCCCGGAATTGCCGGAGTTATTCTTACCGTTGGCATGGGTGTGGATTCTAATGTGCTGATCTTCGAGCGCATTCGGGAAGAATTGCGCAATGGTAAAACGCCGCCATCGGCTGTGGATCAGGGGTTCAGTCACGCTTGGATCACTATCGTGGATACGCACGTCACGACGATTGTATCGGCGGCGATTCTGTTTCTCTTCGGAACCGGTCCAGTGAAGGGATTTGCGGTGACCCTGACGTTTGGTCTGCTGGCAAACCTGTTCACCGCAGTGTTTGTTTCGCGAGTGATTTTTGACTGGGTTTTGAGCCGCAAGCAGCGTGGCGAAGCGTTGAGCATTTAGGAATTGAGTCATTGAGTGATTGAGTGATCGGATCATTGAAAAGCGGCGTACGAGTAGAGTTGTTAATCGCCCGATGACTCAATCTCTGAATCGCTCAATTTCAAAGAAATCATAGATCGGATAAGGGGTAAGCTCGGTGGAGTTCTTTCGCAATACAAACATCGATTTCCTGGGCAAGAAGTGGTATTTTCTCGCCTTTTCGCTGGTGTTTAGCATCGCGGGACTGTTTTCCATGTTGTTCTGGCATGGCATCCCCTACGGCGTGGACTTCCGCGGCGGCACACTGGTGTATGTGAAGTTCTCCCACACACCGGACGACAACGCCTTGCGTGCGGCGATGGACCGCGCCGGTCTGCACAACGCGAAGATCCAGACCTACGACATTCCTTCGAATAACGAGGTTTTGATCGACCTTGACGTCCAGGAGACGAGCGAGAAGGCGCTCGACAATGGCAAGAATCAGATCATCAAGACCCTTGAGACCAACGCTCCCGCCGGCAAACAGGACTTGAACAACTCCAGTTCTTTGGCCATCAAGAACTATCTGATGGACAAAGATCCGATGCGCCTGGGATCGGACGCCGACCAGAAGTACACCCAGCAGGCGCAGGCGATCGTCGATGCCCGCGATAAAGGGCAAGGGGGCGTACTCACCTCGTTCGATCAATTGAAGGGTACGGTCGATCAGGCGGTCGTCGCTTCCCTTCCGGATGGCTTTTTCCTATCGGACTTCGGAGTTCGTAACGTTGAGATCGTGGGGCCGCAGGTTGGCGCGCAATTGCGGAAACAGGCTCTGCTCGCAACCGCTTATTCGCTGGCTGGAATGCTGGTTTATCTGGGCTTCCGCTTTGAATGGATTTACGGCGTTGCGGCCGTGGTCACGGTATTTCACGACACGCTGATCACCGTGGGTGCGTTTTCCCTGCTCAACAAAGATATTTCGTTGACCGTGATTGCGGCCATCCTCACCCTGATTGGTTACTCTAATAACGACACGATCGTGGTATTTGACCGTATCCGCGAAAACATTAAACTCATGCGTCGCGAGAAGCTCTCGGAGATCGTTAATCGGAGCATTAACCAGACGCTAAGCAGAACCATCTTGACAGCCGGGCTAACCTTCCTTACTGTACTCGCACTTTATTTGTTCGGGGGCGAAGTACTACGCGGGTTTAGCCTCGCGCTGGTAATTGGCATCTTAATCGGGACTTATTCGTCGATCGCCATTGCGGCACCGATTCTGGTGGCGTACCAGGATTGGAGAATCAGCAAGGGCAAGCGGCCGGCGGCAATGCCTGTCCGGACCAAATGATCTCGGATGATTAGAGCTGGATTGAATCTTTGTTTGCAGGAAGTTGCCAAGACCGAAGGTCGCCTGCGGACTAAAGTAGGAATTATGGCCCATCCGGGAGCAAAGTTTAGGCGGTTGGTGTCTAAACAAGCGTAGGTTCTGCAGTAGGGAGAAACTCATATGTTTGAAGATAGCCTTCTGGAATCCGGCGGCAGGCTGAAGACAAAACGGGGACGGACCACGACCTTCGCGATCATACTTGAGATAGGGTTGATCGGCCTCATGGTTCTGATGCCTCTGATCTTCACCGAAGCCCTGCCTAAGCAACAATTGATGACATTCCTGGTGGCGCCTCCGCCGCCTCCACCACCTCCACCACCGGCAGCCGCCCCTGTCAAGATCGTAAAGCAGGTTCAGACCGATATCGTCAACGGTGAACTTCGCACCCCCACCAAGATTCCTCAAAAAGTTCAGATGATTAAAGAAGACGAAGCCCCACCACCGGCAATGGCGTCGAGCGGCGTGGTTGGCGGCGTCCCGGGCGGGATTCCGGGCGGTCAGATGGGCGGCGTCATCGGCGGCATCATCAGTTCTACGCCGATGGCTGTGCCAAAAGTTGCAACTCCGCAACGCGTGCGCGTATCCCAGGGCGTTTCTCAGGGACTGCTTGTAAGGCGCGTGCAGCCTAACTATCCGCCGCTGGCTCGGCAGGCCCGCATCTCCGGCACGGTAGTGTTGAGGGCCGTCATCAGCAAGGATGGCTCCATAGAAAACCTTACTTTGGTTAGTGGGCATCCAATGCTGGCTCCCGCGGCTATCGATGCGGTGAAGCAGTGGAAGTACAAGCCATATTTGCTTAACGGCGAACCAGTCGAAGTGGATACGGAAGTACAGGTCAACTTTACCCTCGCCGGAGGCTAAACACTCCCGCGCAACGTTGAGTTTGATGTCAGGATATTGACGTTAGGAAGTGTTGACGTTAGGAAGAAAAGACCGTTATGATCCTCCCCCTCCCACCTAGGACGGTGGCCGGGAGAGTTCGTATAACCGGCGCGGCACCGTCACCTTGTTTCACAGTATTTAAGGTTACGATTCCAGCCCGCGAGTGCGGGGCTGCCCAAGCCCGCGGCAATGTGCCGCAGGCCGAAAGCTAAGGAACTATAAGCATCTTTCTGTCGTCAAAGTTTGCAGGGCACTGCATATTTCGCATCAAAGTTTACAGAAGTTCCGAGGAGGGAAAAGCAACTCATGTTCGCAGCTAACGTCGCAACAGCAGTTCTCAGTCATGTTCCTAGGATGGCCGCCTGGATTATGCAAGAAGGCGGCGCAGTGGGATGGGATCCGATCTCGCTATGGAAGCAGATGGGTATCATCGCGAAAATCGTGGTCGTCATCCTGTTCATCATGTCCGGCTGGTCAATCGGCGTCATGATTGATCGCGCCATGGCATATAGCGCAGCCCGCAAACAGTCTCGCGCCTTCGCCCCCGCGGTTGCGGGAGCCCTGCGCGATGGCCGCATCGACGAAGCCATCAAGGTCGCCGAGCGCAACAAGAAGAGCCATCTGGCCAAGGTTGTTACGGCCGGCTTGATGGAATTCAAGGCCCACCAGGATAGCCCCGGTGCTATCCCCGGCGAGACCATTGAAGCCTCCAAGCGCGCCCTTGAGCGCACTGAAGCCATCGTCCACGCCGAACTGAAGCGCGGATTGGGCGGTCTGGCCACCATCGGATCGACAGCCCCGTTCGTGGGTCTGTTTGGCACGGTGATGGGTATTCTGAACGCCTTCAAAGGTATTTCCGAGCAGAAGGCTACCGGTCTGGGCGCGGTCGCAGGCGGCATTTCGGAAGCGCTGGT
>CAYOVU010000265.1:0-5992 GCA_964407505.1 uncultured Acidobacteriaceae bacterium | reverse complement strand
GTCGTATCGAGCGTACAGTACGCAAAAATCAAAGATATCGTCACGACAGAATAAGAATCCACGCTACGGACGCTGCACGATCGTTCGCGGGCTCACGAGTTACGTTTGGACAATCTAATTCAGCGGAGGACATCTTGCGATTCGGACCATTCTTAGGCGTGGCGCTATTGCTATTCTTTCTTTGGATCGGCGGTTTTATATTTTTTCACGTCGCTGGTTTTCTAATCCACTTGCTTCTAGTGTTCGCGGTCGTGTTTCTGATTATTCACCTCTTCACAGGCGCTAAGCCGCCTTCCTAGTTTTGTTCCCCTGCTTCACCGTCCTCGTTACGCGGAAACAGACGGGTGCATGGCCGGAATCAGTTCTTGAACTAACGTCGTCTGATTACGAGACACCTATGAGATTTCATTTCCTCTCGATAGCCTCAATGGCTGCAAACTCACGGTCCACATGCGGTTTGGAACGCGGAACACCCGAGTGCAACTCGCAAGGCTCGCCGACGGAAGCACCACACGTAGGACAGGGGACCGAGGATACCTGTTGCGTCGTGAGTTCTCTCCTCTTCATGCACGGAGAATCACCCAACGCACAGCCGTAAGTCTGTACGATGTCGTACAGTGGCGGAATGAATGACACGAACCCAGCCATCGCCAAGCTACAACACATTCAGCAACTTTGGGCGGAGCTTGGCCGAACGAAGTTGAATAGTCCCAAGTACCGAGACGTTATGAAAAAGATTCGCGCGCTGTCGGCGGAATATCAGTCGCTTGTTGATGCGCCCCAGAAGGGCGAAAAATCGAAATAACTCACTACGAATTGGCTCATTTTTGTGTTTGCACAGCGTGCTCTTTGGGACAGTTCCGCGCCAACGTTCGGAGCAATCTGGAATCCCCTTTCCGTGTTCAACCACTGTTTTGCCGGAGGGTCCATGTACACGCACGGCCGAACGACGTTTCACTTTGATTTCAACATCCCCGTCAGAGTTCGCAGGCTGACGAAAGTGGTTCCAGGGAATATACCGTTGAAACGTCCAACCTGTCCGAAGGCGGCATGTACTTTTCCGGCGAGGTTCAACTCGAACTGGACACCCCCGTTCGGGCTTATCTGGTGATGCCAGAGCAGATTTTCGGAGAGCCTATCGTCAGGTGGTGTTGCGATGGGCGAGTCGCTTATCTCGATCCAAGCGAACCTCCGGGGAGCAGGCTGGGGGGCGGAGTTGCGTTTCACACTTACACAATGCTAACTGCCGGGCGACCGGAATCAACCCACGAGCCCAGGTCGCCACGGTACTAGCGTTCGCAGGCATGGAAAATGCCGCACGCTGAAAACCGCAACGTATAATTGCAGTTGCGAAATATTTGGCCGATTCACCTCAGTAGATCAGCCCTGGGGTCCTTGTGGCTTGAACCTGGCGGACGGCTAGAATTCCTACTACAGGTTGCCGTAACGGCCGCGCGGCAATTCTGTCCTGTTTGCGTCGCCGAGCACGTTGCAGCGGAAAGCGCACGGGGCACCAAACCGGTTCGGCAATCTGTACAGTTTTGAACAGCTTTTCTTTCTTGGCCGAGCTACAAGTAGCACTCGCTTCCGCTGAGATTGTTCTCGGACTTGGTCGGAAATCGAGGATGACTGACGTGATCGCCGACGGAACAAGAGATTTTTCATCTGCCTATACTGCCTGGCTCCGAAAACCTGTGGTGCTGCTAGTTGTCGTCCGTCAATGCCACATCCCCGTCCCGTGCAGCATCGCCGGGGAGTCAGTCACCGCTTTGCGCGTCCGCTTCGAGCCCGGGTTTGAGATGGATCTCCGAAAAGAATTGATTTTAGCCGTAGAAGAGGATCCAGCGACGCTGGAGCCTCGCTTGAATTGAACCAGAGCCAAGGGTTCTCGGTCCTTCGCACCGAATCGAGATGCCGTCAGGGCGTCGGGGGACCGTGTCAAAAGGAGATTTACAATGCTGCTGCTAATTATTGTTTTGCTGTTGCTGTTCGGCGGAGGGGGCGGTTATTACGGCTATTCCCGCTGGGGAACCGGTGGCGGCCTCGGGATCGTCGGGACGGTCGTGCTCATCGCAGTGGTCGTGTATCTGCTCGGCGGTTTCCGTTGATCCTCTCGCAAGTGGTTAAGAGTTCCTGTGACCGTCAACCTGATTGAGCCAGAGGAGAATCTCCATGAAACAAAGCGCTAAGAACGAAGCACAAGGAACACTTCACGAGGTGAAGGGTAAGATTAAGGAAAAGGTCGGACGGGTCACGAATGATCCCGATTTGGAAGCCGAAGGTCAGGATGAAAAGCTGGTTGGGACGGTTCAAAAGAAAATTGGCCAAATAGGAAAAGTTTTCGACAAATAAAGTGCGTTACTCCGCCTGTCATCATGCGAAGTCTCTCCCAAGCGGGCGGATTACTGCGACCACTTGGCGAACAAAATGACACATACCTTCGCAGAGAGTCACAGAGCGAGTGCCCTGATCATGGCTGCGATATTCGTCATGGCTGCAGCCTCATTCGATTTGGTAGACGGAGCTCTGTCAGAGCGCCCGCTGCTTTTTGTCTCAGGCGTCTTGTTCTTTTGCTCTGGGGTCCTATTGTTCGCGCTCTGGAAACAAAATCCACGCTGACTGGTTTAGGAAATCATGGGAAGCGACAACGAAACAATTCAGGACGTCTGCGGGAAATGCGATGCCGAGATCGATAGAAGTCGAAGAGTCGATTTCACGCTAAAAGATGGGACTCGGGTGTGCGATTCCTGTTTCGTCAAAGAAACTCCGCGGCCCACGCAAACGACGAGTGATCGGTCAAATTGAAACTGCAGCTTCGTTAAACTCGATTCGCCATCTTCGATACCGTGTGAATCAGAAGCCCGCTCCTCCTGAAGTTGAGGCGATAGAAGCACCCACGGGCTACTCAGGGATCAAGTCGCTGCGGCACGATCGCGATTCTATATCAGGAGAGTTCCGCGCGTGCAATACCCACGCGGTAGTCGCCGAGGATAACTTCGCATCCGGTAATCTGAGTGTTTCTAGAGCAGTCTTAAGTCGAGTTCCAAAGTCGTCGCCTGCCGCACGCTGCGCCGCTTGTTTCGCTTTCTTCCTAGAGTATTCAAGGTTCACTAACGCAGTCTCTACATCTTGTACAAAATCCGGAAGCGCGATGGATTCGGGAGTTTGAGAACGTGCGCGACGTGTTTCGCGTGCTTCGCCGACAATCACGGGAAGCGCTGCGTGCCGTGCGGCCGCTTTTTCTGCGCGGCGGTAAGCCCGTTCTCTACGATAAGTTATCGGGGACTTCCTTCGAGGCTTCCGGTCGAAGAAGATCGCGTACACCACGATGGAATACACGATGATGGCGAGGATTACGCTCAAGCGATCGCCGCCTCGCACGGTGCGAGGGAAGCAAACAGCGGTGCCGTCTTTGGTGTCGAAAACCCAAGCGGGCATTTTTCAATTTCAGATCGCAAAAACTTCAAGTCGTCCACGGCGCCACGGCTGTATCGCTCCGTGATTCCGTTCTTAGCGTGGCCCTTAATCTTCTTCAACGCTCCAGGATGCTGGATGTCAATAGAAAAGTGCTATTTTGTTGAGGAATTGATGGAGGCGCGGGTGGGAATCGAACCCGCTCCGCTTGTTGATCCTTCGCAAGTTACCGATTCTACGTTCCGCGAGAAACGCCAAAATCGCTGGAAACGCAAGAGACGGTTACGCGGCGGTTACGCGGAGTACCGATGGGTTTTTTGAGGGATTTTCTTCAGGTTCGGACGTGCGCGAAGGTTCCAAAAAAGGGGACCCGGATGCCGTAGAAATCCGGTGGACGAAGTTACGCTAGCGAGCATTCCTGTCATAGCGCAGACATCGGCTTTGCCTCCCTTGCAGCGAATTATGAGGAGGGATAGTCAAGTGCGCCTGAGTGCTCAAGTCTAAAGGCTTGGTGGAGCTGCAGACGCGCTTGCTCATGTGGAGCGGTGGCCAACCGATCTCGATCTTCCACCGAATTTGGACGGGCGAATTCTCTGTAATCTTTGTTGGGTTTCCCAACTCGAATTTTGGCGGCTCGCGCGTAAAAAAGTCTAGCACTCCCGGCCACATGCCTGGTTTGTTGAAAAAGGCTTCTGAACACGCCATCGCGAGCGCTATAAAGAATTCCTCCTCGCCAAAAGCCAACAAAAAGAGAGGTTCCATGTCGCAGCGCACCTCGGAATGACAACCCGAAAGAGTTTTTCAACAAGCTGTTAGTCGCGTAACCGGAAACTGAGAGTCACTTACCGGTAATCAGGAGTTACGACTTAAAACACATGCGGTGGGTGTCAGTACAAAACCTGGTAATATCGCCGAACGCGGAAAAATGATCGGTCCCTTTCGCCTCATTTTGGCCACAATCGTTTTGAGTTTGCTGGGCGCGCACGGCTTGAGGGCGCAGGACGATGTCTGCAGGCGCCGCGTAATTGCGGTCGGCGTCTCGAATACCGATAACAACATCGTCACTGGGATGACCCCTGCGAACTTCCAAGCGACGATGAACCATCAGCCGATTCCAGTCTTGGCAGTCACTCCTAATAGCACAGCAGCGCGCGTCATTATGATCCTGGATGGCAGTGGCAGCATGACCCACGAACCGAAAATCTGGCAAGCTTATATTTCCGTCGCGCAAGAAGTAGTGGATCAACTTCCGCTTTCCACGCCCATGGGGTTCATGCTCTTCACCGATCGGGTGGAACTGAGAGGTCAACTGCCCACAAAACATGCGGCCATTCGTGACCAGCTCGAACAGCTTCGTTCCCGGAATAGGAAGGCGACAACCGCGCTTTATGACACGATTCAAGCCGCTGCCCTGCAGTTCAACCCGCCAATCCCCGGCGATTCTATCTACGTGCTCTCGGACGGCGATGACGACGCGAGCCGGGCTACTCTCGCCACGGCGCAGGATCTTTTGATCGAGAGAGGCGTACGCTTGTTTACGTTCTCGATCAACGTCGCGGAACCTCACCCGTCAAGGATGCATTGGGATAAGGGGCGATCCCGTGACTTCGTTGAAGCCACGGGCGGTTACTCGGTCCTCATGCCAGCGAGCCGGGCCGAATCGCTGCCGGCCAGAATTGGCGTGACCACCGCGCCCGACCAGGACTTGGTCCAGCTCAGAGAACAGATCAAGCTAATTTTCAATTTTGAGCGAGTCGAACTTGAATTGTCGAAGGATCTGCGCAAAACCGAAAATTTGGAGCTAAAGCCCACAGGGATTCCTGGACCGACCCTTAGCCTGACGTACCCGGGGAAGCTGGCCGCGTGCCTGGCGAAATAATTGTCAGAAACATGACGGTGCCTAACGGTGTGAATAGACGCCAACCGCGACATTCCCATTCGTAAGGAAGCCAAAGCGGAATACGCCAAGCTGCAATAATCGGACCGCCAAAACATCGGAAATTAGTTAACGGTTCGGACGAATCCGTCCTTGTGCCTGGTTTGTCGCGTTACCGTACAAGTGGTTTTGCCGCCTCCAAAACCAAGCTATCGAGGTTTGGCAGGATTTGGAAATCGCGCATCTAAGCGGCGCATCAGTTCGATGGCATTATCAATCGAATCTGTGAATGCATTCTCTCTTGCTGGCGATGGCCGGCGATCCAGTCCCGCCAACCGCCGTACCAGGAACATTCCAGCGACAAGATAGATCAATTTCTTTCGGCCCTCAACCATCGCCAAGACAACATACCATCTTCGCTGTTTATTCGCCTAGAATTCTTTAGGCTTTCAGCTGGCTGACTTCCACAACTTTTGAAACTGTTCAATCGTGCCCGGTGCGAAGCCCGCGTAATGATTGTTTACATAAACATAGGTCGGGATGCCGCGCCGTACCGTGCGTTGGCAAACGTTGACCCAACTCATTAATTCCCGCGAACGATCCACGATCACCTTGTCCCAGATTTTGGTCTTTTGCTCGATACCTTTGCGATCCCCGAGCAAGCGGATATATGTGAAGTCTGCGGTGATCGGATCGAATTTC
>CAYOVU010000264.1:0-7730 GCA_964407505.1 uncultured Acidobacteriaceae bacterium | reverse complement strand
GCACGCGCGGATAGTCTTCCTTGTCGACATCGTTGAAGATGATGTCGAATTCCTGTTTCTGCTCGGATAGAAATTCCAGCGCGTCTCCGGTGTGCAGCGTGATGCGATTCGAGACTCCGGCGCGCTTGAAATATCCGCGGGAACGCTCGGCGTTTTTGGAATCGCCATCGGTATAGATCACACGTCCCTGGGCGCCCACCGCCTGCGCCCACCACACCGTCGAATATCCGATGGCCGAGCCCAGTTCGAATACTGTCCGGGCCTGGATCATCAGGGCCAGTTGCTGCAGAACCCTCGCTACGGCCGGGCCCACGATGGGCACGTTGTGCGCCGTGGCGTAGTCTTCCATCTCGGCCAGCACTTCGTCGCGCTTGGGCAGCATGGAATAGAGGTAGTCATCGACCGGCCCCGCGGTGGTGAAGTTGTAATGCCGCCAACTGGCTCGGTTATCTTTTTTCTTGCTCTGGGTCACAGGCTTGCCTTTCGAATTTTCGCGGGTTCTCGACCGCTGTCTACTTCTCGCTACCCAATCGTGACTCCCGGCTTCATCTCCAACACTTCGACGCCGGGGACAAGTTTGCTCAATGCGCTGGGAGTGCCAGTCAGCGCGGGGAAGGTCCCGAAATGCATAGGGATCACGGTCTTCGGTTTCAGCAGATTGATCGCGTAGGCGGCTTCGCGCGGTCCCATGGTGAACAGATCGCCCACTGGCAACATCACGATCTCTGGCGCGTATAGCTCGCGGATAATCGCCATATCTCCGAAGACATTGGTGTCGCCAGCATGGTAGATCTTCACTCCGTTCGCAAACTCGACGACGTACCCGCACGCCTCTCCGCCGTAAATAATCTCGTCGCCGTCCTGAATCCCGCACGAGTGATCGGCGTGGACCATGGTCACTTTGATGTCGCCGACGGTTTGCGTTCCCCCTTTATTCATGGGAGAAATCTGTTTGGCGCCCTTCTTCGCGAGCCAGACGCAGAGTTCGTAAATTCCCACCACTACCGGGTTGTGCTGTTTGACGACCGCGACGGCGTCGCCGATGTGGTCTCCGTGACCGTGAGTGCAGAGCAGAACGTCGGCCTTCTTCACTTTCTTGTCGGCCTCAGGGCACATCGGATTGCCCGTGATCCAGGGATCGATGAAGATCGTCTTACCGCTCGGGGTTTCGATGCGAAACGTGGCGTGGCCGAGCCACGTCAGTTTGATGCCTTTCAGATTCATGTTGTTCCTCGGCTCTGAGGCGCGAAAGCGCTTTTCCATTAATCAGCAACCTAGTTTATTATCAAACGCCATGGCAGAACTCAAGGTGCTGATTTCGCGGCAGGAAATCGCCAAGCGCGTGGCCGAGTTGGGCGCGCAGATCACGAAAGACTTTGCCGGCCAGTCGATCATCTTTGTCGGCGTGCTCAAGGGCGCGACAATTTTTCTGGCCGATCTGACCCGGCAGGTGCATCTCGACTCTACCTTCGACTTTATCGGGGTCTCGAGTTACGGCAACCGCCCCAGCCCTGCCAGCGAACTAAAGAGCGGATGGGATTCGACGGGCGAGGTCCGCCTGCTAAAAGACGTCGATCAATCCATTAAGGACAAGAACATTATCCTGGTGGAAGACATCCTGGACACGGGCCTGACGATGACCTATCTGAAAAAAATGCTGCTGGCGCGCCAGCCCAAATCTTTAAAAGTGGCCGCGCTGCTCGACAAGCCGTCGCGGCGCAAGCTGCCGCTGGAGGGCGATTACGTTGGGTTCAAGATTCCCGACGAATTCGTCGTCGGCTTCGGCCTCGATTACGCCGAGAAGTATCGCAATCTCGCCGATATTTGCGTCGTGCCCAGAGAATAGCGACGGTCGGCGTGCCGCGCGCAGCACCCCGGTTCTGAACGCGGCGGTTGTCATACGGCTGCTATCATACCAACAATGGGTTCAGTCCTTTCCAAGCCGGATCGCTTGCCGGTCGAGTCTTTGCTGTTGGACGTTGCCGACGTCCTCGCGACTTCACTCGACCTGGATACGACTGTGCGCCGGGTGGCCGAGGTCGTCCGCAAGGTCATCGACTACGAAATCTTCGCCATTCTTTTGCTCAACGAAAAAACCCAGGAACTACGTTTCCGCTTTCAGATCGGCTATCCACCGGAATTTGCCGAGCGTAGCCGCATCAAGGTTGGCGAAGGAGTCACCGGGCAGGCAGCGCAATTGCGGCAGGCGGTTCTGATTGAAGATGTAACCAAGGATCCGCGCTATATCGAGGGCGTCCCCAATGTCCGCTCAGAGCTGGCTGTCCCGCTGATTACCAAGAACCGCGTCATCGGCGTCATCGACATCGAAGCGCGCGAGCCGGGCTACTTCACGGAAGAGCATGTAAATGTGCTGACCCTGGTGGCTTCGCGCATGGCGGCCGGCATTGAGAACGCCCAGCTCTACACTCGAACGACCAAGCAGGCGCGCATTCTGCTGCTGCTCAACGAAATCGCGCGCGAACTCACTTCGATTCTGAATCTGGACGAGTTGCTCGGACGGATCGCGGAACTGGTGCGGCGCCTGATCGACTACCAGATGTTCAGCATCCTTTTGCTGGACTCTGCCGGAGAGAAACTGCAGCATCGTTTCTCTTTGCGCTTCAACGAGAATATTCATCTCAAGCATGAAATCCCGCTGGGGCGGGGCTTAGTGGGCGCCGCCGCCGAGAGCAAGCAGGCTGTGCTTGTTCCCGACGTAAGCAAAGACTCGCGCTACATTGAAGCCAATCCAGAAACACGGTCTGAGCTGGTCGTGCCGCTCATCTACAAAGGTAAAGTGATTGGCGTGCTCGATCTGGAGCACACGCGCCGTGGATTCTTTACCGAAGAGCACCAGCGCACCATGACCACGCTGGCCGCGCAGATTGCGATCGCCATAGAAAACGCTCGCCTGTATGAAGAGATCGAACGGCAGGAACGGCGATTGGAGCGCGATTTATCCCTCGCGCGCGAGTTGCAAGGGCGGTTGCTGCCGCAATCGAGTCCGAAGCTTGCTCACCTGGAAGTGGCCGCGAAATTCGTGCCGGCCCGCGCCATCGGCGGCGACTTGTACGACTTCATCCCGTACTCGATGTCGCGGCTTGGCATCGCGATCGGCGATGTCAGCGGAAAAGGCGCGCCGGCGGCAATCTATGCCGCGCTGGTCAGCGGAATCATTCGCTCGCATGCTCCGATTGAACCTGGCTCGGCGGAAATGCTCTCAGCGGTGAATCTGTCGCTGGCCGAGCGCCGCATCGAAGCGCAGTTTGTGTCGATCATTTATGCGGTCTGGGATGACGAACAGCGCACCCTGACGGTGGCGAACTCCGGGCTGCCTCGCCCGATTTTTGTGCACAACGGCAAGAATGAAGTGATCGAGGCGACCGGCCTGCCGCTCGGTCTGTTCGATGAAGCGGACTACGACGAATTCAAGTTTCGCATGAAGCCCGGAGACATGTTCGTGTTTTTCAGCGACGGCATTCTCGACGCGCGCAACCGGAAGGGCGAATTGTTCGGGCGCGGCCGAGTTGAACAAATTGTCTCCGAATGTTCAGGAAAGTCGGCGAACTGCGTGGTCGATTCGCTCTTCAAGGCTGCGGCCGAACATTCGGCGGGCGTGGAAACTTTCGACGATCAGACCGTCGTAGCCATCCGCGTGACCGGCGGCGCGCACTCTCCGCACAAAAAGAAATGACCTCGCGCAGTCAGAGCCCGGCCCCGCGTCCTCCTGGATTTATCTATCGTGAGACGAAGCGTGGTATTTTGCGCCGGGCCGGACCGTCGATCCTGTACTGCGAAGATGTGTCCTTGCAGGCGTTGGCCGAGGAGCACGGCACACCTCTCTACGTTTATTCGACGGCGATGATCCGCGAGCGCTACGAGGCGTTCGACGCGGCTTTTCGCGACCAGCCACACACGATCTGCTACTCGGTGAAGGCGAATTCGAATCTGACGTTGCTGCGTTTGCTCGCAAAGAGGGGCTGTGGATTCGACGTGGTTTCCGGCGGAGAACTGGAACGCGTGCTCGCCGCCGACCGCAAGGCCGCGAAAAAAATTGTGTTCTCGGGCGTGGGCAAAACGCGCGAAGAACTAACCGCGGCGCTGAAGGCCGGCATCCTCCTCTTCAACGTGGAAAGCGAGTCCGAGTTGTGGGCGCTGGCGGAGTGCGCCGGGCGCCTCCGCAAGACGGCACCGCTGGCGCTGCGCGTGAACCCTGACGTCGCCGCGGTAACTCATCCTTACATTTCCACCGGCTTGCGCAAGCATAAATTCGGCGTGCCCATCGGGGAGGCGCGCGCACTCTATGCCAAAGCGTCGGGTGCGCGTTATCTCAACGTACGCGGGGTGAGCGTCCACATCGGCTCGCAGATCACCGATGTCGCCCCTTTCGGAGAAGCCATGGAGCGGGTGGCCGACCTGGTGCGCGAACTGCGTAGCGATGACCACCGCATCGACTACATCGATGCCGGTGGGGGCTTGGGCATCGCTTACGAGAAAGCGAATGGGCTCGAGTTCCCCGCCAGTGTGGCGGCGTATGCGCGGGCGCTCGCCACGCCTCTGCGCGGTCTGGACGTACGATTGGTACTGGAGCCGGGGCGGTCGATCGTTGGCCCGGCGGGCGTTTTGCTGACGTCGGTGATCTACCGCAAGGAGAACGACAGCAGGCGATTTCTGGTAGTCGATGCCGCGATGAACGATTTGATCCGGCCGGCTCTCTACGGGGCCTACCACGAGATCGTCCCGGTGACGATGCGTCAGGTTTCGCCCAAAAATGCCGAGGTCACGAAACGCGAAGTAACCGACGTCGTCGGTCCAGTTTGCGAGACAGGAGATTTTTTCGCGCGCGATCGCGAATTGCCCATCGTGGCCGAAGGAGACCGGCTCGCGATTCTGGATGCCGGAGCGTATGGAATGGTGCTGGCGTCGAACTACAACACCCGCCCGCGCCCGGTGGAGGTGTTGGTTAACGGCAAGTCGGCAAAAGTAATCCGGCGGCGGGAAAAAGTGTCGGAGCTGCTGCGCTCTGAGTTGTGACTAGCAGCTCGCCAAAAGTCTCACTCAGATCTGCTGCTCTCCCCACTTCAGCTTGGTCCGCAGCACGTGAAAAAAGTCTGATCCCGTGCGAAACAGCTTTACCTGGTGCTCAGAGCAACAGCAGCGCACTCGGTCGCCGTCGCACAGGTCAAGGCCCGGTTGCCCGTCGAGGCTCAAGTACGCAAGCTCTTCTTCGCTGCGCAGCACAATTTCAATTTCCACGGAATCCGGCACGACCAGCGGGCGATGGGTCAGCGAATGCGGTGCAACCGGCGTGATCACCAAACCATTGAGTGTCGGCATGAGCACGGGCCCGCCAGCGGAGAGGGAGTAAGCCGTCGAACCGGTCGGCGTGGCCACGATCATGCCGTCCGCCCGATAGCTCGAAACGAACACCTTGTCGATGTAGAGGTCGTAGGTGTTGAGCCGGGCGACCGCGGTCTTGTTCACGACCGCGTCATTAAAGACGAGGTAGCTGCCGCGAACAGTGTCTCCGCGCAACAACTCGACCTGCATGAGCGAGCGATGCTCGACCGCGGCTCGGCCCTGAGCAATCGCTTCGAGCATCGGATATAGCGATTGCATGGGCACTTCCGTCAAGAATCCGAGCGACCCCAGGTTGACGCCCAACAGTGGCACATCGACCGCGGCCGTGGCCCTCGCGGCAGAGAGCAGGGTTCCATCTCCTCCAAGCACCACCACCAGATCGAGTGCATGCGCCGCCATTTCCATCCGTGACACGACCTGCTGACCGGAGATATATGCCGCGGTCTCGTCATCGATAATCACTTGATAGCCATGCTCCCCGAGCCACAGGAAAAGCCCGGGAAGAATCTGCGCGACTAGCGGACGATTCGGTCGCGCAATGACGGCTGCGGTTTTCTGAGAGGATGCGTGCGGGCTGACCATGGGCAAAATGAGATTGTACAGAAATTCGGGAACTTAACCACAGAGTGCACGCGGCTCACAGAGAACTAGAATCTCCCGTAGAGTAGAAACTCGCGATTGCCTTCGGCGCCAAGAATTGGCGATTCGATGACATCTGTCTCCACCGCGCCCAGACATTGCAGCGCGCTCCTGACTTTCTCTGCAGCTGCGAGTTGCGCGGCCTCGTCGCGCACAATGCCGCCCTTCCCCACATGTTCGCGGCCCACTTCAAACTGAGGCTTTACCAGCACAACGATTTGTCGTCCGCGACGCTCGTCCAGCGATGCCGAAAAAGCGGCGGGGATCACCGCGGGAAGAACGAGTGTTGCAGAGATGAAGGAAACGTCCATCGCGACGAGATCTACACAGACACCGACATCCTCGCCGGTTAGGTAGCGCGCGTTGGTCTTTTCGAGCAATCGCACCCGCGCATCCTGACGAAGGCGGAAATCGATCTGCCCATAGCCGGTGTCGACAGCGACGACCCGCGCCGCCCCGCGCTGGAGCATGCAATCGGTGAACCCTCCCGTGGAAGCTCCAACATCCAGACATATCTTCCGGGTGACCGCGATGTTCCAGTGATCGAGAGCGCGTTCCAACTTGAGTCCACCGCGACTGACGAACTTGAGATCTTCGCCTAGCAAGCGGATAACGCACTCCGCGGAGACTCGCGCGCCGGCTTTCTCGATTTTCTGGTCGTCCACCAGAACCTTGCCCGCGAGAATCAATGCGTGCGCCCGCTCGCGTGAGGCGGCCACAGCACGATCCACAAGCAGCTTGTCGAGTCGAACTTTCAAGAGATTTTTTCGCCGCGAGTTGTACCACGAAAGTGCCAGCACTCGCTCTAGTGCAAAATGTTGAAGCGCCTCTTTGATGAATCACTTACGAAGGTACTGGTGCCCTTTTCCACAGTGTTTTGCACGAACATGTTGAAAACTTCGGCGCGCAGAATGCTTGGTCACAGTTTCAGCAAAGACAAAAGCCGCCCGGGTCGAGGGCGGCTCGTGGACTTTCGGTGATTGCCGAACTATCCCGCAACTTCTTCCAAAAGTTTTTGATCGATATCGAAGTTCGAGTGCACGTTCTGCACGTCGTCGTGTTCCTCGAACGCTTCCATCAAGCGAATCATGGTGTTGGCCGCGGCGCCTTCCAGCTTGATGTAGTTCTGCGGAATCATGGTGACGCTGGCGGATACGGGTTCAATGCCGGCTTTCTTCACCGCTTCCAGAACCGCCTCGTATGCGGAAGTAGGCGTCAGAATTTCCCAGTTCTCGCCATCGTCGTTCAGATCTTCCCCACCGGTTTCGAGAACGATGTTCATCAGGTCGTCCTCTTTCGCAACCGTCTTCGCAATAAGAATGTCGCCCTTCTTATGGAACATCCACGAAACGGCGCCGGCTTCGGCCATGTTGCCGCCGTTCTTTCCGAAGACGTGACGGATTTCGCTCACCGTACGATTGCGATTGTCGGTGTTGATGTCGAGCAGCACCGCGGCGCCGCCGGGTCCGTAGCCTTCAAGCGAGAACTCTTCATAAGTGGCGCCAGGCAGCTCGCCGGTGCCGCGCTGGATGGCCCTCTTGATGTTATCGGCGGGCATGTTCTCGGCTTTGGCAGCGAGAATAGCGCCACGCAGCCGCGGGTTGGAATCAGGATCGCCGCCGCCGTTCTTCGCGGCGATGCTGATTTCCTTGATCAGACGGGTGAAAATCTTGCCGCGCTTGGCGTCGAGCGCGCCCTTCTTGTGCTTGATTGTGGCCCATTTTGAGTGG